>JBIKNC010000311.1:0-4169 GCA_044358925.1 Planctomycetota bacterium | reverse complement strand
CGCGCCGCCGCCGCGCCGATGCCCGACGACGCGCCCGTCACGAGGGCGAGGCGCGGGGCTGCGGACGTTGAAGCGGAGCGAGCGTTCACAGGCGGCGCGGCGCGTGGTGCGGCGTGCGGGGCTGCGGGCAGTGCGTCACTTCTTCGCGATCGGGTGGCTCGTCGGCAACGTGCGGACGATCGTCGACGCGCCGGGCGTCGTCTCCGGGTGGCCCCAGCCGCCCGCGCTCGCACCATTGGTGAAGTCGAGCACCATGTTGTCGTCGCCGGTCGTGCTCACGCCGCCCGGGACGTGGTCGAGGCCGAGCGCGTCGCGCAACTTCCACGCGATGATGTGGTCGGCGACGGACGAGTCGCCCGAGAGGCCGAGGCCGCCCACGAGTTCGCCGTTCGCGTCGTAGAGCGCGAGCCCGCCGCCGAACACGTTCACACCGCCCATGCGGCGCCCGACGAGCGGATCGTGCGGCCCGCCGAAGTCGGCGGCGTTGCCGCTGTACGCGACCTTGGTGTCGACCGGGTTGCTCTCTTGGAGGCCGAACAGGCTCTGACCCGGCTGCACGGCCGTGAAGAGGTTGGCGGTCGAGAGCGCGAGGCCCGGGAGGCTGAACGCGTTGGCCGTGTTCGCCTTCTGCGCCGAGATCACGCGGCTGCCGGGCCACTGGTCGCCGCGCTCTTCACCGGACATCGCGACGACACGCACGACGCCGTCGCGATCGACGAGCGTGGCCCACATGTGCAGGCCGAAGCCGCCGTTGTCCTCTTGCACGATGCGGCGCAGCGCGGTGGTGACGGCTTCGTGGTCGGGCAGCGCGGCGGCGCTCGCCGGAGCGTCGTGCGACGCACCGTGCTGGCGCGGGCTGTGGCACGCCGAACTCACGAGGGCGGCGCCGAGCAACGGAAGGGCGAGGAACGAACGAAGAGCGATCATCGGTTCGGAGGTGGGGCGAGAGTCGTGGGTCCGCACGTGCGCGCGCGAGGACACTCGCGCTGCCGGCAAGGCGGGCCGACGCATCGAACGCGATGTGCATCGCGCAGCGTCAGGGGAGCGCGCATGCTCCCACACCCGCGCGACGATTCGGCGCCCAAACTGCCGAGTTGCACCCGCGAACGCGACGGCGCGGCGCGCGTGCGCTCAGGTGCCCGGCTCGTCGCGTGCGCTCGATCGCGCACGGGCCGTTGCGGCGCTCAACCGCGCACGATCTTGCCGGCTTCGCGCAGCTTGCGGTTCCACGCGGCGCGCGTGAGCAGGATCGATTCGTGCGTGCGTGCGCGCGCGGGGTCGTTCTCCAGTTTGTTCTCGATCTCCCACGTCGCGTCGAGCGCGTCACTGAGCAGTTGTTTGCCGCGCTGCGTCTCGGTGCGCCACTCCTCGTTCTCCTGGTCGCGCAGTTCGCCGGCCTTCACGAACGCCGCGAGACCTTCGTGCGCCTTGTCGACCGCGGCGTGCCACACGGCGTCGTCGAGCAGGGCGCGTTGGGCGAGCTTCGAGGTCGGAGCGCTCGCTGCGGCACGCGACGGCTTCTCGTAGTCCGGCAGCGCGGCGAACGGCGAAGTGCTCGCGAGTTCCTTCTCGATCGTCGTGGGCTCGTCCTTCGCCTTCGAGGTCGAGTTCGTGGGCGACGTCGGGGCCGGTGAACAGGCAGCCAGAAGCGCGACGAGCGCCAGAGGTGCGGCGCGGCGGAGGGGGCTGATCGGACGGAACGTGGACATCGGGCTTGGGGTCTCTTCGACGAATGAAGCGGAACAGCATGCGGGCTCGCGCCGGAACGCGGAAGAGCCGCTGCGACCTTTCTCGGGTGCACGCGGCCTCCCACATCAAGCGGAGGCGCGGAAAGTCCCGTGGCTCGGTTGGGACGGTCGAGGGAACGTGTCGAGCGGCCTGTCCCGCGAGCGCCTGGCAACACGAGCGGCCCGTACCGCGAGCGCCTGGCAACACGAGCGGCCCGCACCGCGGGCGATCGCCGACCTGCGCCGTGACGACGTGACACGGTGACGGCCCGCAGCAACACCCCAGACCGCTCGAAGTGCCGCGCGGTCACACCTCGCGCGGACGTTTCGGGAGCTCCGGCTCCGGAACTTCTTTGGCTTCGACGGCGGGCGCGCGCCCGGCCGCTTCGAGCAGGACGGTGAGTCGTTCGTCGACCACACTCGCGGGCAACAACAACGATCCCGGTCGGTCCATGCGCGCGACGTGCAGGCCGACGACGCGACCGCGCGCGTCGAGGGCCGGTGCGAGGCACTCGCGCGGCAGCACGTGCGCGTCGTGCTGCACGGCGAGTTCGAACCCGTCGCGCCGCACGCTCACGTCGAGGTTGTCCGCCGCGTGCGGTCGCTCGGCGTCGAAGCCGAGCGAACGCGAACGCACGCGCACCGTGCGTTCGAACTGCTCCTCGCCGCGCCGCACGACCAGTCGGACTTCCTGTCCCGGTGTGGTGCGCGAGAGATAGGTCTGGAGCGCGATCCTGTTCCCGATGGAGCGGCCGTCGATCGAGAGGACCACGTCGCCCGAGCGCAAGCCGTTGGCTGCTGCGGCGCCGCCGTCGACGACGCTGTCGATCAGCGCTCCGCCGCGGAACGACTGGTTCAAATTGACGCCCAACAGGCCCCAAACGACGCGCGGCACGTTGCGCGGCGGAACGGAGACCGCGCCGACCGCGACACATCGGCCATCGGCACCGGCCGCGGCGACCCACTGACCGACACGGAACTCGTGGCCGAACGTGAACACGATGGGCTGCTCGCCTTCGAGCGCCATCTGCAGGAGCGCGAAGTCCCCGTCGAGGTCGGTCGCGAGCACGCGCGCGTCGATGCGCTCGCCCTTCTCGTCGTTCGCGAAGGTGCGGTCGTTGCCGATCTCCGACAGTTTCGCGAGCACCAGGTCCTCACCGACGACGACACCTGTCGATCGGCGCGCGTCGCCCTCCTCCGGTTCGGAGTAGAGCGTGAGAACACTGGGATCGAGGTCCTTGCACCACGCACCGAACGCGCGCTCGAGGCCCGCGCGACCGTCCGGAACGACGGTGCGCTCCGCGGCCACGTCCTGTGTCCCGAAGCCGGCGCGCAAGGGTTCGCGCAACGGCTCGATGAGCACTGCCGACAGTCCCAACCCGACGAACGCCCCGAGAGTGAAACGCATGGTCAGTTGCCCTCCCGCACCGCGATCTCGAGTTCGAACTCGAACGTTTCCGTGCCGCGCCGGACGCTGAGTCTCATCTTCGTGCCGATCTGCGCGTCGAGCTGCATGCGGAAGAAGGCGCGCGACGACGTGACCAGCACGCCGTCGACCGCCGTGATGAGGTCGCCGTCCTGAATGCCCGACTCACCGGCCTTGTAGCCGTCGAGCACACGGCGCACCGTGAGACCGTCCGCACCGCCGCGCACGTCGAGCCCGAGCGCGCCGACCACTGGCTGCGGGCGCTCACCGCGCGCCGGGTTCCAGTTCTCCTTCGCGACGAGCCGCTCCCAGTTGTCGCGGAACAGCTCGACCGGCACGTGGAAGTTGAGGTCGACGTTCTCCTCGATGTAGGAGTTGATGCCGAGCACGTTGCCTTCCAAGTCGAACAACGCGCCGCCCGAGTCGCCGGGCATCATCGCGCAGTCGGTGCGCAGCCACTGTTGGCGTCGACCGGCGAACGTGCCCATGCGCACGACCGACGGCCGGTCGTCGAGGATGCCGCCCGCGTGCCCGGTCATGACGACCAATTCGTCGCGCACGAGCGCGTTCGAATCGCCCATCGGCGCGAACGGCCACGGCCCGTCGCCTTGCAGTTTGACGAGCGCGAAGTCCGAGCGTCCCTCGCGACCGAGGCCGATCGCGGGCACACGTCGTCCGTCGGCGAGCACCGCGTCGATGCGCGCGCCCGGCTGCGCGAAATTGTGCGCGACCGTCAGCACGTAGCCGTCGGGCGTGACGATCACTCCGCTGCCATCACCGACGGAACCGCGCTCGCGAATGTGCAAGCCGACCGAGGCCGACAGCGCGCGCTCACTCGCCTCCACCAGTCGTTCCTCGAACGCGACGAGTTGCTCCGGAGTGAGCGTCTCGTCCTGCACGGGCCCCTTCGGCTCCAGCGCGGCCGTGGCGACCAGCAAGACCAGCGAGGGAAGCCGTGATCGCGCTGCGGATCGGGGACTCTTCATGCGTTCGGTGGAGCGAGCTGGACTCTCGGC
>JBIKNC010000310.1:0-4170 GCA_044358925.1 Planctomycetota bacterium | reverse complement strand
CCGTCCGCTCGACGCGCGACGGTTCCGCACTCCGAATCCTCCGTGACGGCTACGTGTCTGACACCGTACGCGTCAACCTGCACACGACTCGCGACAGGTCTTGCGCCGTCCGCTCCACCACGCGCACGCGGCCGCACACGATCCGGAATCAGCATGCTCCGCGCCCTTCGCGCGGGCCCACCACCATGCTGCACACCACACTGCCTCTCCTTCTCGCCCTGACGCAGACATCCGACGCCGCCCTGCGCGCTGACGGCGCCCTCGTCCTCGGGCAGTCCCGCACGTTCGAACTCTCCGCGCCCGCTCACGCCGGGCGCTTCTATTTCTGCGGCCTCTCGTCGAGCGTGCGTCCCGGCATCGCGACCTCGGGCGGTGTCATCGGCCTCGGCTGGGATCCGCTCCTGCAGTACGCGCTGCAGCAGGGGCCGACGCTCGGCCTGTGCGGCCAACTCGACGCACAGGGGCGCGCGTCCTTCCAACTCGCCGTGCCGAGCGACCCGTCCTTCGAGGGCCTCGAGATCGCGGCCGCGTACGCCGTGATCGATCCGCTCGTCCTGCCCGGCATCGTCGATGTGTCGAACACCGTGGAGCGCCGCGTGCGCGCCAGTGACGCGACGCCCAGCTTCGCCGCGATTGACGCCGTGCTCGAGTCGTACTCCGACAGTTGGCTCGTGAAGGACGGCATCGCCTTCGTCTACGTGCAGAACGGCCGCATCCTGCACGCCTCGGCCTTCGGTGACATCGCACTCGACACGCGCGTGCCCTACGCCTCCTCGACCAAGTGGGTCTCGGGTGCGGCGCTGATGCGCGCGGTCGACCTGGGGATCGTCTCGCTCGACGATCGCCTCTCGGACTTCCTGCCGAGCTTCACCGGCGCGAAGTCCGGCATCACCTTCGCCCAAGCCTTCTCGCACACGAGTGGTCTGCCCAGCGGCGAAGCCTGCCTCGGTCAACCGACCGTGACGTTGCAGCAGTGCGCCGCCGCGATCGGAGCGGGGCCGCTCGTGTCGCTGCCGGGGACACAGTTCCGCTACGGCGGCCAATCGATGCAAGCCGCGGGCGCCGCGCTCGAGATCGCGAGTGGTCGCGCCTTCGAGGCCTTCGTGATCCAGGAACTCTGCCAGCCGATCGGCGCGCACACGTTCGCCTACGACGGCTTCGGTCCCACGCCGAACCCGCGTGTCGCCGGCGGCGGCAAGGGCACCGTCCTCGACTACGCGCCGCTGCTCGAACTCGCGCTCGAGTGGGGCGCCGTCGACGGCCGCCGCATCCTCTCGACACAGTCCGCCTTCGCGCTCGTCGCCGACCAGACCGCCGGCGCGCAGTTCGAAGCCGATCCGCTGCCCTTCTCCGTCGGCTACGGCGTCGGCGGCTGGGTCGAGGACGAGGACCCGCTCGCCCTGACGACGCGCTTCAGCTCACCCGGCGCGTTCGGCGCCTACCCGTGGGTCGACTTCGAGCTCGGCTACGGCGCGTTCGTCCTCGTCGACCGCTCGACCTCGGAGACGCTGGAACTGATGACCGAGCTGCGCCCCTTGTGCGAGGCGATCGCGCGGCAGCTCTGACGGTGCGAGCACGACGGCCGCGCTATTCTCGCGGCCATGTCGTTGCTCATCGTGGCACTCGCCCTCTGCGGCGGATTTCGTTCGGCGCCGTCGGATCTCGATGTTCCGGCGGCGCTGGCGCGCTTCGAAGCGTTCGATCAGAACGCCGACGGTGTCGTCGAGATCGCGCGGCTCGAGCGGCTCGTCTCCCGCGACGGCGCTGCGGGTGCGAAGCGCGTCGTCGTGTTCGTCGAGCCGCGCCTGCTCGCGCCTCTCGACGGCGGTATCGATCTTCGCCCGCGCATCGAGCGGCTCGCGGACGATCTCGCTCGCGAAGGTCGCGCGGTCGAGGTGCTCGCGATCCATTTTCATGCGGCGGGGCACCGCGACGGACGGCTCGTGCTCGCCTTGCGCGAAGTGCTGCGGGAGTTCGCGAAGGACGAGAGCCATGCGCTCGAAGGGGCGCTGCTCGTCGGGCACTTCCCGGACGCGCTGATCGTGCGCACGATCGACTGGTGGCAGCACGGCGACGATGCGTTTCCGCGCGCCGATGGCGGCAGCGACGAGGTGAAGGGCGTGCATCTCGTGCGGCGCATCCCGGAAGCGGTGGCGATGCGCGGCGATGTCGTGCTCGGCGACCTCGACGGGCGCTGGGAGGACGTGTACGTCGAGGCGCCGACAGCGTTCGAGATCGTGATCGCAGCGTTCGGTGAAGCGCCGCCGGCGACGGGCGGACTGTGCACCCACGTGCGCAGCGGTGCACAGACGTTCGCGGACTGCTTCCACGTGATCGACGGGAAGCTCGTGCTCGAGACGCGCGAGGACGGTGTGCACGTCGTCGTCGATCCCTCGGACCGCGATCGCGAGTGCAGCGACGCGGACCGCAGGCTCGGCAATCCGCTGCCGCGGCCCGACGTCGGTGTCGGGCGCATCGACGCGCGTGGCACGGCGTACGTGCCGAAGCGCGACGTGCGGGGCGCGGACGGCGGGGGACTCGTCGACGAACAGGGCCGCGCGCGTGAGCTCGAGTTCGTTGACGCCGCGAGTGTGCCGAACTGGCGCGACGCGCTGTACGAGTTCGATGCGCGCTTCGAGCGCGAGCTGCTCGCCGACTTCCTCGATCGCAACCACGCGTATCGCACCGGCAGCGCGGAGACGGCGTGGCGCGCGGCGTCGCTCGCCCACGACCTGTGGTCAGGGTACGGCGTCGTGCGTGCGGCGGCGAGCGATTGGGACACGACCGACGAAACGCGCGCCGACGTGCACGGCCGGCCGAGCATCGCACAGGCGCTCGATTGGTTGCGGTATCCGGCGCTGCTGCGCACCGTGCGCGCGCACAGCGATCCGTGGGGCTCGGTGTTCGACGGTTGCGACGCGTCCGCGCTCGACACGGCACTCGCGGATTCGTTGATGGCGTGGACGCCCAAGGAGAACCGGCTCGTGCCGTCGCTCGGCGCCGCGAGCGCCGGCGGCAAACTCGACTGGTTCCTGTTGCGCTCGTTGTGGCGGAGCAGCGGCGCGTCCACGAGCCCGAGTTTCTACCTGCACACGGGCTGCGAGGCGATCACGCCGTTCGGCATCCTCGGCCTCGCGTACGACGATCCGTCGTACGGCGTGCGCCAAGGCGCGGAGGCGCTGCTGTTCTTCGGCAACGGCCTCGCGCTCGTCGGGCGCGCGAAGGTCTTCTACGACGAGCCGCCCGGCTTCTGTGAAGCACTGGGCGCGGGAGCGACGTTCGGCGACGCGTGGCGGCGCGGGTTCGAGATCGAAGCCGCGGCGACCGACTGGGATCACGTCGGCGGCGACATCGGTCGCAAACGCATGCTGTTCTGGAGCGTGCTCGGCGACTTCACGCTACGGCTCGAGCGGCCGCGGGGTGCGTGATCACGCAGCGCGCGCCGCTCACGAACCGACGGCGGCGAGCAGGAACAGGTGCTCCTGCTTCGACACGACGACACCACCCGGTTTCTCGAGCGTGATCGCGAACGCGGCAGGCTGACCGACGGCGAGCTTCGCGTCGATCGGCACGTTCACCTCTCCGTTCGACGTGCAGTCGAACACACCGCCGTCGACGGGGTCCTCGCCCGTACGCGCGGCGTCGATGATCCAGAGTTGGTACTGGTTCGCGGCCTTGTCGTTCACGGCCAGTCCGCGGAAGCGCATGAAGCCCTTCTGTTCGGAGGGGCTCCAGACGACGTCGCCGCTGATGCCGGCGCCGAGCGGATCGGCGGTCGGTGTCCATGGCACGACGATCTCGTCGGCGACGCGTGCGACGAACGCATCGCGCGATTCGGGTGCGGCCGGCAGCGGCTCGGGGCGCGTGAGCACGACGGCCAGTGCGGCTGCCGCCGCGGCGGCGACGAGCCAGCCCGTGCGCGCGAACCACGGGTTCTGTGCCGCTGAAGACGCGGGCGCCGCTGTGCGCGTTGCGTTGCGAGCTTCGCGGCGCGGTGCGCGCGGCGCGGCCTGCACGGCCTGGGCCGACGGCGTCGTCGGTTTCGTCGGCTTCGCCTGTGCGTCCCAGCCGAAGTGGCGCGCGGCGCCCGCGAGCACACGCTCGCGCACCGCGTCGGGCAGCTCTTCGCGCAGCGGCGCCGCGAGCGCGGCGTGTGTCAGCGCGAGGCTG
>JBIKNC010000101.1:0-15047 GCA_044358925.1 Planctomycetota bacterium | reverse complement strand
TGGGCCAGGCCTCGGGCCGCCCGCAGCGCATGGTGGGTCTGCACTTCTTCAACCCCGTGCAGCTCATGAAGCTGGTCGAGGTCGTGCGCGCGAAGGAGACGACCGACGAAGTGTTCGGCGAGGCGCGCGCGTTCGGTGAAGCGGTCGGCAAGGTGCCGGTCGCCTGCAAGGACACACCCGGTTTCGTGGTGAACCGGTTGCTCGTGCCCTACATGACGCAGGCGCTGCTCATGCTCGAGCGCGGCGATGCTTCGAAGGAAGACATCGACGCCGCCATGCAACACGGCACCGGCCACCCGATGGGGCCGATCACGCTGACGGACTACGTCGGCTTGGACACGACGCTCTCGATCCTCGAGGGCTGGGTGCAGCGTTATCCGAAAGAACCGGCCTTCGCGATCCCCGAGATCCTGCGCCGCAAGGTGAAGGAAGGAAAACTCGGTCGGAAGACGGGCGAGGGCTTCTACACGTGGGAAGGAGACAAGCGTTCATGAGCTTCCAAGGACTGGTGTTGGCCGCGCTCGCAGCGGTCGCCTCTGTACATTCGCCGGTCGTCGGCGGCCCGGTCGTCGGCGGCAGTGAAGTCGTCGACGCGCCGAAGATCTCGTTCGAGGCGCCGCCGCTCTTCGTCGAGAACCAGCCGTACACGGTGACGGTCGAGGTCGAAGCGACCGCGAACGGTTCGCCGCTCGCGGCGTGGCTGTTGACGTCGGCCGCGTTCACCGTCGACGGCGTTCCGATCGGCGAGCGCACGAACGAAGGCCTCGTCGATCTGCCCGCCGGCGCGAAACTCACGCTGACGTTCGACCTCGGTCCGGCGCTGCCCAAGAAGCCGTTCGAACTCGGCTTCGCGAAGGGCCTCTCGGATTCGCCGACCGTCGCGGTCGGCTTCTACGAGCAGGTCCAAGCCGGCACGAACTTCATGGACGCGGACGCCGCAACGCTCGCGAACTACGTCGTCCTGATGGAGACGAACCGCGGTCCGATGTTGATGGAGATGTGGCCCGACAAGGCACCGGGCCACGTGCGCAACTTCCTCGACCTGTGTGCGTCGGGCTTCTACGACGGGCTCCTGTTCCACCGCGTCATCCCGGGTTTCATGATCCAGGGCGGCTGCCCGAACGGCACCGGCACGGGCAACGGTCCGCGCACGCTCAAGGCCGAGTTCTCCGACGCGCCGCACGTGCGCGGCGTGCTGTCGGCCGCGCGCACGCAGGACCCGAATTCGGCGTCGTGCCAGTTCTTCGTCATGCACGACACGGCGAAGTTCCTCGACGGGCAGTACAGCGCGTTCGGCAAGCTCGTCCACGGCTTCGAAGTCGTCGACCTGATCGTCAACACGCCGCGCGATCGCACCGATCGCCCGAACGAGCGCCAGGTCATCCAGACCGCGCGCGTCTACCGCAAGAAGGCGAGCTGAGCGCGTCCCCAGGCGCGCGATGAACCGGGCGGCCGTGGCACAACGGCCGCCCGCAGCACAAGGGCAGGGTCGCAACGTGCGACCGCCCAACGGACGAAGGCAACGAAACGAGAACGACCGTGACCAAAGAGAAAGCAGCGACGAAGGACTCCGGTTTGCGCGTGACGCTCGAGACGAGCGCGGGCTCGATGACCTTCGAGTTCTTCGAGGACAAGGCTCCCGGACACGTGAAGAACTTCGTCGATCTGGCGGAGAAGGGCTTCTACGACGGCACGGTGTTCCACCGCACCATCCCGGGTTTCATGATCCAAGGCGGCTGCCCGCAGGGCACCGGCACCGGCGGCCCCGGCTACAAGGTCAAGGCCGAGTTCAACGACACGCCGCACGTGCGCGGTGTGCTGTCGATGGCGCGCTCGCAGGACCCGAACTCGGCCGGCAGTCAGTTCTTCGTCTGCCACGGTGACGCGCGCTTCCTCGACAAGCAGTACACGGCCTTCGGGCGGCTGGTCGACGGTGACGCGACGCTCGAAGCGATCGCGAAGGGCGCCACGAAGCCGGGCGGCGAAGGCAGTCAGCCGGTCAAACCGGTCAAGGTGACGCGCGCGGTCGTCGTGCGCGCCGCCACGAAGTGAACACGGCCCGCAGCGAACGAAGAACACCGGCACGAGGAGACCATCCGTGAGCTACGAGAACATCCTGCTCGAGAAGAAGGGCCGCATCGCCTTCCTGACCGTCAACCGGCCGAAGGTGCTCAACGCACTCAACGACCAGACGGTCGGTGAACTCGCGCACGCGTTCGACGTCGTGAAGGGCGACAAGGACGCGGCGGCGCTCGTGATCACGGGCAGCGGCGACAAGGCCTTCATCGCCGGCGCGGACATCAACGAACTCGCGCGCATGGATCCTCTCGGCGCGAAGGCGCTGGCCTTCAAGGGCCAGGAGATGCTCACGCGGCTCGAGATGCTCGGCAAACCGTCGGTCGCGATGATCAACGGCTTCGCGCTGGGCGGCGGCCTCGAACTCGCGCTCGCGTGCACGCTGCGCACGATGAGCAGCAAGGCCAAGGTCGGCTTGCCCGAAGTGAGCCTGGGCATCATCCCGGGCTACGGCGGCACGCAGCGTCTCGCGCGCATCGCGGGTCCGGGTGTGGCGCGCGAGTGGGTGCTGACGGGCGACATGTTCCCGGCCGCCGAAGCGCACCGCGTCGGCGTCGCGAACCGCCTGTTCGAGCCCGAGGAACTGCTCGCCGGCACGACGAAGATGGTCGACACGATCCTCTCGCGCGCGCCGATCGCCGTTCGCCTCGCGATGGACACGATCCGCCGCGGCATGAACATGAGTCAGGCCGAAGGCGAGCTGATCGAGACCGACATGTTCGGCCTCGCAGCGACGACGCGCGACATGAAGGAAGGCATGGCGGCCTTCATCGAGAAGCGTCCCGCGAAGTTCGAGAACCACTGAGCGGCGCCCGCGCCGCTCAGCAACAGCACCGAGCTGCGCCCCGCGCCGCTCAGCAACAACAACGAGCGCCTCGACCGCCCGAACGCGAACACAAGCCATGAGCGACCAACACGCCCAACAGATCGTCCTCGTCGGCGGTGCACGCACCGCGATGGCCGAGTACGTCGGCACACCCGGCTACGGCAAGTTCAAGGACGTGAGTGCGATCGACCTCGCCGCACACGCGAGCAAGGCCGCCATCGCGCGCTCGAAGATCGACCCCGAGTCGATCGACCACGTCGTGGTCGGCAACGCGCTGCAGACGTCGAACGACGCGATCTACGGCGCGCGCCACGTCGGCTTGAAGGCGGGTGTGCGCCAGAGCGCCGGTGCCTTGACCGTCAACCGCCTGTGCGGCTCGGGCATCCAGTCGCTCGTCAATGGCGCGCAGATGATCATGCTCGGCGAAGCGCGCACGGTGCTCGCCGGCGGCATGGAGAACATGAGCCAGGCGCCGTACGTGCTGCACAACGCGCGGCAAGGCTTCGCGTTCGGACAGGCGCCGCAGATGGAGGACCTGTTGTTCGCGGCGCTGAAGGACCCGTACTGCGGGCTCTTCATGGCGCAGACGGCCGAGAAGGTCGCGGCGCGCCTGAAGGTGTCGCGCGACGAACAGGACGAGTTCGCGCTGCGCAGCCACCGCCTCGGCGCGGCCGCCGTGAAGGAAGGTCGCTTCGCCGAGGAGATCGCGCCGTACACGATCGAGACGAAGAAGGGCCCGGTCGTCGTCGACACGGACGACCACATCAAGCCCGACACGAGCAAGGAAGCGCTCTCGAAGTTGCGCGCCGCGTTCGGCAAGGACGGCACGGTCACGGCCGGCAACGCGAGCGGCATCGTCGACGGCGCCGCAGCAGTGGTGCTCACGACAGCGGAGCGCGCGAAGGCCGATCGCCTCGACGTGTTCGCGCGCATCGTCGCGTGGGGCGTCGTCGGCGTCGATCCGAGCGAGATGGGCATCGGTCCCGTGCCGGCCATCAAGGCCTGCCTCGAGCGCGCCAAGGTGAAACTCGCCGACGTCGATCGCATCGAGATCAACGAAGCGTTCGCGGCGCAGTACCTGGGCTGCGAGAAGGAACTCGGCCTCGACCGCGACAAGGTCAACGTCAACGGCGGCGCGATCAGCCTCGGGCACCCGCTGGGTGCGACCGGCACGCGCCTCGTGCTGACGCTGATGTACGAACTACGCCGCAGCAAGAAGCGCTACGGCCTCGCCTCCGCCTGCATCGGTGGCGGTCAGGGCATCGCGATTCTGATCGAGAACAGCCTCGTCTGATGACGAACGAACTCATCCACACGCGTCCCGGCGGCGGCCGGTTCGTGAGCCTGCCCAAGGGCGCGAAGGTCCTCTTCCTCACGAAGGACCTGTCGAAGATCCGTGCGCAGCTCGAAGGTCGCCTCGTGCTCACGACGCGCGACGTCTCGCCGGCGGACCTGCTCGACGACATCAACACCGACGTCATGACGCCGGCGTGGGTGTGTTTCCGCCACAAGCCGGCCGACATCGCACTCGATGCGTATGCGGGTCTGCTCGACGCCGACGGCAAGCGCGTGTTCGGCACGCGCGCGCTGATGGACGGCGGCTTCAAGGTCATCGTCTCGGGTCAGCGCAAGGGCACCGGTTCGTCGCGCGAGACGGCCGTGCAGTGCGAGAAGTGGAGCGGCATCGCGCTCGTGATCGCGTCGTCGTTCGCGCCGATCCACGAGCGCAACAACATCAACCTCGGCCAGTTGATGGGGGACTTCGCGCTGCTGGCTCGGCTCGAGCGCGGCGAAGAAGTGCCGCTCGAAGAACTGACGGGGCGCTACGACCCGGTCACACGCACGATCCTCGAAGCGGGCGGCCTGTTCGCGTTCGCGAAAGCGCATGCGGCCGGCACGCTCCAACTCGCACTCGAGCGCACGAACAAGCGCCCGATGACGATGGCCGAGAAGATCGTGGCTTCGCACCTCGTCCGCACTCCCGGTGTCGATGCCGGTGAAGCGGTGAAGCCTGGCCAAGCGTGCCTCGTCAGAGTCGACGCGGGTTACAGCCACGAGTTCACGACCGCGCAGGTGCACCACTTCCTCGAGGAGGAGTACGGCACCGACTACACGCTCGCGAACCCGGCCAAGTTCGCCGTGTTCGAGGACCACTTGCTGTACGCGACCGGCGTCGCGCGCTTCAAGCCGTTCGAAGCGCAGATCGAGACGCTGCGGCGCCTGCAGAACGAGTTCCAGCGCCACACCGGCGTGCGCGACTACTCCGCGAAGAACGGCGTGAGCCCGGGCATCTGCCACCAGGTCGCGCGCGAGCACTTCGTCGACCCGGGCGATTTCGTGCAGGCCACCGACAGCCACACGTGCATGGGCGGCGGCAACAATGCGCTCTCGTACGGCGTCGGTGCGACCGAGTACGCGGGCCTCGTGCACGCGGGTTACACGTTCGTCGAGGTGCCGCAGTCGATCCGCTTCCACCTGGTCGGCAAGCTCGCGAGCGACTGCACCGCGAAGGACGTGATGCTGCACATCCTGAAGGTGCACGCCGTCGCCGAGGACACGCTCGACCGCGTGATGGAGTTCGGCGGCCCCGGCCTCGCGTCGCTCGACATGGACGAACGGGCCACGCTGTGCAACATGGCCACCGAGTGCACCGCGAAGTCGGGCATCTGCGAGGCGGACGCGGTCACGCTCGACTGGCTCGCCGCGCGTCGACCGAACATGACGCGTGCTCAGATCACCGCGCGTTTCGTCGCCCCCGATCCGGGCGCGCAGTACGGCGGCGGCGTGCACACGATCGACCTCTCGGCGATCCGACCGATGGTCGCGAAGCCCTCCGATCCGACCTATGGTGAGTCGATCGACGCACTCGGCGAGGTCGTCATCGACATCGCGTACGCGGGTTCGTGCACCGCCGGCAAGGAGCGCGACTTCGACTTCTACGCCGAGGTGCTGAAGGAAGCGCTCGCCCACGGCCGCAAGGTCGCCGACGGCGTCAAGATGTACGTCCAATTCGGCAGCGAAGACGTGCGCAAGTACGCGGCGTCGAAGGGCTACCTCGACGTCTTCGCGCGCGCCGGCTGCGTCGTCATCGACCCCGGATGCGGTGCGTGCATCGGCTGCGGCCCCGGCGTCAGCGAGACGAAGGAGCAGGTCACCGTCAGTGCGATCAACCGCAACTTTGCGGGCCGCAGCGGCCCCGGCAAGCTCTACCTCGCGTCACCTCTCACCGTCGCGGCCAGTGCCGTGACCGGCCGCATCACGGCCTACCGCCCCGGCATGTTCGCGCGCGAACTCGCGCGCCGCTGATCCAACGGCTCGTCGCTCGATCGCGAGCGTCGTTCCCCTTCACACGTCCCGACCCCCAACTCGAGCAGCCTCGATCATGAAGCAGTACGACGTCGCGATCATCGCCGGTGACGGCATCGGCCCGGAAGTCACGAACGAGGCCTTCAAGGTCCTGCGCGCCGTCGGGTCGCACTACGGCTTCAAGGTGCGCGAGAACGCGCTGCCGCTCTCGACGAACTACTACCTCGAGCACAAGGAGATCTTCCCCGAGCGCATGTTCGAGGAAGTGAAGCAGCACGACGCGATCTACCTCGGCGCGATCGGCGACCCGCGTGTACCGGTCGGCATGATCGAGTTCGGCATCATCGCGAAGCTGCGCTTCGAGCTCGACCTGTACGTGAACCTGCGCCCGGTCAAGCTCTACAACGAGCGCCTCTGCCCGCTGAAGGGCAAGGGCCCGAAGGACATCGACATGCTGATCGTGCGCGAGAACACCGAAGGTGCCTACTCGGGCATGTTCGGCTTCGCGCACAAGAACCAGCCCCTCGAAGTCGCGACGCAGACGATGGTCTACACGCGCGAAGGCGTCGAGCGCATCATCCGTTACGCCTTCGAACTCGCGCGCAAACACGGTCGCAAGAAGGTCACGCTGGTCGACAAGGCCAACGCCGTTCGCGCTCAGGAGATCTGGACGCGTACCTACGCGATCGTCGCGAAGGACTATCCGGAGATGACGCAGGACCACGCCTACGTCGACGCGGCCTGCATGTGGATGATCAAGAACCCGGAGTGGTTCGACGTGATCGTCACCACGAACCTGTTCGGCGACATCATCACGGACCTCGGAGCCAGCCTCCAAGGCGGCATGGGCATCGCCGCGAGCGCGAACATCCACCCCGGCAAGGTCAGCTTGTTCGAGCCGATCCACGGTTCGGCGCCCAAACACGCCGGCAAGGGTGTCGCGTCGCCGGTCGCCGCGATCATGGCCGGCTCGATGATGCTCGACTACCTCGGGCAGAAGGAGGCGGCCGCCGCGATCGAGCAGACGATCATCGCGCTCATCGACATCGGCAAGATCCGCTCGGTGCAGACCGGCGAACACAAGACGGCGGAAGTGGGCGACATGGTCGTCGAACACCTGCTGCGTGAGACCGTGACCGCGCGCTGACCGGACACATCGCGTACACGAACCGCAAGGGAGCGACCGACATGGCCGACTGGATCGAAGAGGGCGCGAAAGCGCCCGCGTTCACGCTGGCGACGGACGAGGGCAAGAAGGTCAAGCTCTCCGACTTCGCCGGCCAGAAGGTCGTCCTGTACTTCTATCCGAAGGACGACACGCCCGGCTGCACGAAGGAAGCGTGTGCGTTCCGCGACCGTTCGAAGGAGTTCGCGAAACTCGGCGCCGTCGTCCTGGGCGTGAGCCCCGACGACGTCGCGAGCCACGCGAAGTTCAAGGCCAAGTACACGCTGCCGTTCACGCTGCTCGCCGACGAAGGCCATGCGCTGGCCGAGAAGTTCGGCGCGTGGCGCGAGAAGAACATGTACGGCAAGAAGTCGATGGGCGTGCAGCGCTCGACGTTCATCATCGGCGCCGACGGCAAGGTCGTGAAGGTGTGGAAGAAGGTCTCGGTGGACGGGCACGACGAGGCCGTGTTGGAGGCGTTGCGCGCGCTGGCGTGAAGGCGGTAGCAGCGCGCTGCCTTCGGTCTTCTGCGTTCTGCGTTCTGCATCCTTTGCTTTGACTTTGCGTCCTTTGCGTCCTTTGCGGTGACGTGCAACATCACGGGACTCGGTGTGGTTGCACGTCACCGCAAAGGACGCAAAGGACGCAAAGTCAAAGCAAAGGATGCAGAACGCAGAACGCAGCTGAGAGCGCAGGGCACGCGTGATGCGCCTGCGGCTTGCGAGGTTCTTCAGCCGCGCACGCTGAAGGCACCCGCCGGCGGCGCGTCGAGGTCGGCGCGACCGAGTGCGAGCTTCTCCAAGTAGCTCGGCCGACGCAGTCCGCGGGTGAGCGGACGCTCGCGCACCTGACGCAGCACGCAGTCGAGTTCGACGCTGTCCTCGACGCCGGGGAAGAGTTCGGGCAGCGTCGCGTTCTGCAGCGCGTGCACGAGCATCGGCTGCAGCGCGGCTCGCTCGCTCGGAACGCGCGGGCGATCGAGTCCGCTGCACAGTCCCGCGGGTCGGTAGCCGTCGCACCAACGTTCGAGGAGGGCGTCGACCTCGTCGGGTGAGCGGAACAGCGACGGGCCCATGTGGCCGGCGGTCTCGGCGCGCAGGTAGAGCACACGGCCGCGCGCCGTGCGCACTTCGAGTTCGACGTGGAAACCTTCGAGTGCGAGTTCGAAGTGCGCGTGTTCGGCGCGCGCCGCGCTGCCGCCTCGCGCGAACGGCAGCGTCGCGATTCGCGACGACGTGTAGCGCCGCGGCACCCACAACGAACGCGCGCCGTCGCCGGCGGACGACTGCACGGGCACTCGCAGCGCGAGGTGGTGGTGCGTGCGTCGACGCAGACCGCACAGCGCTGGGCGCTGCGCATAGTCCAGCAGGACGAGGCCTTGACCGGCGATGGCGAGCGGCTCGAACTCGCCCGGCAACGAACACGCGAGCTCGTGCGCCGGCATGCGCAGGAGCACCATCAGCCGCCGGTCGGCGGGAGAGACGAGGTTCGCGGAACGGGCCATGGTCGTGTCAGAAGGTAGCGCCGCGCGGTCCGAAGCGCGCCGCGCGGTGGCGCCGCGCCATCGACGCCGTGCGGTGGCGCCGCGCCATCGACGCCGCGCGCTCTGCATCGGCGCACGGGTCGGCAGCGGTCGAGGAGGCGCGTCCGAGCCGCTCGTCAGACTCCCACGCTGCGGACGCCGCGCGAACAGCCGGCGCCCAGCGCCCAGGCGACAGCGGCGCGCGGATCGCCGAGTCGCTCGCGCAGTTCGTCGGCGGGCGCGCGCCGGCGCTGGGTGAAGTGCTCGGCGAAGTCGGCCGCGTCGGCGCGGTGTTCGGGCCACAGGAACGTGTCGCCGAGGCGTTCGGCGCCGTCGAGAGCGATGGCGAACAGCTGTCGGCCGGCCGCGAACAGCTCGTCGTCGGCGAGACCCACCTCTCCGGCGCGCCGCCAACGCTCCGGAAGTTCGCTGCGCCAGGGCGCGACGACGGCGAGTGCGCGTTCGAGTGCCGCGTCGTCGTAGAGCAGGCCGCACACGAACACGACCGCCGCGGCGCGCCAACACGGCGGCAGCGCGTCGATGCCGCGCAGTTCGTGGAAGCCGCGCACGCGCACCTCGAGGAACAGCGTCGAGAGGTGGTAGACGAGGTCGTCGGCGGTGGGGCGGCCGAGCGTCGGGTGCCCGTGTTCGAGCCAGTCGGCGAAGCGCCAGCCGGGCCGACCGGCCTCGGCGCCGCCCTGCGTGCGAACCAGCAACACGTCCGCTTCGAGCGCCGCTTGGGTGTACTGCTCGAGCGGCGTGCCGCGCCCCTCGACGAGGCTGCGCGGGAAGCCGCTGCGCGTCGGATCGAGCTTCTGCCAGATGCGCGCGCGGCGCGAGTGGCGGCGCGTCTCGCCCGGTAGTTCGGGACTGGTCGAGAAGAGCGCGACGAGCAACGGACTCAGGAGATTCGCGAGCAGATAGCGCTCCGCACGCACCGACTCGACGCCGAGGTCGAGGTTGACCTGCAGCGAACACGAGTTGCGCATCATCCATGCGCCGTACTCCGAACGCGCGGCGAGGTACTGCTCCATCGCGCGGTAGCGCGGTGCGCGCAACTGTTGCGGCACGTCGGCCGGTGTGTGCCACGGATCGACGCCCAGCGAGACGAGCCGCGCGCCACCGAGAGCCGCCTGCACGGCGTCGCCGACCTGAACGACGTCGTCGAGTGCCGTCGAAGCGAAGTCGAAGACCGCGGTCGAGTGTTCGATCTGCGCGCCGGGTTCGAAGGTCAGGCTGCCGCCGCTCGGCAGCTCCATCGAAGGCGGATGCTGCTCGAAGCGCGGCATTCCGAGGCGCGGGTCGCGTGCCGCGGCGAGTCGTTCGAGCACGCCGCCCGGACCATCGAGAACCAGGCGCTCGCCCGGCGCACCGCTCGCGTCGACGCGCAGCGCGAAACGCTCGGGCTCCAGGCCCACGCGCCGCTTCGCGCCGTTCGCCGGGCCGCCCTTCGGCTCGAACGTCGATGCGCGGATGACGTCGCGCGCGCGGGCGGCGTCGAGGGCGAGCGCGGGATCGTGCGTCGGCATGCCGCGCATCGTAGCCGTGCCCAGCACGCGGGCAGGCGCGCGGGCAGGCGCTCGTCACTCCGTGCGTGCAGGGCGCACGAGCAGCGGAGCGACCGCACGTGGCCGCGCACTCGACTTGCGTTCGCGCGGCGGCGATCGTCGCACTTCGCCTCGATCGGCTCGACACATGCGGCCGAAACCCGAAGACGGAGGTGGCACATGCTGCCGAACATCCAGTCCGAGCATTCCGGGGAGCTCGAAGGACCCCGGCACGTGCGCAGCGCGGAACGCATCCACGCCGCTCTCGCACGCTCGCCAGCCGATGTCGACCGCGGGGAGGTCGCACGCGGCTTGCGCGTCGACGGAGTCGACATCTCGGCGCGCGGCGAGGAACTCGCCGAGCACGAGCGTCGCATCGGGCGCTTGTCCGACGAGACGCCGCGCCGCGAGCGCGCGCAGGATGGCGTCCTGCCCGCGGAAGAGGGCGCGCCGTCGGGTGAGAGCGAGGCGCTCGATCCGACGAGCGACGAGCTGCGCCGCGTGCGCGAACTCGAGCGCATCGATCGTGTCGTTCGTGCACAGGAGAACGTGTTGCGCGCCGTCGCACCGGACGTCGTGCGCGGCGAACCGACGTTCGAATTCGAGGTCGGCCCCGACGGTCGGCGCTACGCGATCGAAGGCGAATCGCGCATCGAGCTGCCGAAGGGCGGCGAGCCGGAGGCCGAGGCGGAAGAGGCCGCACGCGCGCTGCGTGCCGCGCTCGCGGCCACGGGCGGTGCGAGCGCCGACACGTCGATCGCGCTGCGTGCCGCCGGCATCGAAGCGCGTGCGCGCGCGCAGATCCGACACGAGGAAGGTGCGGCGCGCGACGAGCAGCTCGACGAGTTGCGCGCGAAGGCCGCGGCCGCCTACGAGGCCGCGCGCGATCCGGGCGACGACACGACACGCGCCGCGTGAACGGGCGGCGACGGTGAGCCGCGCGCGTTCACTGCGTGCCCGTTCACCTCGTGCGCGAACGCAGCGTGAACGGGCCGTCGCCCAGCTCGGCGATCAACGCTTCGTAGCCGTCGCGATACGTCGGGTACGCGAAGTTGAAGCCACTCGCGCGCAAGCGCGCATTCGAGACGCGTTTGCCGCCGCCGTGTGGTGAGCGCCCGGGCAGCGGGCGCGGCTCGAGCGCCCCGAGTCGGCGCGCGAGCCACACGAGCACCTCGCCTTCGGTGACACACGCGTCGTCGACGCCGCACACGACCGCGGGAGCGTCCGCGAGTTCCAAGAGATGCACGACGGCCGCGGCCGCGTCGTCGACGTGGATGCGGTTCGTGAAACGCGGCGGCGCGACGCCATAGTGCGCCTCGCCGTTGAGCACCTGTTCGACGAGACGCGTGCGACCCGGTCCGTAGATGCCGCCGAGGCGCAGCGCGGTGGCGGGGAAACCGCTGTTCGCGAGCAACTCTTCGGTCGCGAGCAAGACACGCCCCGTGGCCTCGCTCGGCTGCGGCGGTGTGTCCTCGTCGACCGCGCTCCCGTCGTCGGCGCCGTACACACCGGTCGACGACGTGAACACCATGCGGCGCGGTCGTGCGTGCGCGCGCCGCAGTGCGTCGACGAGGCCGCGCGCGCTCGCGAGGTAGGTCTGTTCGTAGACCGCGGCGCGCTCCTGCGGCGTCTTGGCCGCGCGTGCCTCGGGGCCCGGCGCGACCGACAACACGACCGCGTCGAGTGCAGCGGGCACGGCGAAATCGCCGCGCACGAGATCGCCCGCGATCGGTTCGATCGGGGCACGCAACTGTGCCGCATGGCGTCGCAATCCGAACACCGTCGCTCCGCGCGTCGCCGCGAGC
The DNA here is from genome assembly GCA_044358925.1 of Planctomycetota bacterium. Classification (GTDB taxonomy): domain Bacteria; phylum Planctomycetota; class UBA1135; order UBA1135; genus Rohdeia. The sequence continues at coordinate 2,800 of JBIKNC010000101.1, read as the reverse complement.
AGTGCGATGCGCGTGCCGAGCGAGCCGCACCCGGCGACGAGCAGTCGCTCGACCGGCAGACGTTCGATGTGCAACTCGGCGCTCACGGTGCACCCGCCGGTGCGAGCGCCGCCGGCGGCACGTGATCCGGGATCGCGCGGCGCATCTCACCGGCGTCGAAGAGTCGCTCTTCTTCCTCGCCGCGTGTGACGGTCGCCCACGCACACCGCGCGGGCCCGTCGAATTCGTAGCGCTGCCGCAGGGGCACGACACCGCGTTCGTCGAACAACTCGAAGTCGACGATCACCACGCCGTTGCCCCCGCTCTTCGCGACGCCCTCCATGAAGGCGCCGTCGAGCGTCCACGCGCGGTACGTGACGACGCCGCGGCGCGGATCGTGGCCGAAGAACGACTCGACGACGGTCGTCCACGTGCCGTCGACGAGGGCCTCGGTGCGCTGACGCACGAGCACACCCGGCAGCAGGACTTCGGTCGAGACGTGCGCGGCGAGGGCGCGGTCGCCGCTGCCGATCGTGCGGTCGAAACGACCGCCCGTGAAGGGCGCGAGGAAGGCGAGCGGATCCGCCACGCGCTGGTCGGTGCGTGTCAGCTCGAAGCCCTCGCCGTCGGTCGCCTCGGGCAGGCGGCAGCCGGCGGCGCACACGAACAGGAGGACGAGCAGCCACGAGGACCGAAACGAATGGGGGATCGACATGGGCGGAAGGCGCGCGCGCGGCGGCGCATCGTAGGTGAGCGCAGGCGATCCACTCGTGCTCGAACGCGCCAAGCTCGTTGCTGGAACGGACCTCCGTGCACCGCGGCGCTCACGACGCGTCTCGACGGGCTGCGGGCCGAAGTCGCAGCCGTCCGCACGCCGTCCCGCCATCTACACTGCACGGGCGGCGCCTTCGACTCGCACGTTCGGCCCTAGAAACAAGGTCGACGGATCCCGTCTCAGGGCCCGTCCGTCGACGCCACCACCCGCGCTGCGCACCTCGAGGTGCGGCGCCGACCCCACTCACGATGCACGCGTCCACATCCCACCTCTCGGCATTCGCCTTCGCCGCCGCCCTCGCGGCCTCCGCCGCCACCTCCGCCGTCGCCCAGTCGAACATCGTCCCCGGGACGGATGTCGCTCTCGGCCAGCTCGGCGACATCGACTCGGTCGGCCGCACCGGCACGTTCCCGAACGGCCTCACCGGCGCGGCGATGTCGACGACCTCGTGCAACTTCGGCTCCGTCGAAGTGCCGTGGTTCCAGGTGCCGAACGAGAACCACCCGTTCATCGCGTTCCTCGTCACACGCGAGGATGCGAACGGGCGGATCTACCAGATCTCGGATCGCTCTGCCGTCAAACACGGGTTCTTCGCACTGGCCGACAACCAGTGCCAACTCGGCTGCACCTTCCCGGTGCAGTTCGGAGAAGTGCTGGGCGTCGGTTGCTCCGACACCTACGGCATCCTGAACAACTCGGACAAGTACTGGCTCGGGCCGGCGGACGAGATCGACCCGTGGCTCGGCGAGTGGGAGATGACCTGCTCGTACTTCGACCTCGGTCTCACGGGCAGCACGTGTGACGGCCAGCGGAGCTTCTCGCAGACCCAGGCGAACAGCCTCGGCCCGGTCGGCACGCGCATCAATCTGTTCGACCAGGACCTGATCGACAACACGTCGACGTCGCTGTTCGCCTACCAGGCCTACTACGTGATCGAAGGCGAGCCGGAAGCGGCGCGCGACGACAACATGGCTTGGCGCCGCATGAGCGCGAGTTTCGGCGGCAGCTCGTGGAACCTCAATCCGACGACCAACATCGCCTACGGCTCGATCCTCGAGAGCTGGGCCGGTGCGACGGTCACGTCCGGCACGAACGCGAACGACGACGGTCGCGTCCACGTGGGTGTGAAGGTCACCGGCCCGAAGCAGGGCCTGTGGCACTACGAGTACGCGCTGCACAACCGCGACAACGCTCGCGGTGTGCGTGAGATCCGCATCCCGATCTGCCCGTCGTCGAACGTCGTCAACATCGGCTTCCGCGACATCGACGACAACGCGAACAACGACTGGTCGGTGAGTGTGGTCGGCGGTGAGATCGTGTTCACCGGCACGAACAACGCCCTCGACTGGAACACGATCTACAACGTCTGGTTCGACTGCGACGCGGCACCGGAGACGAGCAACGTGGTACTCGTGCAGGACCAGCCGGGCGTCGGAGCAGGTTCGTTCACCGTCTCCACGTCGGTGCCGAAGCGCCGCATCGCCTACGACATGGGTGCGGGCTGCGCGCTGTCGGGTGTTCCGCCGCGCATCTACATCGGCGGTGCACAACCGCTCCCGAACCTCGGCAACAGTCAGTTCGCGATCACGGGTGTCGGCGTGGTGCCGAGCTCGTTCTGCCTGCTGTACGGGTCCGCGACGGCTGCATCCGTTCCGATCCCGCCGTCCTGCACGGCCTACCTCGGAGGTCTGCTCGGCATCGACGTGCTGCAGTACGGCCAGTCGGTCTCCGACGTCACCGGTCGTGTGTCGTTCCCGCTCGCCATCCCGGCCAGCCCGGCGCTCGAGGGTGCGATCGTGCACCTGCAGGCGGCCGTGGTCGTGCCGGGCGGACCGCTCGGCGGCATCGCGGACCTGTCGAACGGCCTGCGCTTGCGCGTGGGCAGTGCGACGACCGGCTGCTTCTGACCTCGGAGTTCCGAGCGGAACTGAGAGAGTGAGAAGAAATCGACGCTGCGCGCCGGACATGCTCTCTCAGGTGCCTCTGGCCCAACCGCTGGCGCGGTTGGAGCCCGTTCGCGAGCATTTCTGCACGCTCTGTGAGAGA
>JBIKNC010000100.1:0-15113 GCA_044358925.1 Planctomycetota bacterium | reverse complement strand
CGCGACGTTGCCGGCACCGCCGAGGCGTTCCTCGCGGCGCGCGGCCGCGAGCACCGCGATCGGCGCCTCGGGCGAGATGCGTTGAACGTCGCCGCTGACGTAGCGGTCGAGGATCAGGTCGCCAACGACGAGCACACGCGGTGCTCCCATGCGGTCGAGGGCCTGGACGATATGGCGTCTGGACATGTGGCGTCAGGACATGTGGCGTGTGGACACGGTCGCCTACGGCGTCCGCCTCACTCCTCGCCGCCGCCCGCCTCGAAGCGCGCCGGCGTGTCGCGGTAGCGGTCGTGGAGCCAGAAGTACTGCTCCGGACGCTCGAGGATCATACGCTCGAACTCCCGGTTGACCCGCGTCGCGACGTCGACCGGGCTCATCCCGGAAAGCTCGGCCGGCGAGATGACGACCTCGGCTCGGAAGTCGAACGTGAGCGGTCGATCGGCGCGGTAGCAGACCCCGATGACGAGCGGCACACCGAGCCGCCGGATGAGGATGCCCGCGCTGCGATCACAGCGCGCCGGTCGGCCGAAGAACGGCGCGAGGACCGGCTTCACACGTGCGCGTTGGTCGAGCAGCAGCCCGAGTGAACTGCCTTCGCGCACGAGGCGCGGAGCCTCCGTCATCGCGCCGCGGCGCGGCAGCACGGTCAGCCCGCGCGCCGCGCGCGAGCGCAGGATGCGACGGCTCACGAAGTGGTTCTTCGCGGGCTTCGCGACGGCCGTGAACGGCGAGAAACCGATGCGCTCCGCGACGAGCGAGCCCACTTCCCAGTTGCCGAGGTGCGGCGTGACGAAGACACACGGCGTGCGCGCTTCGAGACAGGCCTGCACCTGCGGCGCGAGTCGCACGCTGACGTGCGCGAGTGTCTCCTCGCGCGGCACACGAACGATGAAGCGCTCGACCTCGGCGACGACGGCGAACAGGTGGCGGTACGCGCCGCGCACCAAACGCTCGCGTCGAGCAGTGTCGAGGTCGGGTCCGAGCGCGGCTTCGAGGAACACACGCGCGGCTCGATTGCGCCGCCCGTCGACGAGATACGCGAGGCGCGCGAACAGTGCGAGCGCCCCATCGAGTGCGAACTGCGGCGCGCGCGTCGCACACCACAACGTGGCGCCGAGCGCGAGGTCCTCGATGCGCGCGAACAGGCCGCGGCGCGGACCGGCGAAGCCGTCGTCTTCTTCGCTGGCGACCTGGGTGCCCTGCGGCTCAACCATGCAGCCCCTCGTGCAGCGTGCTGCGCCGGCGCGCGGCGAGCGCAGTCGGCAAGGCGTCGAGCAGAGCGTCGAGCACCGCGGCGCCACGCACGATGCGAAGTTCGATCTCGAGCACGAACGCGTTCGGCAGCAACTCGCCGAGCTTCACCGCGTCCTTCGCCGTCGTCACGATCGCGCGGCCGCCGCGCCCCAGCCCCGTGAGATCACCGCCGACGTAGGCGTGGTGGTCGGCGAAGCGGCGGTGCGACACGACGTGTGCGCCGAGTGAACGCACGGTCTCCTCGAAGCCGCTCGCGTTGCCGATGCCGCTGACGAGTTCGACCTCGCGACCTGCGATGCGGGCCGGTTCGAAGCGCTCGCCGTCCGGCGCCACGAGTGCCGTCGGCGCGTGCCGAGCCAGGAGCACCGGCAGCGCGGGTGACACGGCCGCGAGCAGCGTTTCGAGCCGTGCGAGACGCTGCGGCTCGACTTGGTCGCTGCGTGTCACGACGCAGGCGGCGGCGCGCGCCAGTCCGCTCGGCGGTTCACGCAACAGCCCGCGCGGCAAGAGGTACGCGGGCGCGTCGTCGCCGCTCCACGGCAGCCCGAACGGGCGCAGTGCATCGACGAGCACGATGTCGACGTCGCGCGCGAGGCGGCGGTGTTGGAAGCCGTCGTCGAGCACGATCGCGTCGCAGCCGCGTGCGATCAGGGCACGCGCACCGCGCACTCGATCGGCATCCTGCACCGCGCTCACGCCCGCGAGTTGCGCGTGCACCATGCGCGCTTCGTCGCCGAGTGGGGCGCCGCTCGAACGCTCGCGTGCGTTTGCTTTGTAGCCGCGCGACAGGACACCCGGCCGGCGCTGGCGCCGCGCGAGTTCGCGAACGACGTGGACGACCATCGGCGTCTTGCCGGTGCCGCCGGTCGTGAGGTTGCCGACACACACGATCGGTGCGTCGACGCGCGTGGCGCGCAAGAGACCGACGTCGTAGGCGCGGTTGCGCAGGGCAACGATGCCGCCGAACAGGAACGCCAGCGCATGCAGAGGCGCGAGTCGCGCCCCACCCGCGGCCAACACGTCCTCCAGACGCCGCGGGGCGTCCGGGTCAGCTTGCAGGCGCCGCACAGGGTCGCCTGTCGCGTTCACGCGATCGGGCGCTCTTCCTCGGGGATGAGCTCGATCAGTCCGCGCTCCATCTCGAGGAACGCGACCTTGATCGGGTTGCGCTCGCGCGTCTCGATGAGCGGCGCGGCGCCCTTGATCAACTCGCGCACGCGCTTCTGCAAGAGAGCCGTCTTGTGGAACGAGCCGGAGACGGATTTCTGGAGACGCTGCGGCAGGGTCGAATCGGAGGAGAGAGAGGCGGGCATCGTGGATTCGTCGCAGCGGGGCCGAGAGACGATTCGACCGGCCGGGACGGACCCGGCCGGTTCGAAGGGCGAAGAGACTAGCAGACGGGCGCGACCTTTCGCGCCGCCGAGGCCGCACTCGCGCGCCGGTCAGGCGCCGCGCACCAGGCGCGCCCGCAGCTCGTCGACCGGGAGCGGCCATTCGAGCACCAGGTCGACGCCGGCGCGCACCAGTTCGTCGCGCCAGATCGGGGCCAGGCTGCGGCCCGTCACCAGGAGGCGCGGTCGGCCGAGCGCGACTCCACCGCCCGGCTCGAGTTCGGAGCGCAGCCGCGCGACGCGTTCGAAATCACACGGCTCGAAGCCGCAGATCCAGAGCCAGTCGGGCTGCTCGGCCGCGCTCAGCTGGAAGTGCACTTCGGGGATCGAGCGATCGAGCAGCCGGACGAGTGCGACGGCGAAGCCCTGTTCGTCCTTGAGGGGCAGGACCTGGCAGACGGTGCGCGGTTGGCTTTCGCGGGTGCGCGCCGTACGACGAGCTTGCGGCCGAAGGAGGTAGCCCGCGGCGTGCGTGCGAGTGTTCTCGGGGTTCATCGAATGGTGCCGGGTGCGAGTGGCTCGCCGGACTACGGCGAGACCCCGGCTGGAGCGATCGTCCCAGCGGCTCGTACGCTGGGCTGGTCGGTTCCACGGGTTGGTCGGGGAGGTAGTGAGGTCGCGGCGGTCACCGCGGCAGCTCGGACCGCTGCGGTGGTGGCGATCGGGTCCCCTATCGCTCCTGCCGACAATGGTCTACGAGCATTCGACCCGTGACACGGGCTCGGATGTTCCCGTCCGCCACTCGAATCTCGAATCACGTCCATGCAGCTCACTCTTCCCAAACCCGCGTTGCACCTGGCTCTGCTCCTCTCGGTTTGGCCGGCCCTCGCCGCAACGTGCCACGCACAACAGGACACGCCGGAGTTCCCGTCGGTCGAGTCGGACGGGCCTGCGCTCCAATTCGGTGACGAGGTCTACACCCGCGATCAGTTCGGCGCCTGGCTGCTGCGCGAGTTCGGCGTTCAGAGGGTGCGCGAGTTCGCTTTCGTCCACGAAATCGAGCGCCGCGCCGGCGAGCTGGGCGCCGATCTCTCGTCGGCTCCGGACGTCGCCGCAGCGAACGAGGACTTCGACGTCCGCATCACCAACGCCTTCCAAGGCGACCGCAGCCTGTGGCTGGCCGAACTGGAGCGCCTCGGACACACCGAAGAAGGCGTCATGGCGATGCGCGTGGCCGAGGAGCGCCACGTACGGCTCAGCGAGTTCGTGGCGCGCGCCGATTGGGAGGTGAAGGAGCACCACGTCGTGCGCGAGTGGGAACACCGCTACGGTCCCGCCGGCCGCGGCATCACGCTGCGTGTGCTGCACCTGCGCTTCGTGCCGCCGACGTTCCCGCCCGCGACGTCGCTGCTCGAACAGACGAAGATCGTCGAGGCGGCGCGCGCGGAACACCTCGAGGTCGCGAAGGCGGTGCGCGCACAGATCACGTCGCTCGCGGACTTCCCCGCCGCGGTGGCGAAACACAGCGAACACGAGGCCAGCAAGGCGAACGGCGGTCTGTGGCCGAACATCCTGCGCCGGGACGAGTGGCCGCACGACAACGTGGTCGCGCTCATCGATCTGCCGGCCGGCACGATCACCGAACCGATCGTCGGCAAGGGCGGTTTGTGGATCTTCGCGATCGAGAACGTCGTCGTGACCGAACTCGACGACGTGAAGGAACAGCTCGCGAAGGACTTGGTCGAGCGCGGCCCGATCGAGATGGACCGCTCGGAGTATCTGCTCGACGAACAGCAGCGCATGGAGGTGCGCTTCGACGACGCGGCACTCGACGCGGATCCGATCGCACAGCTGCGCGACGGCGCATTGACCGTCGACGGTCGCGCGGTGCCGCTGCGCGAGTTCGCGCGCTGGTTGATCGACACACAAGGCGAGACGTACGTCGAGCTGTTCGCCTCGCGCGTCGCCGTCGCCGACGTCGCTGACGAACGCGGCTTCACGGTGTCGCCGGACGAACTCGAGATGCGCATCGACCGCGAGATCGTGTGGATGCTCGAGAACGCGGGCTTCAAGGGCAGCAAGGCGCGCTGGCTCCTGAAGCTCCAAGGGATCGGCATGGACGAGACCTCGTGGCGTCGACTGACCGCGCGGCGCGTGCACTCCTCGTTGCTGGCCGAGAAGATCCTCGTCAGCGAACGCAAGGTGACCGAGGAACTGCTGCGCGACGAGTTCATCACGCGCTACGGTCCGTCGGGACAGCGCATGGACGTGCGGCAGATCGTGTTCGCGCTCGACCTCGAACCGCGCCGCGAGGGCGAAACCAATCAAGAGTGGACCGAGCGCATGCTGCCTGCGTACGAGAAGGTGCGCGAACGCATCGCGGAAGCACAGGCGCGCCACGCCGAAGGCGAGGACTTCATGGCGCTGGCCGAGCGCTTCAGCGACGACCGCGCGTCACTCGCGAACGGCGCTCGCCCCGTCGGCGGCTTCGACGAAACCACGGCGCCCGAGATGGTCGTCGCATCGCTGCGCGATCTGCCCATCGGTCGATTGAGTGAGCCGCAGATCTACGAAACGCGCATCGTGCTCTACGAAGTGATCGCGCGCCAGAAGGTCGAGTTCGAGGCCATGCGCGCGGAACTCGCCGACTTCGTCGCCAAGCGTCAGCCGACGGCGGTCGAAGTGGCGCTGTTCTTCAACGGCCTGGTGCGGAAGTCTCCGCCGAAGGTGCTGCCCGGGATGTGGCGGTGAGGAGCGCGCGCAGCTCACCGAGGCGCGCGTCGACGGCACGCGCGGCCGCCTCGGTGAGCTGCGGTCGCAGAGCTTCGAGGAGGCCTGCGGCTTCGATCGCGAGTGCGCGGCGCGCAGCGGCGTCGTCGGTCGCACGCGCGCTCTGCCAGAGAGCCTCGGCCAACTCGAGACGCAGGTGTTCGTCCGTGGGATCGAACTCGAGCGCCGCTCGCAGATAGACGGCCGCTCGCTCGGGCCGCTGCGCGCGCAACTGGATCGCTCCGGCGACGGCGCTCGCACGGAAGCGCTCGCGAGCGTTCGTGCCCTCGTTCTCGAGCACGAGCGCGATGCGTTTCCAGGCCGCGTCGAGCAGCCCGCGCGACTCGTCGCGGTTGGCGTCGGAGTCGCTCGCCAGCAACTCGAACGCACGCTCCGCATCGAGTTGCGCCGACAGCGTCAGCACACGCGACGTGTCCGGGTGGCGCGCTTCGAGATCGGCGGCGATCGCACGCGCCTCGGCGCGGCTGGCCTCGCTTCCGTCGCGCAACAGGTAGATCGCGTGATTGAAGCGCCGTCCGTCGAGGTCCTCGACGAGATCGGCCTGTGACAGCGTGGGCACCCAGGCGAGCAGGCCCGCCACGAGGCCGGCGAAGACGAGCAGCGGCGCACGGCGTTCGGCTCGCAACCACTCGGCCACGTACGCGCCCGCGAACGGCATGGCCCACACGACCAGCGGCAGGCGCGCGCGCATGCTGGTGACCGTCAACACGACGGTGATGAAGTAGCCGAGCCAGAGCGCCGCGATCGGCCAACCGGAACGCGCGCGCCGCACGCACAACGGGAACGCGACGAGTCCCGCGAGCCCGAGCCAGCCCCACACGTGGTGACCCGCTGGAAGGAAGCGCAGCAAGGCGACGAAGCGCTCGTCCCACGCCATGCTGTGGTTGTCCGGCACCTCGTACGGCCCGAGTGTGAGGCGCAGCTTGTTCCACAGGATCGACGCGTGCAGCGCGGGGTCGCTGCGCATCGAGCGCCAGACCTCCCCCATCCAGTAGTCGCTGACCTCGTTCGGCGCGAGGTCGCGACCGGTGCGGCGTTCCGCCTCGCGTTCCCAGTCGCCGGCTTCGTGTTCGGGGATGCCGCGCACCCAGTCGAACTCGGTCGCGCGTCCGTACGGATTGCCCTCGTTGTTGCCGCCGTAGAAGTTCGTGCCCGCGCCGCTCGTGGTCAGCACGAACGCACCGCCGACGTGGTGGTTGCGATACGCGGTCGGTCCGAGCACCGCGGCGATCCCGAGCACGACGAGCACCGTGCTGCGCACGACGGCGCGCGGCGCGTTGGGCCACGCGAGGCGGCGCGCGACGAACGGCCAGACGACGAGTGCGGGCAGCAACACGAGTGCGTTGCCGCGCAGAAGTGCTCCGAGGCCGCCACACAATCCGATCGCGAACACTCGCCACGCTTCGTGTGAGGCGCGCTGCGGTGCATCGCCGTCGCGGCGGCCGGTCGACCGACCGACCAGCAGGACGGCCATCGCGGTCCAGAGCGCGATGAACAGGTTCTCCTTGAGCAGCAGGCACGGCAGGAAGACGTGCGGCGGATGCACGGCGAGTCCGAAGCCCGCGACCGCGCCGGCGATCGGGCCGAACGCGCGCCGACCGAGCGTGAGTGCGAGCACACACGTGAGCGCGCCGAGCACGGCTTGCAGCAGGCGAACGACGGTGCGCTCGGGGCCGAAGATCGAATAGACGAGACCGAGCCAGTACGGGTAGAGCGGCTCCTGGAAGAAGATCTCCTTGCCCAGCCAGTCCCCGCCGGCGATCGCGAGCGCCCAGCGTTCGTACGAGGCCTCGTCGATGACGGGCGTCTCCGCCAAGGGATGGTGTGCCTCGTAGTCGAAGACGATCGCGACGCGCAGCACGAGCGCGAGAGCGAACACCGCGAAACCGACCACGTCGCGGCGCCACGTGACGCGCCGATCGCGCAACGGTGTGGACACGGCGGAACTCATCGGCGCGCCATCTCCCAACGGTCGGTGGACGGTGCGCGTCGGCTCTCGCGCGCCGCGCGACGCACGACGGCGAGCAAGGCGAGCAGACTGCGTCCCGGCGGACTGACGGCGAGTCCGAGCGCGAGGAGCGGCGGCACGACCGCGGCGCCGGGACCCGCGACGCTCGCGGCGGCCCATGCGCCGCCGACAGCCGCGAGTCCGAACGCGAGCGGCAGCGCCCACGGCGCGGCGCGCGGCAGCACCAGGTAGCAGAACTCCTGGACGCGTGTGAACGCGTCGCGCGCGAGCGTTCCCGCCGGCCGCAGCGCATCGAAGTAGGCGCGCGCGCGGCGCAGGGCTTGTGCGTCGCGGTCCGGGCCGGTCGGCACCTTCACCTCGACGAAGCGCGCACCGCGCACGAGTTCGACGCGCCGCCCGCGCGCTCGCGCCTCGTACATGAGGTCGATGTCGTCGGCCGCGACGCCGACGCGTGGCGCGAGCGCATCACTCGTCCGCCACACGAGCAACTGGCCGTGCACGCTGAACAGACGACCGCGCCGCGACTCGAAGCGGCGCACGAGCGCCGTCAGCCGGTCGTAGCGACCGCCCGCAGGCACGAGTTCGCCGCCGTCCGACGAACGCAACGAGCCGTCGTTCGCGAGGCTCGCCACGAAGAGCTGCTCGCCGCACGCGAGACCGAGCTGCGGGTCGCGTTCGAAGGCCGCCGCGATGCGTTCGAGTGCGCCCTCCGCGCACACGACGTCCGCGTCGCTGATCCCGACGAGTGCGACGGCATGTGCCTCCAGGTGTGCGAGTCCCGTGCGGATCGCGTTGCATTTGCCGGGTGCAAGTGCGTTCGCGAGCACGTCGATCGCGACGCCCGCCGCGGCGCACGCTGCCGCCTCGCGCCGTGCGAACGCCTGCGCGCACGCCGCGGTGCCGTCGCTCGAGTGGTCGTCGACGACGACGACCCGCCGCAACGCTCCGCCCGCGTGCGAAACACGCACGAGGTTCGCGAGGCGCCGTTCGATCACGAGCGCTTCGTCGCGACACGGCACGACGAGACCGATCGCGAGGGCACCCATCAGCCGCGCACGACCTTCGCGACGAGCTGCGGCCACGCGCGCGGATTGAAGAGCACGTTGTCGGCCTGCGCACACTCCCACGTGCAGCGGCAGCGCGTGCGCACGATCTCGTCGCGCAGTTCGGCTCGCGCACGGCCCGCCCACAACTTCTCGAGGTCCCAGTCGTGTTCGCCGAGGTTGCCCATCGACTTGCCCAGGATCTCGCACGGGTGCACGTCGCCGTTCTCGAACACGACCGCCGACACGGCGCCCGCGGTGCACGGCAGGTGGCCGTCGGTGCGCCCTTCCGCCGTGCGCGCGACGTGTTCGTACATGACGCGATCGCGTGCGACGGCGAGCTTCGCGAACGGGAAGTCGAAGTACGGCAGCGCGCCGCTCGCCAGCAAGCGCTCCTTGGCCGCGACGACCTCGCGGTAGCGCGCGACGTCGACGTCGAGCAGGCTCTCGTCGAGCGCCGTCCCGCGCGCCAGGTTGATCGTCACGTTGTCCGGGCAGTGTTCGCGCACCAGCTCTTCGAGGTGCTCGGCCAGGTGGTCCTGGTTCTCCTTCGTGACCGTCACGATCAGGCCCGCGCCGAGGTTGTTCACCTCGCGCGCGGCCGTGCGCAACTCGCCGAGTGCCGCGAGGCTCTTGCCGTGCCCGCCCTTCACCTGGCGGATCGCGTCGTGCACGTCCGGCCGGCCGTCGATCGAAATCGACACGCTGAAGTACGTGTCCGGATGCGCGCGCGCCATGGCGAGCGCGACCGCAGGTGTGCGCGCGATCAGACCATTGGTCGGGATCGCGAGGTGCCGCAGGCCGCGCGTCGCGAACGCAGCGGCGAGGTCGGGCAGGTCCTTGCGCAGGAACGGCTCGCCGCCGCCGAAGCTGACCCACAACAGGTCGCCCATGCGCTCGCACGACGCGGCGAGCTTGTCGATGTTCGCGAGATCCGGGCCCGGAATGCCCGCCGCGACTTCGGCGAAGTGGAAGCAGTGCCGGCAGCGCAGATTGCACGCACCCGTGACGAACAGCGTCAGGTGCACCGGCGGCCCGGAACGTGTCAGGGCGCGCCACGCGAACGGGATGTACGCAGAGGCTCGCACGCGAGAGATCCTACTGCGCCTCAACGCTCCTCTCGGTCGAGGTAGCCGAGCTTCTCGAGCAGTTCGCGCTCCTGTGGCGTGGTCGTCCCGCGGCCCGGTTCGACCACGGGCAACTGGGCGCGGCGCGCATCGGCGCGGGCCCGCAGATCGAGCAGCGCCTGCGGCCAGTCGCCCGCGGCGAGGAGGTTCTCGCGCTCGCCCGGATCGGCGGCGAGGTCGAACGCGGACCAGGTGTTCGTGTCGCGCTCGAAGACGAGGCGCGTGCGGCCGTCGGTGACCGCCTCGCGCCACTCGACCCAACCGCCGTCCGGCGCGCGTGCATTCGACTCCTTCGCCGAGAGCGAGCGCGTCTGTGCGAACGCCAGCCGTTCGGCGCCCGTCTCGGGCTCGGGCAGCAGACTGCGACCCTGCAGCGAGGCCGGCGCGTCGACGTCACACGCGTCGAGCAGCGTCGGCAGCACGTCGACTCCGCTCGCGACGTCGGAGCGCACGCGCCCCGCGCCCGTGACGCCCGGCCCCGCGATCACGAGCGGGACGTTCAACGTCTCGTTCGTGAGGTACGGGTCGTGCGTGAACCAACAGCCGTCGCGCTCGCGCAGCGTCTCGCCGTGATCGGCCGTCACGACGATCAACGTGTCGTCGATGAGGCCGCGGCGCTCGAGTTCGGCGATCAACGCCCCCACACCCTCGTCGGCCTCGCGCACCGCGTTGTCGTAACGCGCCTCGATGTAGCGCCAGTCCGCCTCGACCATGCGCCGCGGCGTGCCGCCGACTTCGATCGGCGCCGCGCGTTCGTCGCGCGACAGGTTGTAGAAGCCTTCGTGTCGCCCGACGCGCACGTCGTGTTCGGGGCCGAAGAACTTCTCCGCGTAGGCGTGTCGTTCCGGCACGCCGCGCGCGCGCAGCGACGCACCGGTATCGCCTTCGTGGCTGCGGAAGCCGTACGGCCGGTGCGCGTCCCACAGGTGCACCCACGCGGCGAACGGCTCTTCGCCGCGCGCGTCGAGCCACGCCGCGAAGTCCTGGGTCGTGACGTTCCACGGACCGAACGGGTGCACGACGACGTCGTCGCAGCCGCGTGTGATGCCGGTCGAGACCAGTGACGGATGGTTGTGGAACGCGGCCGTCCGACGACCGGACTCCGAGAACAGGTCGCCGAACGTGATGGCACCGCTCGCGAGCCGCTGACCCCAGAAGACGACGCCGTGACTGGCCTGGTCGAGCGACGTGAGCAGGCTCGCGTGCGACGGCGCAGTGAACGGCGCCGTGCTGAACGCGTTCTCGAAACGCACGCCGCGTGCGGCCAGCGCGTCGATGTTCGGTGTGGTGCGGCGCTCGTATCCGGCGGCGCTCAGTCGGTCGGCGCGCAGGCAGTCGACGGTCACCAAGAGCACGTTGCGCGCCGCGCCACGGTCGTCGTTCGAACAGCTTGCGAGCGCGGCGACGAAAATGAGTGCGAGAATGCGCTGCGCGTCGTGTGCCATCACTCGCCCTCACTCGCCGGCGGCGGTTGCGGCCGCGTGTCGAAGATCTTGATCGTGTAGTCGATCGTGGTGACCACCGGCGCGTTCTCGAGCCACGTGTACCGGCGTGCATGGCGGCGCAACTCCGCGATGCTCACGGCGACGTAGGCGCGCACGCCAGCGATGTACGGCGGAATGCCGCGGAGCCCGAACGCGGCCGGATCGGCCTCGAGGTACGGGTCGTAGTAGAGGCCGCCCGCTGCACGGATTTCGTCCTGGTGTTTCGCTGCCCAGCGCCCGAGTCCGGCGACGCCTTGGCCCCAATCGTCGCCGTTCACGGTGATGTCCGTGCCGCCGCTCGGACCGCCCGCGACGACGTTGAAGTACATGAGTTGGTGCGGATGAATCCAGAGCGACTCGGCGAGCGCGACGACGATGAGTGCGGACGCTGTGCGCGGGAGGCGCTGGGCGGCGCGCCCGGCGAGGAGCGCGAAGATCGGCAGCAACGGCAGCACATAACGCACGCCCATGAGCGACGTGCCGCTCGAGAACAGCACGAGCAGGAGCACTGCGCTGCCGACGAAGACGAGTGCTTCGAGACGGCCCCAACGCTCCGTGCGAACGAACGCGAACGCGGCGCCGAGTGCGACCAGCAGCGTGAACGCGAGCGGGTGTTTGTGGAAGAGGACATCGACGTAGTAGAGCGGCACACGTTCGCCGGCGGCGAATTCGACGGGCCCGAGCGTGCGGCCGCGGTAGTAGCTGGCGTGTCCGACGCGCGCGTGTTCGAGCTGCTGATCGAGGCCGGCGAGCGCGGTCAACACGGGCACGGGTCGATGTTCGCCGAACAGTCCGCGTACGACGCGCGAGAGCAGCGGATGCCCGAGGATCGTCACGTCCCAGTTCGCCGTCGTCTGGCTCTCGAACCACGTGCGCCACGCGGCGAGTGCGTCGTCGCCTGCGCGCACTTCGGCGCGCGACAAAGCGGCGAGCAACGGCACACGCACGTCCGGCGCGACTCGCTCCAGGTCGAGCACGACGCGAAACGCGCTCTTTCGCACACGACCCGGTGCGGCAGCGAGCGTGGTGAGTGCACGTGTGCGCGCTTCCACGACGGCGCCGTCGACCGTGTTCGCGGCCGCCGCTGTGGCGAGTTCCTCGAGCCAGACGTTGACGGCTGCTTCGCTGGAAGGCGCCTTGCGCATGCGCGCGAGCGCGCGCTCGAGTCCCGCGACAGCCGCGTCACCGGCGCCCGCGACGAGTGCGTCCGTCGTCGCCGCCGCGCCGAGATCGACGCTGGGCGCACTCGATTGGTAGGCGAGTTCGCGGCGCACGGAGTCGATGCTGCGCGCTTCGAAGCCGTAGCAGGCCGAGAAGACCGTGAGCGCGACGGGCACGCTCCACAGCAACGTCACGAGCGGCGCACGACTGCGGCGCGACCACACGGCGGCCAGACTCGCGACGGCGACGATCGGCCAGAGCACGAGCGCCGTGAACTTCGTGGCACACGCGAGGCCGAGTGCGACGCCGGTCGCGAGGCGCCGCGCCGCCGTCGGTCGACGCAAGGCGGCGACGAACGTGACGAGCGCGCCCGCCATCGCTGCCGCACAGCCCATGTCGAGTGCGGCGAGCGGACCGTGCGCGAGGACGTTCGGATTGCCGAGCCATGCGACGAGCGCCACACGCCCCGCCGTCCGACCGAACCAACGCCGCGCCGCGCTGTACAGGAGCACACCGGTCGCGAGGGTGACGAGACAGAACGGCACACGACCGAGCACGAGCAGCGTGTGCCAGTGCTCCGCAGCGGTCTGATAGAAGAACGAACCGGGCAGGTTGAAACGCTCGCTGTGATCGCCGGGCAGTTCCACCGGACCCACCGACGCGGGCAGCAGCCCGGCGAGGAACTTGAGCAGCGGCGGGTGTTCGCGATTGAGCGCGAAGTCCCAGTCCGCGAGGTACGACATGCCGGCGACGATGTAGAAGTGCTCGTCGTACGTCGGCCCCACGACCCACGCGGCGTGGAACAGGAGCGCGGCCCCGACCAACACGACGAGGAGCGCGACGGGGTCGAAACGGCGCTCGAAGGCCACGCTCGGCGCCACGCCGGATGCGACTCCCGGGGCGACCGGTGTGGGTCGCGGGAGCGCTTGTGCGCTGACGTCGTCGGTCAACTCTCGCTCCTCTTCGGCGGCGCCATCGTCTCGGATCGCTGCACGGAACGACGGCGCATGTTCAGCCGTCGCAAAGCCGGTCTATCCTAGCGGCGCTGCCGCGCGCCGCCCTGCGTGAACACGAGCCCCAAAGTCGTCTGCACGGTGCCCACCTACAACGAGGTGGAGAACATCGTCGATCTGGCCGACGCGCTGCTCGCCCATGGCGAGCACGTCGAGGTGCTCGTCGTCGACGACGACTCTCCCGACGGAACGGCGGCGGCCGTGCTCGCTGCGCAGGCGACGCGCCCACGCCTGCACCTGTTGCACCGCACGACGGACCGCGGTCGTGGCGCCGCCGGTCGCGACGGTTTTCTGCGGGCACTCGCCATGGGCGCCGACGTCGTCGTCGAGATGGACGCCGACTTCTCGCACCATCCGCGCTACCTGCCCGTGCTCGTGGAGACGCTGCTGGCGGAGCGCTCGCCGCCGCTCGGTCTCGTCGTCGGCTCGCGCGCCGTGGCGGGCGGCACGGACGACGACCGCGGCATCGTGCGCCGCGTGATCACGCGCCTCGCGAACCTCTACATCCGGCTGTTGCTCGGCCTCGAGGTGCGCGACTGCAACTCGGGCTACCGCTGTTGGCGCGCGGACACGTTGCGCCGCATCGCGGTCGAGAAGACGTTCTCGAAAGGTCCGGCGATCGTGCAGGAGCTGCTCTTCAAGACGGCGCGCGCTGGCATCGCCATCGCCGAGACGCCCATCGAATTCGTCGATCGCGTGCGCGGCGAGTCGACCTTGACCTGGCGCACGTTGCTCACGGGCTACACGACCGTCCTCGAGCTGCGACTGAAGTCGCTCGTGGGTCGCCTGTGAACGAGCCGCGCGAATCGCGTTGGTCCAGGCGAGCGTTGCTCGCGACCGCACTCGCATTTCCGGCCATCCACGTTCCGCGCGCGCTGTTCGGCAGGAGCCCGCCCACGCGACCGCCGCAGCCGCTCCTGGGCCACATCCTGCTCGTGACGTTCATGTCTCCGCGCGTCGCGTCGGTCCAGATGGGCCAGGGCGGTGCGCTGTCGCGCTTTCGCTCGCGAGCGCTCACGCTCGGCCCCGTCTTCGCCGACGCCGACGGGCTGATCCCGGCGGCGACGTCGCTTCTCGTGGGCTCGGGACCCAGGATCCATGGCGTGCGCACGGCCAACGAGCGCGTGCGCGACGACGTGTGGTCGTTGCCGCGAGCGGCGCTCGCTGCGGGCTACCACACGACCGCCATCTCGACGGAGCCGCTGGTGTCGCGCGCCGGCGTGCCCGGCTTCGCCGAGACGATCGAGGACGAAGACGGGCGGCGCGTCGGCGCGCTCGCGTGCGAGCGCATCGAGAGCCACGCCACCCGTCCCCTCTTCATGTGGGTGAACGCGCCCGCCGCCCTCGAAGGCCGACCGCTCGTGGACACGTTGATCGGTGCGTTGCTCGAGCGCATCGAAGCCACAGGCACACTCGATCGCACGACGATCGTCGTAACGGCACTGCCGACCGAGCCCGTCCTCGCCGAGGACGCACTGGTCGTTCCGTTCATGGCCCAGTACCCGGGTGCCATCGGCAACGGCAGCAGCTCACGCACGCTGATCGCGCTGTCCGACGTGGCGCCCGGATTGCGACTGCAGTACCGGCTGCCGGGTCCGGACGAACTCGGCACACGCGTGCCGACGGGACGCGGAGCGAGCTTCGTCGGAGCGGCTTCAGGCGCGCAGCCCTTCGAAGTCGTCCGTTGCGAAGGTGCCTTCGGCCTCGCACTGCGGGCGCCGGGCACGAACGGTCGCTTTCCAGGCTCGCGTGCGATCCTGCGCGCCGAACACGGACGCGATCTCTCGATGGCGATCGTCCAGCGCATCGCCGAACCCGACTCGCCGTTCGATCGCGGACGCGCGCTGGAAGGCAAGGAGCGCGACCGGATGATCGCGCTCCTCTCTCAACAACTCTGATCGACGGAGCCCGGTCACTCGGGCGCATGCGCGGCGGCGCGGG
>JBIKNC010000099.1:0-15190 GCA_044358925.1 Planctomycetota bacterium | reverse complement strand
CATGTTCGTGGCCGCGAACGAGCGCCGCGAACGCGTCCTCGCGTTCGTCGCGCAACTGCCCGAGCGCGAACGCCGCCTCGTGACGCTGCGCGACATCGAACAGCGCGACTGGGACGAGATCGTCGAGGTGTCCGGCGAGCCGACCAAGAAAGCCGCGCAGCAGTGCCACGCGCGCGCGCAGGCGCGGCTCGCGGCACTGATGGTCGACGAAGACGACGAGCTGTGAGCAGCGCGGCGCCGCGTCAGTCGTTCGTCATCTCGAGGCGCTCGAACATCACACGCTGCGACGGATCGAGACTGGCCTCGAAGTAGGCGAACTCGACGAGCAGGTCGACCTTCGGATCATCGAGTCCCTGCATGAGAACCGAAGGGTCGCCACCATCGTCGATCTCACCGACGCCTCTGAGGACTGCGCGCATCTCACCGACGTCTCCAGGTTCATCGATGAACTTGATCAGCCTCCCGAGCTGCGGCAACTCTCGAGGCGAAGCGACGATGAAGAAGTACTCCGTGCCGCCGCTCGTGTTGACGACCCACGACTCTTTTTCGTCAGCAGGCCGGCGTACTTCGGTGTCAGCCGGCAGAAACTCGAGTTCACTTCCCGCCGGGACCAGTCGGAACTGCCGCGATTCGAGGTCTTGGTTGAAGACGTACAGATAGAACGGCTCGCTCGCGCGCGCCGTCAGGAAGATCTTGTCGCCAACATTGACCTTGGAAGCACCACTGAGCGGCTCAGCTCGTGTGCCCGGGCCTCCGTGGCGGAAGAACGTCACTTCCGCGTCGATCGGCCTCGGGATCAACGCCACGAAGAGCGCCGCCGCCGCAAGCGCGCCCACTCCCGCGAACGCCCAGACGCGGCGCTTCGACGCCGAGCGCTGCGCCACTGGCGCCGATTCACCGACGAACGCGCGCAGCGCCGCCTCGAAGGCGCCGGCGCTCTCGAAGCGCCGCGTTGGATCGGTCGCCATGGCACGCTCGAGCAGCGCCGCGAACTCCGCCGGCACGTCGGGCAGGACCTCCACGATCGGCACGCGGCGACCTTCGATGATCGCGTCGACCAGCTCCTCGTTCCGTTCGAAGCGGTACGGATAGCGCCCGGTCGCACAGCGGTAGAGCGTCACACCGAGTGAGTACACGTCAGCACGCGGACCGACCTCGCCGCGACCGCCGAACATCTCGGGCGCCATGTACGGCGGCGAACCGCACAGCGGCGTGTCCTCCGCCGCTCCACTCGCGTTCTTCGCGCGCGGACGCGCGAGCCCGAAGTCGAGCAGCACGATGCGCCCGCGTTCGCCGCGCATGACGTTGCCCGTCTTCACGTCGAGGTGCACGAGGTCCTTCGCGTGGAGCGCCGCCAACGCGCGGCACAGGTCGATGCCGATGCGAGCCGCCTCGTGCGGCGAGAACGGTCCGTTCTCGGTCAGGAACTGCTCGAGTGTCTGACCCTTCACGTACTCGAGCACCAGGCGGATCGCACCGTCGTGCTCTTCGATCGCATACACCTTGACGACGTTCGGATGGTCGACGCTGGCGAGCCGCTGCGCCTCTTCGACGAAACGCCTGCGCGCGTCGGCGCGCACGTCCTGCTGGCGCACGACCTTGATCGCGTCGATGCGCCCGAGCGCCTTGTTGCGCGCACGCCAAACCGTGCCGAAGCCGCCGCTGCCGATCACGTCGAGCAGCTCGTACCCGAACTCGATCGAGTCCGAAGTCGCGCCACCGCCGAGCAACGCGCGCCCTTCGTTCCACTTCGTGTGCATGGCCGCGAGCCGCACGTGCGGTGCATCCGCAGGCAACTTCGCGAGCCACGCCTGGAACTCGAGCCCCGGCTCCGCCTCGCGCCGCTCCAGGAACTGCGCGAACAACTCCTGCGCCCGTTCGTTGCTGCCGTCGTGCTTCGTCATGACCGCCGAAGTCTAGGCCGCCGCCCGCGCCCGGAACCTCCGAGCGCAGGCGGCGGCAACCATGACTCGTCTCACGACGATCAAGACGCGGCGCCGCCGCTTTCCCCGCCGTCGATCGAAGTGCGTCGCGCAGCCGCGTCGGCCGAACGCGCCATGTCGCGCCTCGCGCCGCGCGAATGCAGGGGAAGTGCAGCACCGCGGCGGGGAGTCGGCCCTCGCCACGTCTTCCACCAGGCATGAAGATCCTTGCCCTCCCCAGCCGCCTCACCCTCGCCCTCGAACACCTGCTCGACCTCGCCGTCGCGGAGCCGCGCCTCGCTCGCAAGCGCGCCGCACCGTCGCGCCACGCCGCGCTCCGCGCTGCAGTGAAACCCGCCGCGCCGCGCGTGCCCGCACTCCACGCTGCACTCCTGTCCGACGTCGACCTGCGCATGGTCGCGCGCCCGCTCGCTGCGCGCCCCGCGCCGCGCCTCGGCCGCGCCTGGGCCGTGCGCGTCGGCACCGGTCACCGCGCCTTCGGTCGCGCCATCGCACCGGGCCTGTGGCTGTGACGTGCTTCGACCGCGAAGCGAATCGCGCATCCACCAACGACGAACGAGCCGCGCCACCTCGCACGAGATGGCGCGGCTCGCCGAACGCTCGGTCGCGCTCGTCCAGACGACGCACGCGCGCCGCCGCTCTCCGTGCGTCACTGGCAGACGTCGATCACCGTTGCGCCGCCGTCGTTCTCCTGCTGACCCGGGTCCTCGAGCACCGGCAGGCCGGGCAGGCGCACGGTCGGACCGCTCTGGATCTTGATCTTCGGCCGCTTCAGCTCGAACGTCGTCGTGCGCATCAGGTCGCAACGCACGCCGCCGTTCGCGGTGGTGCGATTGAGCCAGATGGCCTCGCCCGGGAAGCCCCAACCCCACGTGCCGCCGACGACGTAGCCGGGCTGGATGCCGGGGCCGGAGACGGGCAACACGGCCGAGCCGAAGTCGCCGAGGTCGCCTTCGTAGGCGTTCTGCCAGAACGTGGCGCCCGTCGCGGCGTCGAACTTCGCGCACCACATGTCGTTGCTCTGGAAACCCGGTTCGCCGACGCGACCGACCACGACGAAGTTGCCGTCGTCGGTGCGCGCGACACCGCCGAGGTCGCCCCACACGTCGCTGTCGACGACGCGGTGCCACAGCAACGCTCCGCCGCCGTTGAAGCGCAGGATCCACGGCGCGTGGCCGGAGGCGGAGAGGCTGTTCGTCGAACCGACGACGACGAGTGAGCCGTCGGCGAGCTCGACGACGTCCTCGGCTTGATCGGCATCGAAACCGCCGACCGTCTTCTGCCATTTGATCTGGCCCAGCGCGTCGATCTTCATGACCCACACGTCGTCACCGCCCGCGCCGGCGGAATTGGTCGCGCCCGCGACGACGAAGCCGCCGTCGAGCGTCGGTGTGACGGCGCGCGCGCTCTCGACGCTGCCGCCGCCGTACTGGTACTGCCAGATGACGTCGCCTGTCGCGGTGAGGCGCACGATCCATGCGGACTGCGGCGGAACGTCGAGCTCACCCGTCGCTCCGACCGCGATCCACGAACCGTCCGACAGTTCGGCGGCGTCGAAGAGGAAGTGGCGACCGGTGCCGGGCCGCGTGAAGCCGCGCGACCACTCGACGTGACCGGCGGCGTCGACGCGCTGCACCCACGCGTCGTGTTTGAGCTGGATGTCGATCACGTCGCGGCCGAGGAACAACGCTCCGCCGTCCGCAGCGAGTGCGGCGCCATCGGTGAAGCCGCCCATGACGCTGCTGCTGACGCGATCGGTGTGCACGCCGCCCGTCGCGAGGTCGAGCTTCATCAGCCAGTTGAACTGGCCGGGCCCGCCGAACGACTCCGAGTAGCCCGCGACGGCGAGTCGGCCGCCGGGCAAGAGGCGCAGGTCGTGCAAGCCTTGTCCGTCGGCCGCGCCGCCGTACGTGCGCGACCACGTGACGGGCGCAGCGGCTGCGGCAGCGGCGAGCGACTCGACGGAGGCTTCGGACGGAGTGTTCGACGCCGAGTGGGCTCCGCCGGCGGCGACGAGCACGCTCGCGAAAACGGTTGCGAGTGCTGCGGCGGTCCGTGAACCGACCGCGATGGGGATGCGAGTTCTCATGGTGCGAGTGAGCGTTGGAGTGACGGCGCGCGTGGCTGCTCGATGGAGCAGTGACTCGCGAACCGACCGCCCGTTGCACGAGCCGCGCAATGCGACTTCCTGGCAACGCGTCCCACGACGCCGCGCTCGAGAGCACGGCGTCGGAGGCGGGACGTCGGCGACCTGCACCTAGAGAGGTGGTCCGAACCCGTCACCGGCCGATTCGCAGATCGCGTCGACTCGAACGCCTGCGTGTAGCGAGCGCTCAGCGCTCGTTCACGACGTCACACGGCAGCGACCAACGTTCGAAACAAAGCTGCGCGATTGCGAACGCACGCTCGAACGCGAGTGCGCGAAAGCGAACGCGAGTCGCAGGTGACCGGCGGCGCCCGGACCTCACGGTCCGAGCGCGACGTGTCTCACGCTCCGCGCGCGACGCGCGACGCGAGCAGTCCGATCCCGGCCACCAGAACGACGACGGCGATCAGCGCACCGAGCACGATGCGCAGCGCTGTCGACGACAGCACGACCACCGGCGGAGGCGGTTCCGGCAGGCGGCCTTGCCAGTCGCCGAACGCACGTTGGGCTCCGCCGGCACTCGCGACGTGTGCGACCAGATCGCGCAACTCACTCGCGTTCATGCCATGTGTGAGCTGCGGCGCCATCGGCGAGTGCCGCGACGCTGTGACCGACACGACGTCGTCGGGCGAGACACGGCCGATCTCGCCGGGCTCGAGCACGTTCTCGAGGTACTCGAGTTGCCCGTCCGCCGCCTGACCGAGGCGCCGCGCGATGCGCCGCGTGCCGTCCGCGAAGACCCACTCGTGCATCTGGTACTGGTCCGACACGCTCGCATCGGGATCGACGATCGCGGTGACGAGGTCGTGCAGCGTGAACTTCTGCGCCGCGCTCGTGAGGTCGGGACCGACGCTGCCGCCGCTGCCGCCGAGGCGGTGGCAACTGGCGCAGTAGTTCGCGTACAGCTCGGCGCCGCGTGTGAAGTCGGCCGCTTCGAGCCGCCCGACGAGCGCCGCTTCGGCGTCGGCGACCGTCCACGCACGACCGGGACCGGCGGCCGTGCGGCGCGGCGCGCCGTTCGTTGCGCTCGCGTCCGCCGCGACGAGCAACGGCTGCAGTTGCATGCGCTCCGTCGCGTCGCACGTGGCCAGCGCCTGCGACTCGATGAAGTCGAGGAAGCCGCCGAAACTGACGCCGCCGCTCGACACACGCGCCGCTTGCAGCCACGTGAAGTAGCGCTCGCGCGTCGCGAACGTCCAACCGTTCGCGAGCTGTCGCAACGCGAACGCGAAACGCATGGCCTCGGTCGGCGGCGGGTTCGCGATGAGCGCCGCGATCGTCTCGCCGTACTGCGGATTGCGCGCGATGTGGTCCGCGAAACCGCGCGGCGCTTCGTTCGGCGCCGCGTCCATGAGGTCGAGCGACCGTTCGATCACACCCGGCGCTTCGAGGTGCACGAGCAGGATCACGAGTTCGGTGTTCACGGCCGCCGACGTGTGCGGATACAGCGCGTCGAGGCGCGCGATCAACCGCTCGCGCCACGCCGCCGTCGTGTCGGCGCGCTCGATCAACGCCCACTGGTGCGCGCGCAACCACACCAGCAACTGCGCCTCGGTCAGTCGCCGCGGATCGAGCCGCCCCAAGTCTTCGAGCGCCGCATCCACCCACGGCGACGCGCTACCACTCGTCGCACGCAGCACACCCAGCCAACCCAGCGTGCGCGCCGTCGCGTCGGTGAGGTGCGCGAGACGCGGTGCCCAGCGCTCGAGCTCCTGGTGTTCGAGCCCGACGCGCGCCGCGAAACGCAACGCGCGGTCTTCGTCACTCAGCGTCGCCAGCAACATCTCGAGCGCCGCCGCGTCGACCTGTGCGCCGTGCGCACGTTCGAGTTCGAACCTCCGCTGCGCCGCGGCGTTCGGCGCGGGCCACACGGCCGCCGCCGTCGACTCGCTGCCGACGTACTTCACGCGCAGCAACTGCGAGCGCGTCCCCCGCCCGCCCGTCGTCAGGTACATCGAACCATCCGCGCCGATCACGCCGTCCGTGAGCGGCAGTCCGCGCCCCGTCAGGAACGGCTCCAGTTGTGCGGTGTGTGTCGCGCCGCTCACCACCAGTCGCGCGCGATGCACCGTGCCGAACGTCCAGTCGAGCAGATACAGCGAGCGCTGATCGTCCGCCGGAAAGCGCGCGCCCGCGCCCGTCAGCACACCCGTCGGCGAACCGGGCCCGACGTCCGCGACCGGCGCCTGCATCTCCTCGCGCCACGTCGGCCAGTTGCCCGATCCGCTGCGCCAACCGCCGTCGCCGCCGCTCACGATCGCGACCAAGCGCGTCGGCCGATACCACGGCGTGCCCATGTCCCACTCCATGTCGGAGTCGAACGAGTAGACCTCGCCCGTCGGCGTGACCGCGAGGTCGTAAGCGTTGCGCTGCCCCGCCGCGACCAGCGTCGCCGCGCCCGTGTTGGGATCGACCTCGATCACGTACCCGCCCGGCGCCATCACGTTGCGCGCGTGCCCGTTCGGATCCCACTCGCGCGGATCGAGCAGGCCCTCCTTCGAAGACGCCGCCGCGAGCCGCGACCCCGCGAGTTCCGTCGGCGGCAGCGTGTGGTTGCCACACACGACGAGCAGATGCTCACCGTCCGGCGCGACCACGACCGCGTGCGGGCCGTGCTCACCGTCGCCGTCGAGCGCGAGCAACTTCCGCGACCGATCCGGCAACGCATCGCCATCGGAATCGTCGAGCACGTACAGCCCGCTCTGCCCGCCGTCGTTCACGACCACGAACAACTTCTGTTCGTGCCACAACAATCCCTGCGCATGACCGAGCTCCGTCGGCAGCCGCCGCACGCCGAGCTCCGCGCCGTCCGCGCTCAGCCGCACCTCGTGGATCGCGCCGTACTGATCGCCCGCGAAGAACCCGAGCCCGTCGCCGTTCTCCGGCCCCACACACAGACTGACCCACGACCCCTGCGTCGGCGCGTCGACGGTGTGCAGCACCTCGACCGCATATCCGGGCGCCACGACCCAGTCGTCCGGCACCGCGCCGGCGCCCGCTTCCGCCCTTTGCGCCGCCGCCGCACCTGCGAGCAGCGCCCCGACGAGCACTCCGCTCGCGCCGCGCCACCAACCATCCAAGCCACAGCGCCGCCGAGTCGAGTGTCGTGTCGTCATCGCGATCGTGCGCGCGAGCGTACCGCGCCGCCACGAGTCGCGCAGTTCGAACCACCCGCCGTGTGGACACGCCGCGGTCCGTCGTGCAGCGGTCGATCGCGAGCATTCACCCGCGCGGTCGCCCTCGCTGGAGCGCCGACGGGCGCGACGAGAACCGGCGGTCACGCTGCACTGCAGACGACTCGATGCACACGCCTCGGCGGCGCGCGGCGCGATCGCAGCGACCGCGTTGCTCGTGCCGCCCTGCCGCGCTCGCCCCGCCTACTTCAGCGACTCCTCGCTGAGCTTCTTGTACGTGCGCCGCACCTCCTCCCAACCGGCGAGGAGGCTCTTCGCGACCGTCTGCGACTCACGCGCGCCCGTCGCCGCCGCTTCGCCGAGCGTCTTCTTCGCTTGGTCGTACGTCGAGTCGAATTTCGACCGCAAACCGTCGACGGCGTCGCGCAGTTCGCGCTTGCCGAGGTTCGCTTGGACGCGCAGTTCGTCCATGCGTGTCTGCATCATTTCGAGTTCACGCTTCAACAGCTCGAGCGGTGTCATGGCCATGTTCGTCGTTCGCCTCTCAAGTTTCGGATCCGCAGCAGCGACGAACCTACCACCGCCATCGCACTGCGACTCACGTTGACGCCCATCCGACCGAGCGCGATCCGCCTCGAGGCGGAGAGTGAGCAGAGATGCTCACCAACGAACTCCAACCGCGCCGGCGGTTGGGTCACTGGGACCTGAATGCGCGGCATTCGGCGCGGAGCGTCGATTTCAGCTCACGCTCTCACCCCATCGCGCTCACAGCCCGACGCCCGCGCTCAACTTCAGCGGCACCTCGACCGTGCCCATCCGCGCGAAGTACGTCGCCGTGATCGTCGCCGCGTCGACCGCCTTCCCGAGGCCGTAGTAGTACGAGTACGTGGTCTTGCCGAACATGCCCATCTCGCCGCTGCCCATCTCCTCGCACACGATCTCGTTGCCCTCGGCGTCCTTCATCACCATCGACTGCAGCGCGTCGAGCGGCTTGCTCGACTGCAGCTCGATCTGACGCACGACCGTCTCGGAGTCCTCGACCTCACTCACCGACGCGACCTTCACGTCGACGCCCGCGAGGTTGAACTTCGAGCCGATCGTGAGCGGCGCGGCCACGTCGCTCGTCGTCAGATCGCCCGCGTCGACGAACACGAGCGTCGACTCCAGCGTGATGCGATTCGCGCCGCTCGCCGGCAGCCTGTCCGTGTGCAGCGTCAGCGTCGCGAGATCCATCCGAGCTTCCTCGTCCCAGCGCCCGTCCATCTGCGCCCAGAACCACCAGCTGTCCTCGCTCGGCGAGAGGTCCGTCCCCGCGTCGTCCGTCCACTTCGCGATCTTCGACTTCTCCTCGTCGAGCCGCAGCAGCGACGCGCCCGGCACCACGACCGCGATCTTCAGGTCGGTGCCCGCGTTGCCGAACAGCGTCACGCCCTCGGTCTTGGGCTCGCGCCGCATTGCAACTTCGTAGAGCTCGATCTGCGCCGCCGAGGTCGCGCTCGCCGCCGGAGCGGGAGCCGCGGGCCGCTCCTCCTGCACGAACGCCACCAGTGCGAGCGAACCGAACAGGGCCAACGGAGCCGAAGCAGCGAACACAGTCGTCGAGGTCTTCATGGGTGCGATGCGCGGGGGCGCGGAGTCGAGCAGAACGGGCGCGGCCCAGGGCGGCCGCCCGCGCCGATGCTAAGGCGCGTCGGTCGCCGCGGTGCCCCGGTGCCGCGCTCGTGATCCGCGCCGCTCACTCCCCGTCCCGCGCGCGCCCACCACTGCGCTCGATCCGCCCCCACAACAGCCCGCGATACGTGCGCAGCAGCACGTCCGTCGTCGGCCGCGGGAGGTCCTTCGGGATCCGCACCACCGACCGCTCGCGCTCGAACGGCGGCGGCGGCTCGACCTCCCACAACGTCGGCCACAGCTTCACCGGGCAGCTCACGAAGATCGTCTCCCAGTCACCTATGTGGCGCCGCCACTCCCCGAGCTTCTCGTTCGTCTCCTCCAGCAGCCGCGTCGCGTTCTGCAACCGCAGCCGCGACCCGTACCGCGACTTCCCCTTCGTCGCGAGATGCGTCGGCTGCGAGCGCCCCGTCCCGCGCACGACGTACCGCTTGAAGCTCTTCGTCGCGACCTCCTCGCCGAGGTCGAACACGCCCAGCGCGACCGCGCCCGCCTGCATCAGCACCACCAAGTGACGGCCGAGCACCGCGGGCACCGCCGCAAGATAGTCGTCGACGCTGCGGCACCCGGCCGGGATGGGAGCGACGAGCGGAACGACGACGCGCGTGGAGCGGTCCGCGGACTCGAACCAGCGGCCGCTTTCTTCGACGCGCAACGCCGACGCCGCGTCGAGCTCGCGCAACGTCGCCGCGAGATCCCCCAACCGAAAAGTCGCCTTCGCCGACATTCAACCGCGCGGGTCGTAGTTGAATAGGTCCGCGTGTGAGCACTCCTGCCCCGCCGCCGCGTTCCAAGCCCGCAGCACCTTGTTCATCGTGTTCGTCGTCAGCCGCCGCCCCTTCACCGCGCGCGCCACCATGCGGTGGGTGAGCTGCTCCCCCGAGGCGCGCACGAGATCGTTCGCCTTCAGGCCACGCTCCTCCATGAGTCGAGCGAGCGGCTGGGGTCCGTGGTCGAGGTCGGCGGACGAGTCCGGTTGGTCGGGCATCCGGTCAGAGTGACACGAGTGGCAGACGACGCGAAGCAACGACCTGCGAGTTCACGCGCGGCGCCATGACCACCCGCTCAAGCGGGCAACAGTGGTGCTCGAGTAACCTGTGCCGCCTTGCCCCCCGCCCCGCCGAACTCAGCAAAGAAGCCCAACGCCGGCGCCTTTGCACTCGCCACGACCGTAGAGGCGTTCTTACGTGACGGCAACGATGCCGCACTCGGCGCCCTTACCCAGCACGCTGCACGCGTGCGTTACGGCGTCACCGAGAACGAGCAGATCATCGCCTGGATGGAGTCGCTCGAGTGGCTAAGGGCGGCGCTCACCGAACTCGAGCGCGCACTGCCGACTGCGGCCACGTGGACGATCTGCCTTGAGTACGACATCCCTCGTCGGTCGAGCCGCATCGACGCCGTCCTGATCGCTCGCGACGTCCTCTTCGTCGTCGAGTTTAAGTCAACTCGCCTTGATGCGTCAGCGCTCCGCCAGATTGAAGACTATGCGCTCGAGCTCCTCGACTTTCACAAGGCTTCTCACTCATTGCGGATTATCCCAATCGCCTGCGCGGCACGAACGCATCGAACAAGCTCAACTGGACCAGCGCACGTCAACCCTCCAGCACCTGCGACGACGACGCCGTCGCATTTGAGCTCCACTTTGGAAAGCCTCTTTGCCGCCTATAGTGAAGCTGCTTCGCCTGCGATTGACGCTTCGTCCTGGCTGTCCGCACCGTACGAGCCAACGCCATCAATCATTGAGGCTGCGCGTGCCATATACTCGGGCCACTCCATCGCCGACATCTCGCGTGCCGAGGCAGCGCGCGATCAACTTGCTCGGACAACTGCGGCCGTATACGCCGTCGCAGCTGAGGCTTTCCGCGAAAGGCGACGCGCCATCTGCTTTATCACCGGCGTACCTGGTGCTGGCAAGACCCTTGCAGGCTTGAACATTGCTCACCATCCGCCAATGGGGATGAACGCGACCTTCCTTACCGGAAACGCTCCGCTGGTTGATGTCCTCACTGGACTCTTGAAGCGCGAGTCTAGAGAGCGCCGTGGAGCAACAGATTCCAATGCTGCCCGAGCGTCGTCGACGCTCGTGACCAACGTCCACAAGTGGATTGACGGCTGCGATGCAAACAAGTCGCCTCCGTACGAGCACCTTATCGTGTTTGATGAAGCCCAGCGCGCCTGGAATCGCGAGCACTCCTATCGCAAGTTCAAACGCGCAGCATCGGAGCCAGAACTTCTGCTTCAAATTATGGAGCGGCACGAACACGCCGTTGTTGTTGCACTTGTTGGAAGCGGTCAGGAGATCAATACCGGCGAAGGTGGTCTTTCAGAGTGGGGCAGGGCACTTGCAGAACGCCACACAAATTGGCGCATCGCTCTCGCTCCAGGCTTGATTCACGATGAGCGGGAGTCGCACGGCCAGCCCCTCATTGGCGCTGGAGTAGAACTCGCTTCCGATCGAATCGCGATGCTGGACGATCTCCATCTCGGTGTGTCGAGGCGGTCCTTTCGCTCGCGATACGTGACAGAGTGGGTAAACCACGTTATCGGCAATCAGCCGCTACTCGCCGCACATTTAATGGAGAAGCTTGGCAACTTCCCCATCGTCATGACACGCGACCTCGAGCGAGCGAAGGGTTGGCTTCGCGAGCGGGCGCGCGGTCTGCGTCGTAGCGGTCTCATTGCGAGCTCTGGGGCGAGGCGGCTCCGCCCGCATGGGATCGCCGTGCGCGAACAAGTCGACGCCGCCGAGTGGTTCCTGGCACCTCCCGACGACGTGAGATCTTCATCGTTTCTGGAGCTGGCTCTAACCGAGTTCGGAATACAGGGCTTGGAGATTGATTGGGCTGGCATTGCGTGGGACTGCAATCTCATGCGCAGCGATGACGGCGCGGATTGGGCCATTCGTGCATTTCGCGGTTCCAAATGGGTCGCGATCAACGATTTGAAACGCCGCCGATATACGCTCAACACGTATCGCGTTCTTCTGACTCGAGCGCGTGAGGGCATGGTCATTTGGCTGCCTCCGGGCGACGAACGTGATCCGACGCGTGACCCGCGACGGTACAACGCACTCTGGAACTACTTCACGGCATGCGGCGTTCGCTCAATTTGACCGCATGCTTCAGAAAGACCACGTGGGCCCGTGCCCTATCGCACACACAACTCAGATGAAGATCCTGATCGCCACCCTCGCCACCGGCCTCCTCACCGCCTGCGCCTCCAACCCCGTCGCCACGCAGATCGAAGTTCCGCCGCAGCCCACGCCGCGCCTCGGCAACTTCTCGATCAGCCTCACGGTCGCAGACCTCGCGGCGTCGCGCGCGTTCTACGAGAAGCTCGGGTTCGAGGTGGTCAGCGGCGAGGCCGAACAGAACTGGCTCGTGATGCAGAGTGAGGACTGCAAGATCGGGCTGTTCCAGGGGCTGTTCGAGCGGAACATGCTCACGTTCAACCCGGGCTGGAACAGCGCGAAGGAGACGCTCGCGGACTTCGACGACGTGCGCGAGATCCAGCGGGTGCTCGAAGAGCGCGGGCTCGTGCTCGCGGTGCGCGCGGATCAGGGGACGAGCGGGCCGGGGTTCGTGATGCTCGTGGATCCGGACGGCAATCCGATCCTGATCGATCAGCACGTCGAGAGTCCGGTCGAGTGAGCGGTGTGCGGCTTGGGTGGGTGTCGGCGGACACCCATGCGGCTCAACTCGCCACCCACCTCATCAACATGCCCGAGACCCAACCGCCGAACGTGCCCAGCGCGTAGCCGAGGACGGCCAGGAGCACACCGACCGGCGCGAGGGACGGGTGGAAGGCGCTCGCGACGACGGGGGCGCTCGCGGCGCCGCCGATGTTGGCCATGGAGCCGACGCCGATGAAGAAGGTCGGGGCCTTGATGAGTTTGGCGACGATGAGAAGCAGCGAGCCGTGGAAGGCGATCCAGACGAAGCCGACCAGGAAGAGGCCGGGGTTGCTGAAGACGGCGGTGATGTCCATCTGCATGCCGATCGTGGCGACCAGGATGTAGAGCAGCACCGACGCGACCTTCGACGCGCCCACACCTTCGAGGCGGCGCGCGGGCGTGAGCGCGAGCAGGAGACCGAGGATGGTCGCGATGACGACGATCCAGACGAACGTGGACGTGAGTGAATAGACCGCGAGATGCGGCGCGTTCGCGGTGAACCACGCGGCGATCGGCGTCGCGAGGAAGTGCGAGAGGCCCATGATCCCGAAGCCGACCGCGACGACGAGCATGAGGTCGGCCAGGGACGGGTTCTTCGTGTGTTGGCTCTCGAAGCGCTCGACGCGCGCGCGCAGTTCGTCGATCGCGCTCGTGTCGGCGCCGCGCGCGTGGTCGAGGCGTTTGGCGTTCGCGGCCATCCACAGGAGCACGGCCATCCACACGCTCGCGACGAGGACGTCGACCGCGACCATCATTCCGAACAGCTCGGCCGGGATCTCGAAGGCCTCCTTCATCGCGGCTTGGTTCGCGCTGCCGCCGATCCACGAACCGGCGACGGCGGCGAAACCGCGCCAGGTCTCGCCGCCCACCGTTTCGGGGGAGACGAGGCCGACGAGGAACATCGCGAGCGGCCCGCCGATCACGACGCCGATCGTGCCGGTGAAGAAGAGGATGAGCGCCTTGGGCCCGAGGCGCAGGATGCCTTTGAAGTCGACCGCGACGCACAGGAGCGCGAGCGTCGCCGGCAAGAGGTAGCGACTCGCGACGTGGTAGAGCCGACTCGCTTCACCGTCGATGAGTCCGGTGCTGTTGTAGATGGACGGGACGAAGTAGCAGAGCAGCAGCGCCGGCACGAACTTGTAGAACGCGCGCCAGAACGGGTGAGCGCTCTGCGAGGTCCAGAAGACGAGGCCGAGCGTCGCGGCCAGCAACCCGAGGACGACCGCGTCGTCGGTGATGAACGGCGCGGCGGTGGCGGTGTCTTCGAGGGCGGCCTGGGCGGCGAGCGGCGCGGCGTGCTGCATCGGCGCATGGTGGCCGATCGGGCGGGCTCGTGTCAGCGCGCTGGAGCCGGAACCTCGTCAGTTCGCGACCGCCATCGATCCACTGCGGCCCGGCGCGCGTAGGCTCCTCTCGCCCCCCGGGCCCGTGCACGCGACTCCCATGCAGAACTTCGCGCCCCTCTCCTCGAAGTGCGTCCTTGTGCTCCTGTGTGCCGCGTCCGTCGCTCCCGCGGCGGCGGCCCAGGTCTGGTTGCCATCGAAACTCGACACGAATGGCGCCACGTCGTTCGGCGGCGCGTTCGCGATCAACGAAACCGGCACGGCGGTCGGGTTCGCGGAGTTCATCGGCGGGCCGGCGAACGCGGCGGCGATCTGGACGTCGAGCGGAACGGCGCTGCTCCCGGTCCTCGTCGGGGACGACGTCGCGCTGGCGCTCGACGTGAACGCGGCGGGCACGGCGGTCGGCACGAGCACCGACCTCGTGAACCTGGGGCCGATCACACAGATCTTCGACCACCCCGTCGTCTGGTCGCAGGGCGTGGCGACGGACGTGCGCACGCTCGTGACGGGCGGCGCGGCGCTCGAACTCCTCAGCGCGGTCGGCATCGACGACGCGGGTCGCATCATCGGTCGAGCGCGCACGCCGGGCGGTGTCGGGCGCGGCTTCCTGCTGGAGAACGGCATCGTCGTCGACATCGGCGATCTCGGCGGACCGTTCCCGGGCACGGAGGTGCACGCGATCGGCGAAGACGGTTCGATCGTCGGCGCGTCGACCGCGTCGACGACTTTCCCGCACGCGATCGTCTGGCAGAACGGCGTCGTGAGCGACCTGCACGACTTCGCGCAGATGCCGGGGCGCGTGAGCCACGCCTACGACGTCAACAACCGCGGCGTCGTGTGCGGCTCGGGCGACTTCGTCGCGGACTTCCTCGACTACGAAGAGGCGGTCGTGTTCGACAACGGCACGATCGTGCGGCTCGGAACGCTCGCCGGCAGTCAGCCGTGGGCGCAAGCGTTTGCGTTCGGCATCAACGACCTCGGGCACGTGGTCGGTGCGACGAACCTGCCGACCGGCGAGCCGCGCGCGTTCATCTGGCGCGGCGGTGTCATGCAGGACCTCAATCGCTTCCTGCCGAGCGGGAGCGGCTGGGTGCTGACGAGCGCCGAAGACATCAACAACGACGGGCGCATCGTCGGGCAGGGCATCTTCAACGGCGTGTTGCACGCGTTCGTGCTGGTGCCCGACGGCCAGGGCACGTTCACGCCGTACGGAACCGCGTGCGTCGGTGGCGGCGGTCTGTTGCCGCAGCTCGCGAACGTCGGCCTGCCGGCGCCGG
>JBIKNC010000098.1:0-15221 GCA_044358925.1 Planctomycetota bacterium | reverse complement strand
TTGTAGCGCAGGATCGAGTGCACCTCGATCGTCGTGCTCCACTGGAAGTCGATGTTGCGTGCGAGCAGGCCTTCGGCGAACTCCTTCGAACGCTTCTCGTGCACGCCCCAGTTGGCGTCCTGGAAGCGAACGACGTCGAAGTTCCAGCGCTGTTTGAGATCTTGGAGGTCGTCGAGCATCTGGTCGGCCGTCATGGACTTCCAGCGCTGCTCGGTGACGAACGGCGAGCAGCAGAACGTGCACGGTTCGGGACAGCCGTAGCTCGAGAAGTACGAGATGCCGAAGTACGGCGCGCCGCGCCCGAACTTGGGCGGCGTCGGCATGTGGTTGCGTGCGTGGCGCGCGTGCGGCGAGAGCTGGCCCTTGCGGTACAGATCGATGTCGATCAGGTGCCACGCCGCGCGGCTGAGGTTTTTCCAGCCGACGATCGCGCGCTTCTCCGTGTTCACGACGCGCCCGTCGCGCCACAACGCGAGGCCGGGCACTTCGTCGAGCTTCGCGCCGCTGTCGACGGCGTGCACGCAGTCGAGGAAGGTGAGCTCACCCTGGCCGAGGCAGACCGCGTCGTACACGCCCGTCTTCAGGTACTCACCCGGCAGGCAACTCGGGAACCAACCGCCCGCGATGATCTTGATGTCGGGGTACTTCGCGCATCCTTCTGCGCGGCCGCATGACCGTCCGCGACCATGTAGCCGAGGATCGCGGTGGTCGCGAAGATCAGCGCGCCGTCGCAGTGTTCGAGTGCGATGCGATGCGCGTCTTCGAGTGAGTAGAGCGACGCGTCGACGATGACGACGTCGTAGCCCTCTTGGTCGGGCAGTGCTCCGATGTGGAGCATCTCGAGGGGCAGGATGTCGAAACTGTTGAAGTGACCGAGCGACTTGTCGACCTGTTGTGGTTGGTACAGGACGAGCTTGCGCTTCGTGCGGGCTTGTTGCATGTCCGAGGCACTCCGGGGGAAGTGAGCACGGGGCTGATGCGGCGCCGGTCGCTCGGGGGAGAGCGGCCCGCGGAACGCAAGGAAAGAGCGGCAGGAACCTCCATTCCTGCGCTGCACGCGAAATTAGCCGTCGCGAAACAAGTTGGGTGAACACGCCGTCACACCGAGGGCCTGCGCGAGGCAGGATGGCCCTCCAGGGGCATTGGGACCGGGTTCGGCGGGTCGGACGGCCGGCGAAATCCCGGCCGTAGACTCCCCGGGATGCCCCAAGCCAGCCCGCCGCCCGGAGGATCGCCCGCCGCGACCGATGCCTACTGGCGCGCGAACCTGCGCATCCTCGGCGTGCTGCTCGCGATCTGGTTCGCGGTGTCGCTGGGCGGGGGAGTGCTCTTCGCGGAGGAACTCGATCGCATCCGCATCCCGGGCACCGGCTTCAAGCTCGGCTTCTGGCTCGCGCAACAGGGCTCGATCTACGTCTTCGTCGCGCTGATCTTCGTCTACGTCGTGCTCATGAACCGCCTCGACCGCCGGCACGGGGTCGACGAAGCGTGAGCACCACCGCCTGGACCGTCGTCATCGTCGGAGCGACGTTCGCGCTCTACCTGTTCATCGCGCTGCGTTCGCGCGCGTCGACGACCGGCGAGTTCTACGTCGCGGGCAAGGGCGTGCCGCCGATCGCGAACGGCATGGCGACCGCGGCCGACTGGATGTCGGCGGCCTCGTTCATGTCGATGGCCGGCGTGATCTCGTTCGCCGGCTACGACGGGTCGGTGTACCTGATGGGCTGGACGGGCGGGTACGTGTTGCTCGCGTTGTTGCTCGCGCCGTACCTGCGCAAGTTCGGGCGCTTCACGGTGCCCGACTTCATCGGCGACCGCTACGAATCGAGCGCCGCGCGCATCGTCGCCGTCGTCGCGGCGATCTTCATCTCGTTCACCTACGTCGCGGGCCAGATGCGCGGCGTCGGGCTCGTGTTCAGCCGCTTCCTCGAGGTCGAGGTCGAGACGGGCGTCTTGATCGGGATGGGCGTCGTGTTCGTGTACGCCGTGCTTGGCGGCATGAAGGGCATCACGTACACGCAGGTCGCGCAGTACGTCGTCCTCATCTTCGCGTTCATGGTGCCGGCGATCTTCATCTCGCTGCAGATCGCGGGCACGCCGGTGCCGCAGATCGGCTTCGGGAGCACCGCGTCGGGCTCCAGCACGTACCTGCTCGATCGCCTCGACGGCCTGCACCGCGAACTCGGCTTCCACGCGTACACGGAGCGCTCCGCGTCGCGCATCGAGCTGTTCGCGACCACTCTCGCGCTGATGGTCGGCACGGCGGGCTTGCCGCACGTGATCATCCGCTTCTACACGGTGCCGCGGGTGCGCGACGCGCGCAGCTCGGCGGGGTGGGCGCTCGTGTTCATCGCCGTGCTCTACACGACCGCGCCGGCGGTGGCCGTGTTCGCGCGCACGAACCTGATCGAGTCGCTGGCCGGCAAGCCGTGGAGCGAGCGCCCCGCGTGGGTCGAGCCGTGGCTCGCGACGGGCTTGATCAAGTTCGACGACGTCAACGCCGACGGTCTCGTTCAGTACGTCGGTCCCGCGGCGATCGACGAAGCGAGCGGCGCTCCGATCGCCAACGAGCTCGTCGTCGACAAGGACATCATGGTCCTCGCGAATCCCGAGATCGCGGGCCTGCCGAACTGGGTGACGGGACTCGTCGCGGCCGGGGCGCTGGCCGCGGCGCTGTCGACGGCGGCCGGGCTGTTGCTCGTCATCTCGACCTCGATCAGCCACGACCTCTTGAAGCGCACGCTCATGCCGTCGATCGGTGAGCGCGGCGAGCTGTGGTCCGCGCGCCTCGCCGCCGCGGCCGGTGTGGTCGTCGCCGGATGGCTCGGCATCAACCCGCCCGGCTTCGTGAGCGAAGTCGTCGCGTTCGCGTTCGGCCTCGCCGCCGCGAGCTTCTTCCCCGCGATCGTGATGGGCATCTTCTCGCGCCGCATGAATCGCCACGGCGCGATCGCGGGGCTCGTGACGGGCCTCGTCTTCACGGCGGGCTACATCGTGTGGTTCAAGTTCCTGAACCCCGAACTGGCGTCGCCGGAGAACTACCTCTTCGGCATCTCGCCGACCGGCATCGGCTCGGTGGGGATGGTGCTGAACTTCGCCGTCGCGATCGCCGTGTCGCGCTTCACGCCGCCGCCGTCGCGAGCCGTGCAGGAGCTGGTGTCGTCGATCCGCACGCCGCGCGGAGCCGGATCCGCGCACGAGATCCAAGTCGGTTGACGGCAGTACGGTGCCGCACCAAAAACTGCACACCTGGCGGTACGGTGCCGCCCCAAAAGTTGCACACCTCGCCGGCGCCATCGGACGCGCGCAGCGCGTCCGATGGCGCCGGCGAGGTGTGCAACTTTTGGGGCGGCACCGTACCGCCAGGTGTGCAGTTTTTGGTGCGGCACCGTACTGCTACCGCCGCGCGCGTCGCCACGGGATGTAGATGACAGCTCCGACGGCGAGCACACCCAAACCGAGCGCCGTCACGCGCCACGGACTCGCGATCAGATTGCCCACGACCACGCCACACGCGAGCAGCGTGTAGACGATCGGCAGCAGCGGATACAGCGGGCTCGCGAACGGCCGCGGCAGCTCGGGGCGCGTCGCACGCAGCTTCAAGAGCGCGGCTCCCACCAGCGCGTGGAAGATCCACTCCGCGAACACGACCGCGTCGCCGAGTTCGTTGCGCACGTCGCCCGACACACCCAGGTAGACGAGGCACATCGCGGCTTGGATCG
The DNA here is from genome assembly GCA_044358925.1 of Planctomycetota bacterium. GTDB lineage: Bacteria > Planctomycetota > UBA1135 > UBA1135 > Rohdeia. The sequence continues at coordinate 11,499 of JBIKNC010000098.1, read as the reverse complement.
CCAGCGCGACGAGCGGCGCTCCGGTGTGCGGATGCAGGCGACCCACCGAGCGCAGGAACAGGCGCTCCTGTGCCATCGCGACGTACACACCCGGCGTCGTCACGAGCACCGCCACGAGGAACCCGATCGCGGACACGGCGATCGCGGCCTCGAGCATCAACGCGCCCGTCGCGCCGAGCGCGTTCTCTGCGAACAGCGCTGCCACGTCCGTGTTGTCCGCCAGTCCGCCGAGCCCGAGCACCCGCACGAACGCCGCGTTGAACAGGCCGTACACGATCGCCACACCGACCACTCCCAGCACGATCGCGCGCGGCAGCGTACGCTGCGGATCCTCGACGTGCGGCGCGATGTACGTCACGAGTTGCCAGCCGCCGAACGCGAACAGCACCGGCAACGAAGCCGAGATCAAACGCAGCGCGACGGGTTCCGTCGGAGCGACGCTCGGCGCCGCTTGCAGCGCCGGTTCGCCGAAGAACAACAGCCCGGCCGCGACGAACGCCGCCATGGCCGCGAGCTTCAGCACCATGCACACGTTCTGGAACAGCGCGCCGCTCTTCACGCCTGTCGCCGCGACCGTACTGATCACGAGCACGATCGCCGCCGCGATGCCGCGCCGCCGCCACGGCTCGTCGCCCGTGAGCCCCGCCAAGTTCTCGATGCGCTGCGCCGCGAACTCCGCAACGCCCGCACACGCGCCCGTCGACACGACGAGCAGCACGATCCATGCGAACAGGAACGCGGCCAGTCCGCCGAAACTCTCGCGCAGGAACACGTACCAACCGCCGGTGCGCGGGAACGTGCCCGCGAGTTCGGCGAACGTCATCGCGCCGCACACGGCCGCGAGCGCCCCGACGATCCACGCCGTCGCGAAGGCCCACGGCTCCGGCACCAGCGCCGCCACACCGTGCGGCTTGTAGAAGATGCCGACGCCGATGATGGAGCCCATCACGAGCATCGTCGCGTCGAACGCGGACAGTCTCTTTCCGGTGCTCGTCACGGTGGGGGAGGGTCGAGCGGGCGCGCGTGGCCGCCCGCGACCGCTCGCACACGCGCAGCGACCCGCGACGGTACCTCCATCCGCTCAGGGCGAATCACGGGGCGCCGCCCGGCTCTCGCATCCGCGCCGCGACTTTCCTGTTGAGACCGAGTCTCAGTCGCCGATACTCTCCGCGCTCTTCGCCGTCGCCCACGCCCCGCCCGAGCCATGACCTGCCCGCCGCCCACGTCCGACGAGTCGCGCAAGAAGAAGAAGGACTGCTGCGAGAAGCCGCCGCACAAGCGCTGCAAGGGCTGTCCGAAGGGCTGACGCGGCGCGCGGGGTGCACGCTCACGGCGCGCGCACCACGATTGCCATCGCGAGGTATCAGAGCGCGGTCGCTCCGTCTCTTCCGTGTGTCCTCGGCACCGACCGGATCCACACACACGAGACGACCACCATGCGCCCGCACCTGCCCAGTCTGAACGCCACCTTCGTCGCCCTCGCCCTCGCGAGCGGCCTCCACGCTCAGACGACCGTCACCGTCACGGGCGCCAAGTTGTCGCTCGTCACGGACGCTGCCGATCAGAACGTCCGACTCGAAGTCGGCCCGGTCACAGGCGAAGTGCGTGTGTACGGCTTCCCCGGCATCTCCGACGGCACGAGCTTCAGCGGCATCACCTCCGCCCTGGTGAAGACCGGTGGCGGCAACGACCAGTTCGCGCTCGACGCCTTGACGTTCGGCGACTTCGCGGTCGCCGTCGACACGGGAGCCGGCGAACTGTCGACGTCGGTGCAGTGGAAGGTCGGCGTGAGCGCCGCGCCGGTCGCATCGACCTTCGACCTGGTTTCGATCGCCGGCCCGAACCAGTTCGCGAACGTCGAGTTCGTGAACGACGCGGCCAAGGCCACCTTCGCGGCGCGCGTCGTGTGCGCGACGTCGTCGACGACGAAGGTCCTGTCCGTCGACCCGACCGACACGCTCGGCGTCTCGTACTTCGGCAGCGCCGTGAACACGACGCTCGAAGTGACGTCGCGAGCTCAAGCGCTGAACGTGGCTGCGCGCGGGTCGCACACCGCCATCGGAAACTCGGTCAAGTACACGATCAACCAGAACGAACCGGCGCCCGTGAACTTCGCGACGGGTCTCGCGCTGGGCCCGGGCAACGACTCGCTGGAACTGCTCGTCAACGCACCCGGTTCGCCGCTGACGCTCACCGGCATCGTGCGCGCGCGCGGCGGCGACGACCTGCTCCTGGTCGTTCCGACCGCGGCGAGCACGACCAGCGGTCTCGCTCTCGGCGGTGAGGCCGGCGCGGACCAACTGACCTTCGACGTGAAGGGCGCGTTCCAGCTCTCGCCCACGCTGCGCACGCGGCTGCTCGGCGGCGCGGGCAACGACCTGCTCACGCTGCAGACCGACTCCGCGATCGTGGGCAGCGGCCTGCCGAACGATCTCGTTCCGCTCATCGACGGCGGCGCGGACTTCGACTTGTACAAGGCCTTCGGCGAGATCGTGAACTGCGAAGGCACGTTCTGACCGACGGACTTCGAGGACGAGAGGGGTGAGCGCTCCACCAGCCGCGCGAGCGGAGGGTGGGGCGCTCGTTTCGTCGAGCGACGCGCTCGCGCGGCTACGATCCCGCGCATGTCGATGCGCCGATCGCCCGCCGTCCGTCTCGCCGCCGCAGCGGCGTTCGCCGCACTCCTCGCACAGTGCGGGGCGCCGCAAGCGCACGACTCGTCGCCGTCCGAGCCGCAGTGGATCGCGCTCTTCGACGGCGAGTCGCTCGCGGGCTGGACGCCCAAGATCAAGGGCCTGCCGCTCGGCGAGGATCCGCTGCGCACGTTCCGCGTGGAGGACGGGCTCCTGTGTGTCGCCTACGACGGCTACACGACGTTCGACGAGCGCTTCGGGCATCTGTTCTTCGAGACGCCCTTCACGCACTACCTCCTGCGCGCGACGTACCGCTTCGTCGGCGAGCAGGTGCAGGGCGCGCCCGGTTGGGCGTACCGCAACAGCGGCTTCATGCTGCACGGGCAGAGCGCCGCGTCGATGGCGCTCGACCAGTCGTTCCCCGTGTCGATCGAGGCGCAGTTCCTCGGTGCGAGCGACACCGACAAGGGCGAGCGCTCGACCGCCAACCTGTGCACACCCGGCACGAACGTCGTGATGGGCGACGCTCTCGTGACGCAGCACTGCCTCGAATCCACGTCGCGCACCTTCCGCGGCGAGCAGTGGGTCACGGTCGAGTTCGAGGTGCGCGGCAACGGAGAGATCGTGCACCGCGTCGAAGGCGAGGAGGTCATGCGCTACCGGCACGCGCAGCTCGATCCGAACGACGCCGATGCGCAGCGCGTCATGGCCGCCGGCGACGCCGCGATGACACTCGACGGCCTGCAGATCGGCGGCGGAACGATCTCGATGCAGAGCGAGAGCCACGCGATCCAGTTCAAGAGCATCGAGTTGTTGCCCCTCGCGCGCTGAACGCACCGAGGGCCGGCTGCACACTGCAAAGGCTGCGCGAAGAGTCGCGCGGCCGCGGAGCGCGATCTCGATTCTCGGTCGGCATTGCGACTCGAGAGAAGCTTCACGCGCACCTGATGCCGCCGTGATCGTCGCCATCTACCGTTCGCGCCCGTCGAATGCGTGAGTCCGCGGCTCCGTGCGCGGCGGCATTCACCAGCGATGACCACGGACACGAGCGCAGTCACGACCCGCGAGAGCAGTGCGGGCCCATCCCGTCTCGCGCGCCTGTTCCTCCAGGAAGACCTCAACTTCCTGGTGACGAATCGGCTGCCGCGCGGACTCGCCACGCGCTTCATGGGTTGGTTCAGTCGCGTCGAGGTGCCTGTGGTGCGCGACCTGTCGATCGCGCTCTGGCGCCACTTCGCGCCCGACCTCGATCTGTCCGAGGCGAAGAGGCACGACTTCCGCAGTCTGCACGAGTGCTTCGTGCGCGAGCTGCGCCCCGGTGCCCGCCCGATCGATCCGGATCCGTCCGTGCTCGTCAGTCCGTGCGACGCCATCGTCGGAGCGTGCGGACGTGTGCGCGGCACCGAAGTGCTCCAGGCCAAAGGCTGTCCGTATCGACTCGAGGACCTGCTGCCGGACCCTGAGCTGGTCGAACGCCATCGCGACGGTCAGTACGTCACGTTGCGTTTGACCTCGAGCATGTACCACCGCTTCCACGCGCCGTGCGCCGGTGCGCTGCGCGAGGTCGTGTACGTCTCGGGTGACACGTGGAACGTGAACCCGATCGCGCTGAAGCGCGTCGAGAAGCTCTTCTGCAAGAACGAGCGCGCGGTGCTCGACTTCGTCCTGCCGGAGCCCGAGCGCGCGTTCACGCTGGTGCCCGTCGCTGCGATCCTCGTGGCCGGCATCCGACTGCACGGATTGCCCGCGGTGCTCGACCTCGCCTACCGCGGACCGAACCGCCTGCCGATCGACGTGCAGTTCGACAAGGGCCAGGAGCTGGGCTGGTTCCAGCACGGCTCGACGATCCTCGTCTTCGCCAGCGGGCCGTACGAGCTGTGCCCCGAGATCGTCGAAGGCACACGCATTCGCATGGGGCGGCCGCTCCTGCGGCTCACCGACCCGAAATCGGCCGACGACCACACCCGAACGCGAAACCCGCGATGAACACGACGACCCTCACGACCGATCGTCCTTCGTTCCTCGAAGAGCTGCGCATCCAGCGCTTCGACGACCACCGCTACTACCACCACTCGCGCATCAACCAGTCGCTGCACCTGGTCAGCGCGCTGAGTTTCCTGACCTCGTACGTCCTGCTGCCGATCGACCTGGTCCTCGCGGTCATGATCGCCTGGGTCGTCGCGATGACGACGCGCCAAGCCGGCCACTTCTTCTTCGAGCCGAAGACCTACGACACGGTCAACCAAGCCACACACGAGCACAAGGAGTCGATCAAAGTCGGCTACAACCTGCGCCGCAAGATCGTCCTGCTGTCGTTCTGGGCGGCCGCGCCGATCGTGATCGCCATCGTGCCCGACCTCTTCGGGCTGCTCACGCCGGCGACCGACACGTACGGCTATCTGCACAACGTGGCGCTGTCGTGGCTCGTCATCGGAGTCGTCGGCGTGATCTTCCGCACGGCTTGGCTGTGTGTCTTCCGCGGAACGCAGACCGGTCTCGTGTGGGCCACCAAGATCCTCACGGACCCGTTCCACGACGTCATGCTTTACTGGCGCTCGCCGCTGCACTTGCTGCGCGGGGAACTGATCGACCCGATGAACGATGTAGCGATGCACGCACGACCTCACCGAGAACCCGGCGTTTGATGGCCTTGTTCGAGAGCGTCGCGGGCGTGCTCCACCAGCCGTCCGCGCGCATCGCCTCGGCGGCGGCGACGAATCGCCGCGCGATCTCGCGGAAGTCCTCGTCGCTGCACGCGTGCGTGAAGATGAAGCGGCCGGTGCCGATCCAGCTCATCGAAAGACCCTCGGCGCGCAGGTAGTACTGGAACATCCAGTTGTAGCGGCCGGGCTCGATGTAGAGCGTCGTGAACACCGACGTGAGGTTGGCGAGGCGGACCGGGAGGTCGTGTTCGACGAGCGTGGCATTCAGCGCCGCGCACCGACCGTCCCAGTGCTGGTCGATGTCTGCGTACTGCGCCGAGACCTCCGGCTTCACGATGTGCCGGAGGAACTCGTTCATCGCCGCCATCACGTACGGATGCGAGTTGAACGTGCCGCGCGCGAAACAGATGTCGCTGGGACGATCGTCGCGGAAGCGGCGCATCCATTCCTTGCGTCCGCACACCACGCCGATCGGAAGGCCGCCACCGACGGTCTTGCCGTAGGTGACGAGGTCTGCGCGCACGCCGTAGTACTCCTGTGAACCGCCCAGCGCGAGACGGAAGCCCATGAACACGTCGTCGATGACGAGGGCGATGCGGCGTTCGGTGCACACGGCGCGCACCTGTGCGAGCCAGGCCGTGTAGGCGGCGCGATCGTGGCGCGCCTTGCGATCGCTCGCGATCAACGTGCCGTCGCTCGGCGCGCTCGAGTTCGGGTGCATCGACTGCAGCGTGTTGATCAGCACACACGCGATGTCCGTGCGCGTGCGCAGCACTTCGAGCGAGCGCTCCGACATGTCCGCCAACGTGTGCACGTCGCGCACCGGCAGCGGATTGCCCGGCCCGGTCTGCACGCCGTCCCACCAGCCGTGGTACGCGCCGCAGAAGCGCACGACGTGCGAGCGCCCCGTGTGGTAGCGCGCGAGTCGCACGGCCTGCATGACCGCCTCGGTCCCGGACATGTGGAACGAGACCTCGTCCTGGCCGGAGATCTCGCGCAAGCGGTCGACGTTGTCGGCCAGCAGCGGGTGGTACGAGCCGAGGATCGGGCCGAGTGCGCCGACGCGCTCGACGGCGCGTTCGATGCAGTGTTTGTAGAAGTCGTACCCGAGCAGGTTCATGCCGTACGAACCGCCGAGGTCGTACGACCAGTTGCCGTCGAGGTCCTGCACGCGCATGCCTTCGGTGCGCTCCAGCAGGATGCCGACGCGGAGGCGCTCCTGCACCAGGCGACGGAACTGGAACGGCACGCGGTAGGCGTTCGTGAAGGCGACGTCCGACACGCTGTTCGCGAGCGCGGCACTCGCGGCGAGTGTGCGCGGCGCGCGTTGTTCGAGTCGCAACGCGAGCCGCTCGAAGCCGGCGCGCCGGCGGTCGGCGACTTCGGGAGGCGCGTCGTCCACGCGGAAGAACTCGTCGTCGCCGTACTCGTAGTTCGGCAGCACGCGCGAGAGTCGCAGGGCGATGCGCGCGTGACCGCCGAGCGAGCGGTGCTTCGCGCGACTCAGTTGAATGCGCCGATACGCACGCTTGCCGAGCACCCAGGCACCCAGTGCCGACAGCGGATAGACAACGAGTTCCAACATGTCAGTCGGCGCTCCGCAGCGCGAGGGCGTCTTCTTCGAAGCGCAGCTCCAGAACTTCGGGCACCGGCACCTCGGTGGTCTCGGCCGCGCTGTGGGCCGCTCCTTTGGAGCGCCGAACGCGCCGCCGGAAGGTCTCGGGATCGAGGATCGCGGTGAAGGGTTCTTCGACGTGGTTGCGTTCGACGAACGCACGCGCTTCGCGCCCGAGTCGTTCGCGCACGTCGCGGTCGAGCAGACGCGTCATCGCTTCGATCAGACCGTGCACGCTGCGCCCGATGACGCGGATGCCGGTCGTCTCGTCGACCATCAGCTCCTGCGGACCGCCGCTGTCCGAGACGACGACAGGCAGTCCGCTGGCCTGAGCCTCGAGCGGCGCGTTGCCCCACGTGTCGGTCGTGCTCGGGAACAGTTTCGCGTCGCACGACGCGATCGCTCGCGGGAGTTCCGGACCTTCGATGAAGCCCACCAGCGTGGCCGGCAGGCCGGCGAGTCGGCGCTCGAGTTCAGCGCGGTACGGTCCGTCGCCGATGACGATCAGATGCGCTCGGGGATCGCGCGCGTGAACGGCTCGATACGCATCGGCGAGGAGTGCGAGGTTCTTCTCGGCGCCCAGGCGCCCGACGTAGACGAACTTGACCAGCTCCGCTTCGTTCGCGATGCCATGTCGCGCCCAGTAGCCGGCCGTGCGGTGTCGCGGGTGGAAGCGCTCGAGGTCGACCCAGCGGTCGAGGATCAGGAGCTTGCGCTTGCGCAGGCCGCGCTCGTGGAGGAGCCGCGCGATGAAGCGCGACGGCACCACGACCTCGTCGACCGAGTGGTAGAAGAGGATCATGTAGCGCCACGTCAGCGCCTCGAGGCTGATGTCGCGCGTGTAGTTCTCGACGTACTCGGGGAAGCTCGTGTGGTACGTGGCCGAGGTCTCGATCTGGAGGACCTTGGCGGCCATGAGGCCCGCGACGCCGATCGTCCCCGGCGTGCTGACCTGCATGCGCGTGAAGCCGGAGCGTTGCAGGTACTCGAGCAGCTCGAGGAACGGCGGGAAGTGGATCTCGAGCCCGTCGTACTGCGGGAAGTCGAGGTTCACGATCGAGCGGAAGATCTTGAGGCGTCCGCTCGCGATCAGCCGCTGAACCTCGGGGCGCGCGGTCTGGCGCTCGTACTCCGCGGCTCCGAGGCACGTCACGACGGTCAGCGGCAGACCGCGGCGTTCGGCCTCGTGCACCATGCGCCAGATCGTGCGCGCGACGCCGTTGATCTCGAAGAACGTGTCGGTGACGAGCACCAGGCTCTGACCCGACTCGATGGCGAACGCCTTGCGTACGTCGGCGACGATCTTCCGGTCGCTGCTCTGGTGGAAGTAGGAGAGCAGGTACGGCATCGAGAACAAGAGGTTCGACGACGCGAGGGCGACGACTTCCTTCACGAGCCGGATCGGGTCGCGCCGCGCCGAGCGCTCGATGCGCTTGACGTAGCGACCGAACATCCGATTCACGAGAGTACTCACGACTTGGAAGATGCGCCCGTCGGTGTCCGCGGCCGACGCGAGTAGCTGTCGCAGCTCGCCGGTGCGCACGAGTTCGTGGACCTCGGAGGCGAGGACCGACTCGAAGCGCCGCTGACGGCTGTCGTGCCGTGAGCGGACGAGGCCGTCGAAACGCGCACCGAGCCAGGTCCGGAACTCGAGTGCGACGCGTTCGTGCGGCCGCAGGCTGTCCGTGTCGAACACGAGGCGGAGCAGCGAGCGCACCGGACCGCCGAGGCGCAGCGAACGCGCGCCGCCCTTCGCTCGCGCGGGCGACTGGCCGTCGTGCAGCAGCTTCAGCATCGCGTGCGCCAGCGTCACGGGGCCGCCGTGGGCGCCCGCCGGGCGCGTGCGTCGCGCGCGCATCGCTTCGACGAGGTCGTTCGGCGTGGCGCGACCGCCCGGCGGCAGCGGGAACTCCGTCCACGTGCGGCCGGGGTTGATGCCGGAGTGGTCGTCGGAACCGCCGACGATCGTCTTCAGCCACGGTGCGTCGCCTTTGGGGGCGATGCCGTGTGTGTTCGCCAGGCGCTCGATCGTCTCGCGATCGAGGCCGCAGATCATCTGCTCCGTCAGCTCGTTCAACGAGCGCGTGCGCGTTCCATTGCGAACCTCGAACGTGTTGCACAGGAGCAGCATCTTCTCGAGGTGCGCCAGCGACAGCGCGCCCTCGCGGCCGTAGGGCCGGTTCTGCGTACTCATGAGCGGGTGCGTCATGAAGTACGTGATCGCGTTCACGTCCTTGCGGCCCGCCGCGCGCGCGATCTCCGCGTCGAGCAGCGCGATGACGTCGTACACGTTCCCGCGCAGGCGGTCGAGTTCCGCGAACTGCGCTTCCGTCACGTTCACGACGGTCAAGTGGATGTTGCAGCCGTCTTCAGGGAACGTGACCGTCAGTTCAGAACTGATGAAGACGTCCTCGACGTGCGCGTCGAGCAGCTCGCGCACACCAGCGATCGAATTGTGATCGGTGATGGTGAGGAGCGTCATGCCCTGCTGCCGCAGGGCGCGCTCCAGGACGAACGGGTCCGAGTACGACTCCGGGATCGAGAAGCTGTTCGCCGCGTAGTAGTCGGTGACGTTCGACGCGTACGAATGCAGGTGGAAGTCGACCTTGCCCTTGGCTTCGCTCAGCATTCTCGTGCGCCTTCCGTCGACGCGATGTTCGGCGATCGTGGAGCTCGAGCCACGCCGTCACGCGATTCCGTACCCGGACTCGCACACAGCGCGATTCGACATCCACTTCACTTCATCGCAGCCTGTTCAAGCGGGCGTTCACGAGGCATTCAGCTTCTGCGTACTCGCGAAACGGCGCCATGAACATGGTTTGCCGGCTCGCCAATGGGACGTGAAGCACGTCGGCACGCGTCGCAATTCTTCAAGGCTTGGCGAAGAGCGCCGCGCAGTCGATGTCCGCGTGCCCTTCCCAGTCGAAGACGAAGTCCTGCACGAGCACCAGCCCGCTCTCGGCCAAGTACTGCGCGAACAGCGTGCGCGTCATCTGACTGCGGCCGTGCGGATTCTCGCCCCAGGTCGTGTTCGGATCCGGCGCGCGCGCGCCGAAGTTCGAGAAGTGCACCGCGCCGCGACCGCCGCGCACGAGCACCCGCGCGAACTCGCGCACGTAGGCGCGCACCACGGCCGGCTCGAAGTGCACCATCGCATCCCACGAATAGACGAGCGTGACCGAGTCGTTCGCGATCATCGGCACGCCGAGTCCGTCGTTCACGTGGTAGTGGAAGCGGCACGGGCCCGAGTGCCTTGCGAAGCGCGCGCGGCAGAAGTCGATGCACGAGGCATTGATGTCGACGAGGTGCAGATCGCGCGCGTGCTCGGCGAGCCGCGCCGAGTTGCGCCCGTGTCCCGGCGCGAGTTCGAGGACGCTGGTGAAGTCACAGCCGCCGATCCACGGCCAGACCCAGCGCCGCCACTGCTCGTCCATGACGGCCTCGGCTTCGTCGTAGTAGGAGTTCTCGCTCCACGTGCGGCGGTTCTCCTCGAGGTTCCGGCGGACGCGTTCGTCGGGATCGTGCATGGCGGGCGCGGAGTCTACGCGCGGCTAGACTCGTCGGCCGTGATGGAGCGCACCCCGATCGCACCTGCTGCGCCGAGCGCCGCGAGCGAAGCCGCGCTCGTCGAAGCGCTGAAGCGCGGCGACGAGGCGGCGTTCGCGCGCCTCGTGAGCGAACACGGCGGGCGCATGCTGGTCGTCGCGAAGCGCATCGCTCCGGGCGAGGCCGAGGACGTCGTTCAGGAGGCCTTCCTCTCCGCGTTCAAGGCCATCGGCGGCTTCGACGGGCGCTCGCAACTGGGCACCTGGCTGCACCGCATCACGGTGAACGCGGCGCTCATGCGCGACCGCAAGCGGCGCGCGCGGCCGGTCGAGTCGATCGAGCCGCTGCTGCCGCAGTTCGAGGACGGCCACCACCGCGATCAGCCGCGCGAGTGGCACGGTGTCACGAACGAGGGGGAGCGGCGCATCGAAGCGCGGGAGGCCGTCGCGCGCGCGCTGGCCGCGCTGCCCGCGGAGTTCCGCGACGTGGTGCTGTTGCGCGAGATCGAGGGCCTCGAATCGAAGGTGGTGGCCGAGCGGCTCGGCATCAGCGACGCGCTCGTGCGGCAACGCCTGCACCGCGCGCGCCAGGCCTTGGTGAAGCTGCTCGACCCGACGTTGTCCGGAGGCGACCGATGACCCAGTCCGACGACGAAACCCAGCGCGGCGATCCGAAGCGCGGCGAACCCGTGCGCCGCGAGCCGTGCATCGACGCCGCACGAGGTGTCACGTGTGAGCACCTCGCCGAGTTCCTCATGGAATACGTCGACGGCCGCGTCCCCGACGAGGAACGCTTCGTCTTCGACTCGCACATCGCCTTCTGCAAGGACTGCGAGGTCTACGTGGCGAACTACCGCCACACGCTGGAGCTGACACGCGACCTCGCGGCGAGCGGTGCGCCGAGTGAGCCGATGCCGGATGCGCTGGTGCGCGCGATCCTCGCCGCCCGCAAGCGCGAGGCGTGACGGCGAGGGTGGTACGGTGCCGCGACAAAATCCCCCCTCGTTCCGCACATCGGCGGCGGCGCGGGAACTCGAGCAGGG
>JBIKNC010000007.1:0-46273 GCA_044358925.1 Planctomycetota bacterium | reverse complement strand
ACGTTGGTGCTGTTCGCGACGGAGTTCGGTCGCACGGCTTTCAGTCAAGGCGACCCGGCCGATCCCAGTTCGGGACGTGACCACCACGGACGTTGTTTCACCGTCTGGCTCGCGGGCGGCGGCGTGAAGGCCGGCACCGAATACGGCACGACCGACGACTTCTCCTACAACGTCGCCGCGAACCCGGTGGCTGTGCGCGACCTGCACGCGACCATGCTCCACTGCCTCGGCATCGACCACGAACGCTTCACGTTCCCGTTCCGCGGGCTCGACGTGAAGCTGACGAGTGTCGAGCAGGCGCGCGTGGTGCACGAGATCCTCGCGTGAATGGAACGGAGGCTTTCGCTGCGAAGTTCGAGCGCGGCGTCGCGCGGCGTCGGCAGGCACCGATCGTGATCGGGTATCGTCTGCGCTCGACCCACGACCACCCCGAGGAACTCCGCTCATGCACCTCTCCACGCACAATTGGATGCGCGCCGAACCGCTCGAAGTCACGCTCACGCGCATCAAGCGCCTGGGCTTCGAGAGCATCGAGATCAGCGGCGAGCCGACGCAGTATCCGCCCAAGGTCTGCAAGCCGCTGCTGAAGAAGCACGGCATCCGCTGCTGGGGCGCCGTCACGTTGACGCTCGGCGAGCGCAACCTCGCGGCGAAGGATCCGAAGCAGCGCGCGGCCAGCGTCGCGTACATGAAGTCGGTCGCCGAGATGGTGAAGGAACTCGAAGGCACCGAGATGACGATCGTGCCGGCGACGGTCGGCAAGGTCGTGGCCGACGGAACTCCGGAGGAGGAGTGGAAGTGGGTCGTGGCGGGGCTGCAGGAGCTCTACCAGACGACCGAGAAGTACGGCATCCGCATGGCGATCGAGCCGCTCAATCGCTTCGAGACGTACTTCCTGAACCGCGCCGATCAGGCCGTGGCGCTCGCGACGGCCGTCGGTCCGAACTGCGGTGTGTGCCTCGACGTCTTCCACATGTGGATGGAGGAGAAGGACATGCTCGCGGCCGTTCGTGCTTCGGCCGCGCGCCTCGTCGACGTGCACGTCGCCGAGAACAACCGCCTCGCGCCGGGCATGGGCGCGGTCGACTGGGCCAAGTTCGTCAAGACCTTGAAGGACGTCGGCTACAAGGGCGCGTTGACGATGGAAGCCGTCGCGCCGATCGACCGCACGCCGGTCTCGCCGTGGAAGAACCAGGTCGAGAAGAACCCGGTCGACATCTCGCCCGAGCAGCTCAAGTTCATCCAGGACCACGGCTCGAGCCTGCTCTCGGAGGAGTACTACACGATGCTCTACGAGACGGCGTCGCGCACGCTGCTCCCGCTGGTCCGCTGATCGCATGAAGATCGAGAGCGTCGACGCGGTCTGGCTGCACGTTCCGCTGCCGGCGGCGAAGCAGCATCGTTCGGACTTCGGTCAGTTGCGCGCGTTCGACGGTGTGCTCGTCAGCGTGCGCACCGAAGACGGCCTCGTCGGCTGGGGCGAAGCGAAACCGGCGGTCGGCAGCAGCGGCAACGGTGCGGCACTCGTCGCGATCGTGAAGAACGAACTCGCGCCGTTGCTCGTCGGCGAGGACGCAACGCAGATCGGCGCGCTCGGCGCACGCATGCTGAACGGTTCGCGCGCGGAGCTCGCGCTGCGCGCCGGGCGTTCGATGCCGATCCTCGGCCGGCGCGGCGTGCACCAAGCGGCGATCGCGGGCGTCGATCTCGCGCTCTGGGATCTCGCGGGCAAGGCGCGCGACTGTTCCGTGCTGGCGCTCGTCGGCGGAGCCTGTCGCGCGTCGATCCCGGCCTACGCGAGCGGCGGCTGGGCCGACGAGAAGGGGATCGGCGACGAACTGCTCCGCTACGTCGAGCAGGGCTTCCGGGCCGTGAAGATGCGCATCGGCGCCATGGACGGCGGATTGCGATCGAGCCTCGCGCGCGTCGCCGCAGCGCGCAGAGCACTCGGGCCGTCGATCGCGTTGATGGTCGACGCCCACGGAACGATGAACGTGGCCGAAGCGAAGCGCTTCTGCGCCGCCGCCGCCGAACACGACCTGCGCTTCGTCGAGGAACCGATCGCCTCCGACGACCGCACCGGCCTCGCCGAGCTGCGCCAGGTGGCGACGCTGCCGATCGCGGCGGGCGAGAGCGAGAGTTCGTGTTTCGACTTCGCCGAACTCCTCGAGCGGCGCGCGATCGACGTGCTGCAGCCCGATCTCGCGATCGCGGGCGGTTTCAGCGAGGGCCAGCGCATCGCCGCGCTCGCTTGGGCGCACCGCTTGGAACTCGTGCCGCACTGCTGGGGCTCGGCCATCTCGTTCCAGGCTGCGCGCACGCTGGCACTCGCGAGCCCCGCGGGCACCTTCGTCGAGGTGCCGCTCGGCGGTGCGCCGCTCCTGCGCGACATGGCGGCGATCGACCTCAGTTTGCACGACGGTGCACTGCTCGCGCCGCAGGGCCCGGGCTGGGGCGTCGCTCCCGACCCCGACTTCGTGAAGCGCTACACACGCACATGAACGGCGAACTCCACCTCCAGCACATCAACGTCAACGTCGACGATCTCGCCGTGGCGGTCGCGTTCTATCGCGACGTGCTCGGCCTGCCGCTCGACCCGACGCCCGACCAGGGCATGTACTCGCAGTTCTTCCGCCTCAACGCGCGCCAGCAGATCCACATGAACGTGATCGCGGATCTGCGGCCGTTCCGCGCGCACTTCTGCATCGAGGTGCCCGACTTCATGGGCGTCTTCGCGCGCGCGAAGGCCGCCGGCGCGATCGACCTCGCGCCCTGGGGCCGCGTGCGCAAGTTGCCGGGCGGCAAGATGCAGATGTTCGTGCGCGATCCGCACGGCAACTTGATCGAGATCGCGAGCAGCCCTGGCGCGGTCATCGACCCGGCGCTGTTCCGCGACGAACTCGTCGAACCGCAGCCCGGCGTCTACCGCTTGGAACCCGGCGCGAGCGTCGGTGCGCACGAACCCGCGCGATGATCCTCTTGCTCGAGAGCCTGCACCCACAGGCCGAGGCACTGCTCGGTCAGGCGGGGGAACTCGTGCGGGCCAAGGACCCGAACGAGCCGCCCGCCGACGTGTCGCGCGTGCGCGCGATCCTGACCCGCGGCCGCGGGCGCATTCCCGCCGCGCTGCTCGCGCGCTGTCCCGCGCTCGAGGTGATCGCGCGCGCCGGCGCCGGCCTCGACAACCTCGACACGGCCGACGCCGCGCGCCGCGGCATCCCCGTGATCTTCGCGCCGGGCGCCAACACGAACACGGTCGCCGAACACACGCTCGCACTGATCCTCGACTTCGCTCGCGGCATCACTCGAAACGTGCGCGCCGTCGCTGAAGGACGTTGGGAGGAGCGCGCGCGGTATCAGGGCAACGAACTCGGCGGCCTCGTGCTCGGCATCGTCGGTTTCGGCAGCATCGGCAAGCGCGTGGCGTTCCTGGCCGAGGCCTTCGGCATGCAGGTGCTCGTGGCGGAGCACACAGGGGCGGCGGGCGTTCGGAGTGCCGCCCCGCACAGGACGCTGCCCTTGCGCGAACTGCTCGCGGCCTGCGACGTCGTCACGTTGCACGTTCCACTGACGCCGGCGACGCGCAACCTGCTCGGAGCGCCCGAACTCGCCTGCATGAAGCCGGGCGCGCTGCTCGTCAACACCGCGCGTGGTGCGTTGATCGACATGCCGGCGTTGCGCAGTGCTCTCGCGAGCGGCGCACTGGGCGGCTTCGCGGCCGACGTGCTCGACGTCGAACCGCCGGCGGCCGACGATCCGTTGCTGCGCCGAGAGAACGTGCTCCTGACGCCGCACGTCGCCTCGCTGACCGCCGCAACCTATCGCGCGTTGTGTGTGTCGACCGCGACGAACGTCGTGCGAGTGCTGCGCGGCGAAACGCCCGAGCCGCGCAGCGTCTTCCGCGGCGCGTGAGATCGCGACGCACCCGACTCACGCGTCGGACGACGAGCGGTAGGCCGCCGGCGGCTTGGGCACCACGCCGAGTTCGGCGTAGTCGAAGCCGGTGTCGAGCGGCGCGTACGTGCCGACGTAGTCGACGCTGCTGTTCGGCGAGATCGCTTGTTCGAGCCCCAGGCACCAGTAGGCCGCGTTGATCGTCAAGCGGCGCAGCCCCGCGCTCTGGAAGTCTCTGCCACTGCCCATCGTCACGTGGAAGACGCGCGCCTCGGTGCCGTGCGACGTCCGCCAATGATTGGTCCAGGCGACGGGGAGGGGCTCCTTCTCCGGGTTCGGCGCATCGTCGTGCTCGCGACCGACGAGCGGCTGTCCGAAGACGAGCGCCGTGCAGCTCGCGGGCAAGCTCTCGCCCTCGGGATACGTGCGATAGACGTCCGACGGTCCCCAGACGTCGTCGACGCCGATCAGGATCGGGTGCGAGCGCTGCTCCGGGACGAATATCCCGCGCGTCGAGTCCGCGTGCCAGTTGCCGTGGTGCTCGAGGAACGTGCCGCCGAGGACGTCCTCGCCGAAACGCACCTCGCGGCCGTCGACCTCGTACGGGAGCGGATCCCAGAAGCCGTGGTTCGCCGTGCGGATGCCGATGATCGGCTTGCCGGAGTCGAGGTACTCGATCACAGAGCGCATGTCGTCATCCGGCAGCGTGATGAAACGGTGCGAGAAGATCACGAGGTCGGCCGTGCGCAGGTACTCGAGGCCCGGGATGTCGTGCACGACGTTCGGATCGTCCGCGCGCGTGGGCAGCGTCGGATCGACGAGACCGTTCGCGTCGAGCGAGAAGAGCACCGTGCAGTGGAATCCGTGCCGCTCCGACAGGATCGACGCCAACATCGGCAGCGACTGTTCGCTGCGGTACTCCTGCTCGGCCGCGATCAGCACGATGTGTTTGCCGCGCCCCGGTCCTTCGCCGCCCGCGTACGTCAGCCAGCGTTCGCTGACCGGCACGGGATGCGGGTTCGGACTCGCGCAGCCGGCGACGAGGCAGAGGAGACAGAGCAGGCAGTGCAGCAGAGCGGCTTTCGTCATCACGGCTTCGGGATGCGGTTGACGGTGTAGTAGGCCTGTGTGTGCAAGAGCTCTTCGCCGTCCTGCGACGCGAGGCCGGTGAGGTCGAACGCGTGCACGTGGCCGAGGACCAGGCCATCGACGACGAGGTGCACGCTGAGTCCGTCGTCGGTCGGCACGGCGGAGACGATGCGCGGCGTCGTCTGATCGACCTCGGGACTGCCGTAGTACTCCTGATAGATGTGCGTGAACGTCTCGATGCGGTAGTTCGCGAGCAGCGCTGCGCTCGCCGGATCGACGGGCTTCGTGAAGTCGAGCAGGAAGCCGTCGGGTCGGATGCTCACGCGCTCGATCTCGAACGGCATCTTCCCGGTCCACTCGAGGCGCTGCAGCGTGTACTGACGGTTGCCGCGCACCGGCCAGCCGCGGTTGGTGCCGCCGGTGACCAGGTGACCGGTCGGCGACAGCTCGAGCGCGAGGATGCCGGTGCCGAAGCCTTCGCGGAACGGGTAACACGCACCTTGCCACACGCCGTCGACGAGTTCCGTCGTGGCGCGCATGACGACGCTCAGACTGAAGTCGCCGACGAAGAGCTGACCGGTGAACGGTCCGAAACGGCCGGCGCTTCGATCGGGCCGGAAGGCGGTGATCGACTGGCCCATCTTCCGGTAGGGGAACACGACGGCGGGGGGCACGAGCTCCGGGATGCGCTCGCTCTCGATCTGGATGCGCGACTCGCTCTGCGGTTCGAGCGGCTTGCGCCCCAAGCTCGCACCGAGCGGCAGGTCGTAGCCGGGGAAGCTCGTCGGATGGCCCATGAAGCCGCCGGGCTTCAGGTGTTTGAGTGAACACGAGCCGTTCCACGGCCCTTGGCTCTCGGCGTAGAACATCACGCCGTGTTCGTTCGGTGCGACGCAGCCGGCGCTGCGGATCCCGCTCGCGATGGGGATCGACGTGCCATCGGGCGTGATCTTGAAGGCCCAGCCGCGAAAGTCCGCGTTGTAGTAGTACGACTCCGAGAGGCCGAGCACGACCCAGACACTGCCGTCGTCCGTGATGGGCGAGCCCCAGCCGAACTCGTGGTAGTTCGCGAAACCCCACACGTCGCTGAGGTTCTCGAAGCGATCGGCTCGTCCGTCACCGTCGGTGTCGCTGATGCGCGACAGCTCGGTCTGCTGCATGGCGTGGAACGCGCCGTCCCTGAAGTCCAGGCCGAACACCTCGTCGAGACCGCTCGCGAAGTGCTGCAAAGCCACGTCGGGCAGCGGTTCGAACGCGCCCGAGACGATCAGGATCTCGCCGCGGCGCGTTCCGAGTGCGAGGCGCGCATCGGGGAGGAGGCACATGCTGCCCGTCTCGAGCGCGAGCTCGTCCGGCACCTCGAGGTCCACGATGCGGTAGTACTTCGCTTCCTCACCGGCCGTGCCCCAGGCGTCGCCGAGTTCTTGTGCGTGCAGCGGAGCCGCGGACAGGAGTGCGAGCGCGAGTGTGATCGAGATGCGTTTCACTTCGTTTCCTCCGTCCACGAGTAGTCGATCGCGAGTTCGGCCTTGCCCTGTCGGATCGGGATCTCGACCAGGAGCTCGAACTCTTCCCCTGCGGCTCGGATCCGGAACGAACCCGGCGGCAGTTGCATGCGCAGCGCAGACCCGACGGCGACCTTGCCCTCGCCCAGATCCTCGACGCGTCCGTCGAGCGCAGCGCGGAAGGTGAGCGTCGTGTCCTCCTCGCTCGCGAAGGCGAGTGTGCGCCTCAAGAGCGGCCGCGGCTCGCCGGCGACCGCGAGTTCCTGCGCCGCGTCGGTGATCGTCACTTCCTCGCACACGTAGCGGAACGCGGGCCGCTGCTGCGCGTCGAGGTCGTAGCCGAGGAAGCGTTG
Organism: Planctomycetota bacterium; assembly: GCA_044358925.1. Classification (GTDB taxonomy): domain Bacteria; phylum Planctomycetota; class UBA1135; order UBA1135; genus Rohdeia. The sequence continues at coordinate 39,432 of JBIKNC010000007.1, read as the reverse complement.
GCCGAGGTCGCGGCGCGATTCGCTCGGCCAAGCGGCGTCCGCATCCGCGAGCACCACGAACGCCGGACCCTTCACCAGTCGCGCGAGTTCGTCGCTCAGGATGTGCGCATCACCGGCGCCTTGTCCGGTCCACACGCCTGACGCATCGACGAACTCGCCCCACCAGATCTGGTCGAGGCCCAGGCTCTCGGCGTCGAAGCTGAAGTTCACACCCAGCGGCAATCCCACGGCGATCGCGCGCTTGCCGGTGTTCTGCAGGCTGCGCCGCAGGACGACGGCTTCGCTGCCGACCGCGATCGGGATCGGGTCGTAGCGCATGCCGCTCGGTTCACGCACGTTGCGACCTTGCGTCAGGTAGACCCACAACGCGTCGATCTGCTGCGTCGCGTCGCCGCCGACGAACTCGGGCCGCGTCGAGACGTCGCCTTCGAAGAACTTCGGCATCACGGAGAGGGGCAGGAACTTCGCCGGGTCGCGCATGAAGTGCGTGAACCACTCGCGGCGCAAGCGCAGCGCCGTCGAGTCGACGAGATCGATCGCCGCCATGAAGCCGGCGCGCTGGCCCGCGAACGTGTGGCAACTGATGCACGTCATGCCCCCGTCGCCCACGATTTGGCAGCCGAGTTCGACGAGCGGATCGATCTGCTCCCACTCCGTCGGCAAGGCGGCGAGATCCAGTGCCGGCAGGTGGTCCTCTCGTTCGAAGAGTGTCGCCAGTTCCTGCGCCGTGTCCTTGCCGAAGCCCGGCATGCGCACGCGCAGGTACGGACGCTCCCACTGCCCGTAGGCGATGGCGCCCACGAGCCAGTCGTGTTGCAGCTTCGCTCCCACGCCCGTGAGCGCCGGCGGAAGGCGGCCCTGTTGTCCGAGGTTGTCCTCGTTGCTGCGGAAGTACGCGTTGCGTTCGGACACGACGCCACCGAAGTCGCCGCGCGCGTGGCAGGCGCTGCAGTGGTGTGTCGCGAGGAGCGTGCGGATGCGTTGCTCCTCTTCGAGCGGCTCGCCCAGCGCGGCCAACGCCGCGGTGATCGCCGCGCGTTGTTCGTCGTCGAGCGTGTAGAAGGGCCAGGCGCCCACGGTGCCGCTGAGGCAACCCTGCTGCGGGTCGAGTTCGCTCAACGACTTCGCGGGGCGCGTCGGTGCGCGCTGCTCGTCGACGAGCGCGTGGCAGTTCGCGCAGCCGCGCTCCCCGAACAGCGTGCGGCCGGCCGCGACCTTGGCGGCGTCGGGCGCCGGCGCAGCCGTCGCCGGCAGCGCACCGGTGAGCAGGTGGCACGCGATGTCCTGCGCCTCACCCGGCTGCAGGTGCATGTTCGGCATGCGCAGCGAGGGCCGCACGTCCTGCGGCGCGAGCAGGAATGCGCGCAGGCCCGGCAGCGTGTACTTCGCGGCGAGGTCGCCGAGCGGAACGGCGCCCGCGAGCGGCAACTCCTCGCCCGTCTTCGAGCGCGGCGCGTGGCACGCCACGCAACCGATCTCGCCGAAGAGCTCGGCTCCGCGCGCTGCGGCCGCGTCGCTCGGGGATTCGTTCGCCGCGTCGCGCGCAGGCTCACGTCCACCGAACGAACGCACGTACTGCGCGAGCGCATCCGCCGCCTCCGCACGCGCCGCGTCGTCGCGATCGCGCAACGGATCGGGCATCGTCGTGCCCGGCTCGACGCCGCTGGGATCGGCGATGAAGTGCGCCACGTATTCGTGGCGGATGCGACCCGCGACCGTCGCGAGGTTCGGACCACGGCGCGCCTCGATGCGCGCGCCTTCGCCAGCTTGCGCGTGGCAGGCGACGCAGCCGAGCTCGCCGAGCAACATCAGCCCGCGCGAGCGCGCGTCCAGCTTGGAGCCTGCAAGGTCGCCGACGATGGGCGCGAGCGCGGCCGGCGGCGGCGCTTCGTTCTCACAGCCCGTCAGGACGAGGAGTGTGGCCAGCAGGCCGAGTCGAACGTTGCGAAGCAATCCGACGATGCGCATGCGTTGGTGGGCGATCGGCCCGCTCGCGAAGCGCGAGGAGCGCTTCGACGCCGGAGCCTACAACGGCGACCGATGTTCGAGGGCCGTGCGCGCAGCGCCTCGAGAACTCTCACGCCAGCGCATGCGCGCGTCTCGCGCGCGAAACGAGCGCAACTTGGACAGTGTGCGCGCCGGCCGTGCTCGCCGGTAGTGCACGCCGAATCAGCGCCGCTTGTCCGTCACGGTCAACCGATAGCCGACCATCTCGAACGCTTCGATCTCGGACTCGAGGTCGGCGCGCATGAGAGGGGAACTCTCGAGTTGGCCGCTCTCGAGCGTCAAGACGAGTTCGGTCGGTCTGCCGCCGACGGGCCAGCTTGGCCTTGGGCACGGGGGTGCCGCCGCAGCCGGATTCCACCGCGAAGGACGAACCGCGAAGTCATGACGCGTGCTTCCGCCGTCCCTGTGCTTTCCATCAGCTCCCGTTGATCCGCCGCGTGCCCAAGGTGGAGATCTCGGCGCAGGAGACCGAGTACGGCGCGCGAGAACGCGGGGCCTCGAAAGCCGCGGTGTGGCTTGAATGGCCGATTCCAAGGAGGCGGGACCACCGTTGGAGGTGTCTGCGGACACGAACACCACGGGCATCGGTGGAGTGCAGCGTGTGGGCGCGCACGATCGACGAGAGAGGGACTGATGAATAGCGCCTTGCAGCCTCGTCTCCGGCTCAGCGGAATCGGAATCTTCGACTCGTGTCGCGGTCGGACCACCGGAGTGCACGAACGTGCAGGGCGTCGCTGCAGCAACGCGCCATCAGCTCGTACGCCGGGGGTACGCTGTGGTGCCGTCCGTCTCTGAACGGCGCGCGATCTGGACACTGGAGGAGTGCCTGCCGATCGGCCTGGCTCGCTTCGTTCCTCGTCGATTCCCCGCCCACCGGTCGGCGACGTCGAGCGCACAAGAGCGACTGACGTCGAGCTACGAGTCATGAAACGAGTGTTTCACCTTCTGGGCAGCCTCGAAGTCGGTGGTAAGGAGCGCGTGGCTCTCCAACTCGCTCGCAGGGCGCGGCGCGCTGGGTTCGACCACCGACTCATGTTGTTCGATGCACCGCCGCGCGGCATTCCGCTCGACCTTGACCCGGGCGACGTTCCATGGAGCTTCGTGCCACGTGGGCCCGGACTCGACCTGGGGTTCGTTCGACGCGTCGCCGGCGAACTTCGCAGGTACGGCGCGGATGCAGTGCACGCCCACAACGATTCGGCCGTGTTCTACGCCGTGCTTGCTGCGCGTCTCACCGGCATCGGACGTCGCCGAACCGCGGTCATCGGCACGTTCCACACCCGCCCCGGACACGAGACGAGGCTTGGACGCCGCGCGACCCTCCTCGCCACGCAAGGTGCCGATGCGATCACGAGCGTGTCGGACGAACTCGCGGAACTCCTGCAGGACTTGCGGTGGACGCGCGCACCGGAAGTGATCTGGAACGGAATCGACGAGGAGGAGTTCCGTGCGACGGGACCCGACGGCGACTGGCGGCGCAAGCTCGGCGTGCCCGACGGAACACCGCTGGTCGGCCACGTCGGACGGCACGACCCGGTCAAGCGCCAACTCGATCTCGTCGACGCAGCGCGAAGTCTGGTCGAGGTCGGCGTCGCTCTGCACCTCGTGTTCGTTGGCGACGGACCAGGGCGATCGGCGTTCGCAGAGCGAACGCGTGACTTGCCGTGGGTGCGCGTGATCGATCGTGTCGCCGATGTTGCGGCACTCCTCCGTGCTCTCGACGTTTTCGTGCTCTGCTCGAGCCACGAAGCCGCTCCGCGCGCGCTCATGGAAGCGATGAGTTGCGGGCGCGCATGTATCGCCACCGCCGTCGGCGGCGTGCCCACGCTCGTGACGACGGACGAAGGCGGCACGGCTGTGCGCCTCGTCCCGCCGGCGCAGCCGAGAGTCCTGGCGGAGAGTCTGCGAGGATTGCTCGCCGACGAGTCCGAACGGCTCAGCCTTGGCGTGGCGGCCAGGCGTCGCATGGCCGCGTTCTCGTCCGAGCGCGAGTGGTCCGCGTACTTCGAGCTGTACGCGCGCGTCTGCGGTCGCTGATCAGCCCCCGAAACGTTGGCGGCTCGCCCAGTGCTTGCGAATCCGATTGTCGCGTTCGCAGTGGCAGTTCGGACAGTCGAGTCGAAAGGCGGCGCGAGCCGCCTCCCGATGCGTCGATGTGTACAGGATGTCCTTGAGCCTCTTCTCTCTCAGATTCCCGAGCACGAAGGTCACGTAGCACAACTGAACGACACCGTTGGCCCCGATCCAGGCCATGTTGCGGACGTCGCAGGGGATGCGCATCTCCGGCCCCTTCAACAGCCACTCAGGTATCGAGCGCAGGCCCATCTCCGACTCCGGGATGCGCGTCGGATCCGAGCGCTTCAAGCGCAGCAGCTCGTCGACCAAGGAGCGCAGGTCGTCTTCGTCCTCGGGTTTGAAGTAGATCTCCTGTTCGACACCAGGCGTGAAGTAAGGGAGCGAGTAGTGGACGAGGTCCGTGTGAACGGACATATCGAAGCGCTTGGCGAGTTCCCAGACTCTCCGCACGACTTCGATCTTCGCCGTGGGCCGCATGATCAGGTAGTTCAACTGCAGCTTCACCTGGCGGCCCACACGAGCGCGCACGGTCTCGAGGGAGCGCTCCAATTGCGCGAAGCGTCCCTTGCGCTGGGTGTAGACATCGAGGGCCTCGTCGAACCCGTAGAATCCGATCGTGATGTCGCGCAGTCCTGCGTCGAAGAGCGCCGTGATCCTGCGGTCGAGCAGCATTCCGTTCGTGGTCACGTACGGGCGCACGCCGACCTTCACCGCATGGGCCACCATCTCGGGGAGCTGCGGATGCACCAGTGGCTCGCCACCGTAGAGTCGCACCGTCTCGATGCCGAGTTCGGCGGCGTCGTCGAGTACTTCTTTCACGGTCGAGAGCGAGAGTTGCTCTCCGAGCATGAAGTCGCGTTCGTAGCGACACCCGAGGCAACGCAGGTTGCAGCGAGCCGTGATCGCGATGGTCAGTTTGCGAGTCTGGGGCCGGATGATGCTCGGCAGCTTCTCCGCGAGCGAGTGCTGGAGGAGTTCGACGCCGACATCGGCCTGGGCGAGGGCGCGTTTCACGCGGGGAGCACCGGCACTCAGTCGCCGCGCCCAACCGACAACTCTTGCTCGGAGTCTCGACATGTGGTCACTCCTTGCGCCTCAAGTCTTGTACCGGCGACGGCTGTCTGCATTCCTGCGGATGCGACTGTCGAGTTTGCAGTTGCAATTGCCGCATTCCAGGCGGAATCCACCGCGCGCTGCCGCGACGTGCTGCGGTGTGAAGAGCACGTCTCGAAGGCGCTGGTGGTTGACGTTGCCCAGCGGATACGCACCGTCGCACAACTGCACGGTGCCATCTGCGCCGATCCAGACGAGCTCGTACGCGTCGCACGGCACGGCCATCTTCGCCCCCAGGATCAGCCAGTCCGGTACCGACCGGAGGAACTCGTAGCTGTGTGGAACCAGAGCGTCATCGGACTCTTTGAGTGCAATGACCTTGTGCACGACATCTTCGATCGCAGGCCGATCGTTCTCGGTGAAGGCGAGGCCGAGCGATGGGTCGTGATTGAAGAAGGGGAGGTTGAACGCCAGCAGGTCGAGGTGGAGCACCATGGCGAACCGTCGCGCGAACTCCAATCCACGTTCCAGCGACTCGGTGTTGCAGGTCGGTTTCGTGAGGACGTAGTTCAGCTGACGCTCGACTCGGTCTCCGTAGCGATCGCGGACGACGCCGAGGCCGTGGATCAACTCGTCCAGCTGGTCCGGTCGATCGGTGTACTCGCCGAAGTCGGATCCGACGCCGTAGTACCCCATCGTGAACCAGCGCAGACCCGCTTCGTACAGTTCGTCGATGCGCCGCCCGAGCAACACTCCGTTGGTGGTGACGTAGCAGTCGAGTCCCAGGGCCGTGCCATGGGCGATCATCTTCGCCAAGTCGGGATGCAGCAGCGGCTCGCCGCCATAGAAGCGCACGCGCCCGATCCCAGCCTTCACTGCGTCGTCGAGCACAACGCGAACGACGTCGAGTGACAGTCGCTCGCCGACCATGAAGTCCCGGCCGTACCTGCAGCCGCGGCAACGGAAGTTGCATGCGGCCGTCACGGCGATCGTGAGTTGGCGCGGCTCGGGACGAATCAGGAAAGGCCAGCGTTCCGCGGCACGGTGCACGGCACGGGTCCAAGCATCGTCGACGCCGCTCGCGAGCCTCTTGGCCTGAGGGTGGTCGTCGAGCAGAGCCCGAACGGTGCGGGCGAGGCGGGGGCGGAGGGGCAAGACGGCGTTCCTTGTTGCAGCCTCGAGATCAGGTAACCCAGATCTACCCTGTCCGAGGGGGCGCGGGGGCTCTCCTCGGTGGTTCTTTGGAGCGCGCCTCAGGGGCGCTCAGCGGCGCTTGTCCGTCACGGTCAACCGATAGCCGACCTTCTCGAACGCTTCGATCTCGGACTCGAGGTCGGCGCGCAGCAGCGGTGAGCTCTCGAGTTGGCCGCTCTCCAGCGTGAGCACGAGTTCGGTCGGTTTGCCGCCGACGGCGAGCTTCGCCTTCGGAACCGGTGTGCCGCCGCGGCCGCGACAGAGCACGACGGCGAGGCGCAAGACGAGCGCGAGACGCAAGGCGCTCGGTGTGCGCGGCGTGGAACGCTGCTGCACGAGTTCCTGGTCGAGGCGGCGGCGGTGCAGCAACACGAGGAGCGCGAGCAGGTCCTGGTCGTCCTCGCTGAAGCCGGGCAGGTGCGACTCGGCGATGAGGTAGGCGCCGTGGCGGTGGTAGCCGCCGTAGCGCAGGGCTTGGCCGACTTCGTGCAGTCGCGCGGACCACGAGAGGAAACGCAGGTCCTCGGCGTCGAAGGCGAGGGCCTTCTCGACGTCCTTGTAGAGGCTGCGGGCGACACGCTCGACGCGGCGCGCTTGCGCGAGGTCGACGGCGAAACGCTGTTCGAAGCGCGCGATGGTGTGCTCGCGCAGGTCGTCGTGGCGCAAGCGACCGATGAGGTCGTAGAGCAGGCCTTCGCGCATCGCGCCGGCGGTCGGCTCGACGTGTTCGATGCCGAGCTCTTGCACGACGCCGAGCATGACGGCGACGCCGCCGGCGAGGACGGGTTTGCGGTCGTCGGGCAGGCCGGGCAGGTCGAGGTTCTCGGGGCGGCCGGCGCGGATGATGGCGGCCTTGAGTTTCTCGAGGCCCGGGCGATCGATGCCGCCCTTCGTCCAACCGGACTCGCGCAAGCAGCGTTCGATCGCGCGCGCGGTGCCGGAGGAGCCGATCGCGGCGCCGAAGCCGTGTTCGACGTAGCTCTCCTTGACCGCGAACGTCTCGCGGCGCGCTTTGAGCACGGCGCGCTCGAATCGTTCCGCGTCGATTCGGCCGTCTTCGAAGTACCTGGTCGTGAAGTCGACGCAGCCCATCGCGAGGCTGTTCGAGAAGACGATGTCGAAGCCGCGGCCGAGGATGAGCTCGGTGCTGCCGCCGCCGATGTCCATGACGAGGCGCGGCTCGCTGTCGTCGGCGGTCGAGTGCGCGACGCCCAGGTAGATGAGGCGCGCCTCTTCGAGACCGGGCAGGACTTCGATCTCGTGACCGAGGACGTCCTTGGCGCGCGCGATGAAGTCGCGGGCGTTGCGCGCGCGCCGCAGTGTGTTGGTGCCGACGACGCGCAGGTGGTTGGTCGCGACGCCGCGCAGGCGCTCGCCCATGCGCGAGAGGCACTCGAGGGCGCGCGTCTGGCTGGCCTCGTCGAGGCGGCGATCCTTGCCGAGGCCGGCGGCGAGCCGCACCGGCTCGCGGTGGCGGTCGATGACCAGGATCTGCTCGTCGACGAGGCGCGCGATGACGAGGTGGAAGGAGTTCGAGCCCAGGTCGAGTGCGCCGATCAGGGTCGGGTCGGGCGGAGTCGTGCGGTCGGGGGGCATGGGCGGAGCGGCAAGCTACTACACTCGGGCGCGATGGGAACGCGTCGTGAATCCAAGGCTGAGTCCGTCGGCGGGGACGAGAAGGAGACGTCGCTCGACGTCGACGAAGGACTCGTGAAGCTCGAGGCGATCGTCGCGGAGCTCGACTCCGGGCGACTCGGCCTCGAGGCGTCGATCGCGCGCTACGCGGAGGGCATCGAACTCCTGAAGCGCTGCAACGAAGTGCTCACGTCGCACCGGCGGCGTGTGATGGAACTGACGCGCGACGCGGAGCGCGCGCTGGTCGCGTTCGACGGCGATCCCGACGCCGCGCCCGGCGACGGTGTGAACGGCGGCGCTGCGAAGAGCGGCGGGTCGAACAGCGCTGCCGGCGGCGGCGCGAGCGGAACACAGCGGCGGTGAAGGCGCCCGCGATCGACGCGCACGCGTGGCTCGAGGGCGCGCGGGTGTGGGCCGAGGAGTTGCTCCTCGTGTACTGCCCACCGGCGGACACGCATCCGGCGCGGCTGCACGCGGCCATGCGGCACGCGCTGCTCGGCGGCGGCAAGCGCATCCGGCCTACGCTCGTGCGCGCGCTGTGTGAAGGCGCAGGCGGGTCGCCCGCCGACGCGGAGCGCGCAGCGGCCGCGGTCGAGATCGCGCACACGTACAGCCTCGTGCACGACGACCTGCCGGCGATGGACGACGACGACCTGCGCCGCGGGCGCCCGACCGTGCACGTCCTGTGGGGCGAGGCGACGGGGATCCTCGTCGGCGACGCGCTGCAGGCGCTGGCGTTCGAGGTCTTGGCCGAGGCGCGCCACGGTGCGCGCGCGGTGGGGGTGCTCGCTCGCGCACTCGGTTCGGTCGGAATGGTCGGCGGTCAGCAACTCGACCTCGCGCCGGACACGCGCCTGCCGGGTGCGGAGGGCATCGTCGACGTGCACCGTTTGAAGACGGCCGCGCTGTTCGGCGCGTGTGCGGAGCTGGGCGTGCTGGCCGCCGGCGCTGCCGAACGCGAACAACTGCTGGCGCGCGAGTTCGGCGTCGAGCTGGGCCTCGCGTTCCAGGCGATCGACGACGTGCTCGACGTGACCGGCGACGCCCACAGCCTGGGCAAGACGCCCGGCAAGGACGCACGGCTCGAGCGCGACAGCCTGGCCACGTGGCTCGGGCTCGACGGCGCGCGGGCGCACGCAGAGCACCTGGCCCGGACGGCGCGCACACGCCTCGACGCACTCGCGCTCGCCCGTCCCGCAGCCGCGGCGGCGGTCCTCGCGCGGGTCCTCGAGCGGCGCTCCTGATACCGGCGGCTCGCGGGCGGGGAGTATCCTGGGGCGATGACGAGTTCCGAGCCCGGCGGCGCCCCCGCGCCCGGCGGAGCGGTGTCGCGCGCGCTGCTCGAGCGCGTCGGCAGTCCGGCCGCGTTGAAGTCCCTCGACCGTTCGCAGTTGCCGGCGCTGTGCGACGAGCTGCGCGGGTTCCTGCTCGACACCGTGCAAGCCACGGGCGGCCACCTCGGCAGCAACCTCGGCGTCGTCGAGCTGACCGTTGCGCTGCACTACGTCTACGACTTCGGTCGCGACCACTTGGTGCTCGACACGAGCCACCAGAGTTATCCGCACAAGGTGCTGACCGGACGCCGTGAGCGTTTCGGTTCACTGCGCCAGACCGACGGCCTGTGCGGCTTCACGAACCCGCACGAGTCGCCGTTCGACCTGTTCCACCTGGGGCACGCGGGCACGAGCGTCTCGCTCGGCGTCGGACTCGCGATCGCCTCCGCGTCGCGCCATCCCGAGGCCGCGCCGCATACGCGCCCCGAAGCCGTCGCCGTGATCGGCGACGCGAGCCTCGGAGCGGGCGTCGCGTTCGAAGCGCTCAACCACGCCGGTGCGCGCGGCGAGCGGCTGCTCGTCGTGCTCAACGACAACGAGTGGTCGATCTCGCAGTCGGTCGGTGCGCTCGCGCGTTACCTGTCGCGCATCCGCACGAACAAGACGCTGCTGCGCGCGCGGCAGGAGATCGGCAACCTGATCGCGTCGATCCCGCTGATCGGCGACAAGGTCGAGCGCACACTCGACCAGGTGCGCGAAGTGCTGCGCCACGCCGTGATCTCGGGCCACGTGTTCGAGGAACTCGGCGTGCGCTACGTGGGGCCGCTCGACGGACACGACGTGCTGCTGCTCGTCGACCAACTGGAGAAGATCCGCCAACTCGACGGCTGTGTGATGCTGCACACGCTCACGCAGAAGGGCAAAGGCCATCCGGACGCCGGTGCGCACCCCGAGCGCGTGCACGCCGCGAAGCCGCCCAAGTCGATCGTGCGGCCCGCGGAGGCGCAGGCGCGCTTCACGCAGGAGAGCGAGAAGGTCGTGCCCGCCGAGCGGCGCTGCGGCACGACGCTCGAAGCGGGCGCGGCCTACACGAACGCGTTCGGCGACGCGCTGCTCGACTGCGCGCGCCGCGACCTGCGTGTGCACGCGATCACGGCCGGCATGCCGAGCGGCACCGGCCTCGAAGGTTTCGCGAAGGAGTTCCCGACGCGCTTCCACGACGTCGGCATCACCGAACAGCACGGCGTCGCGATGGCGGCCGGCATGGCGAAGGGCGGTCTGCGACCCGTCGTCACCATCTACTCGACGTTCCTGCAGCGCGCCTACGACCAGGTCTTCCAGGAAGTCGCATTGCAAGGTCTGCCGGTCGTGTTCGCGCTCGACCGCGCCGGACTGGTGGGGCAGGACGGGCCGACGCACAACGGCGTGTTCGACATCGCCTACCTGCGCACGCTGCCGGGTTTCACGTTGTGTGCGCCGCGCGACGCGACGGACATGCGCCGCATGCTGAGCGTGGCGCTCGAACAGGACGGGCCGGTCGCGCTGCGCTATCCGCGCGCCGCGTGCCCGGGGCGCGAGCGCATCCCGGAAGGCGAACGCGCGACCATGGCGCCCGGCAAGGCCGAGGTGTTGCTCGAAGGCGACGAACTCGTCGTGTGGGCGTACGGAGCGTCGGTCGGTGAAGCGCTGCTCGCCGCCGAACGTCTGCGCGAGCGCGGCATCGTGATCGGCGTGGTCGACGCGCGTTTCGCGAAGCCGCTCGACGAAGAGCTGCTCGCCAAACACCTCGCGTCGGCGCGGCACATCGTGACGCTCGAAGAACACCAACGCGCGGGCGGCTTCGGCTCCGCGGTGCTCGAAGCGGCGAGTCGCCTCGGCGAGGGCCGCTGCCACGTGCGCACGCTCGGTATTCCGGACGCGTATCAGGAACACTGCACGCAGCGCGAAGAACAACTCGCGCGCTGCGGCATCGACGCCGCGGGCCTCGAGCGCACCGTGATGTCGCTCCTGCGCAAGGTGGCGCGGTGAGAGGCGACGGCGCGGTGCACATCGAGCGGCGGCGTGTGCTCGTGCTCTTGCACCCCGGCAAACGCGCGGCGGTGGAGATGCTCACCGAACTCGCGCCGTGGCTCGAGGAGCGCTTCGAACACGTCGCGATCGTCAGCGACGTGCTCTCGTTCGCCGAGCGCCATCGCGCGACGCGCACCAACGCCGGCGAAGCCTTGCCCGACCTCGTCGTCGTGCTCGGCGGCGACGGCGCGATGCTCTCGGCCGTGCGCGCCTTCCGCGACGCGCCGGTGCCGACACTCGGCATCAACTTCGGCCGCGTGGGCTTCCTCGCCTCGACGCCGCAGAGCCGTTGGCGCGACGTGCTCACGGGCGTGCTCGAAGGTCGCGGCGTGCTCGAGCCGCGCATGCGCCTCTCCCTCGAGATCGCCGACCTGGGCCTGGTCGGTGTCGCGCTCAACGACGTCGTCCTCTCGCGCAGTCCCGAGGACGCGATGCTGCGCCTGTCGCTCGACGTCGACGGCGCGTGGGTCACGAACTACCGCGCCGACGGTTTGATCCTCGCCACGCCGTCGGGTTCGACCGCCTACGCCCTCTCGGCCGGCGGCCCGATCCTCGCGCCGAGCATGCTGGGCGTCGTCGTCGCGCCGATCTGCTCGCAAGCCCTCGCGAACCGCCCGCTGGTGCTGCACCCCGACAGCCAAGTGAGCGTGCGCGTGACCGCCGCCGAGTCCGACGCCGACGTGGTGCTCGACGGCCGCCGCTTCGCACGCGTGAAGAGCGGCGCCACGCTCGCGGTCGCGCGCCACCCGCTGCCGTTCCCGTTGCTCTCGATGCCGGAGCTCGATCCGTATCGGCGACTGCGCGAGCGGCTCGGCTGGAACGGGGGTGAAGTCGTGGAAGAGGCGCAGGATTCCTGACGACTGAAAGTCACGTCAGCGGGCTTCAACTCTCAGTCGCAGACATCCGCCCGTCGCTGTTTTCTTTGCGCTGACTTTGCGTCCTTTGCGTCCTTTGCGGTGACGTGCAACGCAAGGGATCACGTGCCTGTTGCACGTCACCGCAAAGGACGCAAAGGACGCAAAGTCAAAGCAAAGAACACAAGCAGCGGCGCTTGAGCGCCGCTGCGAGTTGAAACGACACTGAAGGAGGTGACCTTCGATGTCAGCGCGCCGCCGCGAAGCGCTTCGCGACCGCGTCCCAGTCGACGACGCTCCACCAGTTCTTCAGGTACTCGGGGCGGCGGTTCTCGTAGGTCAGGTAGTAGGCGTGTTCCCACACGTCGTTGCCCATCACGACTTTGTGGCCGGTCGAGTGCGGCGTGTCCTGGTTCGGCGTCGCGACGATCTCGAGGCGCTTGGTCGCGTTCATCGTGAGCCACACCCAGCCGCTGCCGAACTGGTTCGCACCGGCGGTGTTGAAGGCTTCCTTGAACTGGTCGAAGCCGCCGAAGGTCGAGGTGATGGCAGCGGCGAGTTCGCCGCTCGGCGCGCCGCCCTTCTTCGGGCCCATGATCGTCCAGAACATGGCGTGGTTCATGTGACCGCCGCCGTGGTTGCGCACGACGCCGCGGATGTCTTGCGGCACGGCGTCGAGGTTCTTCATCAGATCCTCGATCGACTTCTTGGCGAGGTCGGGGTGCTTCTCGAGCGCGCCGTTGAGCTTGGCCACGTATGCCGCATGGTGCATGTCGTGGTGGAGCTGCATCGTGCGCTTGTTGATGAAGGGCTCGAGTGCGTCGTAGGCGTACGGGAGGTCGGCGACTTGGTGGGCCATGGCTGTATTGAGGCTCGTGGAGAAACGAAGGCGCCGCGCGGCGACGCCGGATGGACGACGGGCGCGGAGTCTATCAGGCACGTCGCGCAGCTCGGCGTGGCGCCAATGCGACGACGACCAGCACGAGTGTCGCGAGTGCAGCGATCAATCCTGATGGTGCCAGCCCGAAGTCGGCGCCGAGCAGACTCGGTCCGAACGCCGCAGCCAGATAGCCGACCGTGATCACGAGCACACACAGCGCGAGCGACAGCGCGACCTGTGATGCGATGTTCGTGGTGAGGCGGCGCGCGGCCGCGGCGGGGCAGGTGAAGAGCGCCACCACGAGCACGGAACCGACCGCTTCGAACGCGGCGACGGCGGTCGCGCTCACGAGGGCGAGCGTGACGAATTCGAGCAGCGCAGGCCGCAGGCCGCTGACGCGCGCGAACGGAGCGTCGAAGGCGCACGCCACGAGTTCCTTGCGCAGGAGCCACACGAGCGGGACCACGAACAGTGCGACGACTGCGACGGTGCGTGTCGCGCTCGGAAGGCTCGACCACAACTCGATCGGGCCGCCGGAGGGTGGCGGGAACCACACCAGTGTCGCGAGGTGCCCCGACAACACTTCGTCGACCGACAGGTGCACGTCGTCGAGGCCGAAGACCGCGAGCAGCACGATGCCGAGCGCGAAGAGCGTCGAGAACGTCGCACCGAGCGCCGCGCCCGTCTCGACGCGCGCGCGCCGCAGCACGGCGACGAGTGCGGCGGTCGCGAGGCCGGCGACGACGCCGCCGGCCAGCAATGCTCCGGGCACGAGTCCGCCCGCGAGCAGGAATCCCGCCACGAGTCCCGGCAGCACCGCGTGTGAGAGTGCGTCGGCCATCAGTGTCGCGCGCCGCAGCACGAGCAGGTTGCCGAGCAACGTGCAGACGAGTCCCGCGACGAGCGCCGTGACGAGCGGCACGAGATCGACGACGACGAACGTCGACAGGTCGTTCACGCCGGCTCCTGTGTCGCTCGCACGCGGCCGTCCGCGAATTCGATCTCGCCGTCGCGCGCCATGTGTGCGAACGCTGCGCGCTCGCGGCGCGAGAAGGCGCCGAGAGGCACGGCGGCGGCGCGCGTGCGCAGTTCGCTCGCCAGTGCGGCCGAGAGGCGTTCCGTGCGTGTGCGCCGCTGCGCCGCGTAGCGCGCGACGAGACCGCGGCGCGGCGCGAAGAGCAGGCTCACCGTGAAGATCGTACCGGCCACGAGCACGACGACGGCTCCCGCCGGCGCCGCGGTGATCGCGAACGAGAGCGCCGCGCCGATCCAAGCCGACGCCGCACCGAACGCTGCGGCGAGCACGAGAACGACGGGCAGTCGGTCGCTCCAGCAGCGCGCTGCGGCCGGCGGCAACACGACGAGTGCGACGACGAGCACCGCGCCGACGATCGGCAACGCACTGACCGTGACGGCGAACAGCAGCCCGAGCAACAGCGCGTCGTAGCGCCCCACGTGCAGCCCGAGCAACGCGGCGTGTTCCTCGTCGAACGCGACCGCGGCCAACGCGTGGCGCGCGCCGAAGACGAGCACGAGACAGACGGCGGCGACGCCCGCGAGCCAGTACAGATCGCTCACACGCGCCGTCGCCATCTGGCCGAGCAGCACGTGGTCGAGGCCGTTCGCGCGCGGCAATTCGAGGCCGTGCACCAGCCCCATGAGCGCGAGACCCAGGCCGAAAGCGCCGGCAAGCACCGCACTCGTGGCCGCGTCGCCGTCGATGCGGCCGCGTGTGCGCAACAGGTTCAAGAGATACAGCGCGAGCGCCGCACTCGCCGTCGCACCGAGCATCAGTGCGACCGGATGGCGGCCGTCGAGTCCGAGCGCGCTCGCGACGAGGAACGCGAACACGACGCCGGGCAACGTGGCGTGGCCGAGCGCGTCGGTCACGAGCGCGCGCCGTCGCAGCACCGCGAACGTCCCGACGAGGCCGGCCGACGCGCCGAGCAACATGCCCGTGCCCGCGACGATCGCGGCCGTCGGTCCCGCGCCGAACGTGAGCGCGGCGACGAACTCCGCGGTCGCGCTCGCGTCGGCCGCTGCCGTGCTCACGAAGCCCTCGTCGGCGCGCGCGGCGCACCGTACGCGCGTTCGAGTTCGCGCGAAGCGACCACGTCGCGCGCCGCGCCGTGCACGACGACGCGACCGTGCACCAGCACGGCCTCACTGAAGGCGCGCTGCACCGAGTCGAGGTCGTGTGTCACGCACACGATCGTCGCGCCGCCGTTCACGAGTTCCGCGAGCACGTTCTCGATCACGAGGCGCGACGCCGCGTCGACGCCGCTCGTCGGTTCGTCGAGCAGGTACAGCTCCGCCTCGGACGCGAGCGCGCGCGCGAGGAACACACGCTGCTGCTGACCGCCGGAGAGCTCGCCGATCTGGCGGCTCTCGAACTCCTCCATGCGCACGCGGCGCAGCGCCGCGCGACTGGCTTCGCGGTGTTCGCGCGTCACACGACCGAACCAGCCGATGCGCGCGTACCGGCCCATCGCGACGACGTCGAGCACGGTGATGGGGAAGTCCCAGTCGACGCTCTCGCGCTGCGGCACGTAGGCGATGCGCGAACGCACCTTCTCGAGCGGCGCG
Organism: Planctomycetota bacterium; assembly: GCA_044358925.1. GTDB lineage: Bacteria > Planctomycetota > UBA1135 > UBA1135 > Rohdeia. Next base: position 23,803 of record JBIKNC010000007.1, on the reverse strand, counting down.
CCGAAGAACGCGACGAGTCCGATCGTGCCCGGCACGAGGCCGAGACAGGCGCGCAGGAGTGTGCTCTTGCCGGCGCCGTTCGGCCCGACGATCGCGACCGAACGCCGCGCGCGCACGACGAGGTCGACGCCCGACAGCACGTTCCGTCCGCCGTAGCCGGCCGACAGTCCGCGAACGACGAGCGCGGCGTCCCGGTCGTCGCCGAGGCGCTCCGCGAAGGCTGTGTCCGTGTGCGAGTCCATCACGGTTGCTCGCTGAGCCTACCGAAGCGTCCACCAAGAGGGGCGCTGCCGCCGAGTGCGTTCGCGACGACGGTCGCGTTGTGGTCGAGCATGCCGACGTAGGTGCCGCGCCACGTGCCCGGCGCGCCGAGCGAATCCGAGTAGAGCGAACCGCCGATCACGACCGTGTGCCCGCGGTGCGCGGTGCCGCCGACGAGGGCCTCGACGCCGCGCGCGGAGACGCTCTCCTCGACGAAGATGGCCGGGATCTCGCGCGCCACGAGCAGGTCGATCAGCTCCTGCACGCGCGCCAGGCCGGTCTCCGAGTCGGTCGACAGGCCCTGCACGGCCGCCACTTCGAGGCCGTAGCGGCGTGCCCAGTAACCGAACGCGTCGTGCGCCGTCACGAGCATGCGTGCGTTCGCGGGGATCGAGGCGAGGACCTCGCGCGAGTAGACGTCGATCTCGTCGAAGCGCTGCTCGAGTTCGAGGAAGCGCGCCTCGACGCGCTCGCGCGTCTGCGGGCGCAGGTGCGCGAGTTCGTCCGCGATGCCGCGCGCGACCGCGAGCCACAGGGCCGGGTCCATCCACAGGTGCGGATCGGCGTGGCCGTGACCGCCCGTGTCGCCCAGCAGCAGGTCTCGCGGTACGGCAGTGCTCGCGATGTGCACGCGCCGGCCGCCGCGCTCGAGAGCCTCGATCGTCGCGCGCATCGGCGCCTCGAGGTACAGGCCGTTCACGATCACGAGATCGGCCGCCGCGAGGCGCGCGATGTCGTGGCGCGTCGGCTGGTAGGTGTGCGGATCGGTGCCCGTGCCGAGCAGGCAGTGCGCGTCGAAGTCGTCGCCGCACAGTGCGGCCGTCACGTCGTGCAGCGGGCCGACGGACGAGACCACGAGCGGGCGCGCGACGCCGTCGGTCGCGGCGTCGTTCGCAGCGCCGCCGTTCGAGCAGGCCGCGAGTGCGACGAAGAGCAGGAGCGCGAGGATGCGAGCAAGGAGCACGCGTTGAATCTCACCGCCTCGGCGGCGGTGGGTTGGTGTCGCCGACGACGCGCCCGTCGCGCATGTGCACGATGCGGCCGCAGCGTTGCGCGACACGCTCGTCGTGCGTGACGAGCAGCAGCGACAGGCCGCGCTTCTCCTGCTCGCCGAACAGCAGATCGAGCACCTGCTGACCGGTCGTCTGGTCGAGGTTGCCCGTCGGTTCGTCCGCGATGATCAGCGGCGGATCGTGGAACAGCGCGCGTGCGAGTGCGACACGTTGGCGTTCGCCGCCCGACAGTTGTTCGGGCCGGTGGTCGAGGCGCTGTTCGAGTCCGAAGCCGACGAGCGACGCACGCGCGCGTTCGCGCAGCTCGCGCCGATGCTTCGCGTACTCACCGCGCCCGTAGCGAATCATCGACGGCAGCAGCACGTTCTCGAGCGCGTCGAGCTCCGGCAAGAGGTGATAGAACTGGAACACGAAGCCGATCGCGAGGTTGCGCAAAGACGCGCGCTTCTCGATCGACAGCGCCCACGCGTCGACGCCGTCCAGTTGCACGGTGCCCGCGTTCGGGCGATCGAGCAGCCCGAGCACGTGCAACAACGTGCTCTTGCCGGCGCCCGACGTGCCGACGAGCGCACAGCTCTGCGCGCGCGGCAGCACGAGATCGACGCCGTGCAGCACGTCGAGGCGCCGATCGCCGATCGGGAACGACTTCTTCACGCCGCTGGCCGTGAGGATGGGCGTGTTCGCGTTCGCCGCCGTGACGTGCGACGTGGCCGGGTTCGACGCGGGCGACGTGAGCGGAGTGGTCGACATGGTCTTTCCCGTGCTCACGTGTTGCGCAGCGCGACGAGCGGATCGACGCGCGCCGCGCGCCAAGCCGGAATGGCGGAGAAGGCCAGCGTCGTGAAGAACGCTCCGGCGACGATCCAAGCGACGGCAACCGGCGAGACGTCGGCCGGGATCTCGTCGAAGTAGTAGACGGTGCGATCGAAGATCTTCGTGCCGGTCTGCTCGGACAGCCACAACTCGATCGAGTTGATGTACGTCGCGCCGAGGATGCCCGCGATCGCGCCGAACAGCGTGCCGAGGAACGCGTTCCAGAAGCCGATCAGGAGGAACGTCGCCATCACGCCGCGCGGCGTCGCGCCGACGGCGGCGAGGATGCCGATGTCGCGGCGCTTCTCGGTCACCATCATCGTGAGGATCGAGAAGATCGTGAAGCCGGCGACGACGAGGATCAGGCTGAGCATGATCGCCATCAGCACACGTTCGTTCTCGATCGCGCCGATCAGGTTCTGGCGGAAGCTCTCCCAGGTGCGCACTTGGTTCGGCAACGCGACGACGGCGCCGTCCGGGTCGAGCATGCCGGACACGAGTCCGGCGGCGAGCAGTTCGCGCTCCGCGTCGTCGCGCAGCGCGCGGCCGTGCGCATCGAAGTCCGTCGTCTGCACGAGGATCTCGCTGTACTCGCGGTGGCCGACGAGCAGGTCCTCGAGCTGCGCGCGCTCCATGTAGATGCGCTCGAGGTCGAGCGCGTTCGCGCCGGTGCGGAACGAACCCGCGACGACGAAGCGGCGGTTCGCGCTGCTGACTTCGCCGGTCTCGCTCGGCAGCACCGTGACGACTTCGATCTCGTCGCCGCGCACGACGCTGAGTGCGTTCATGAGCTGCTCGCCCATCACGATCGCCGCCGCGGGACGACCGTCGGGGCGATAGTTCGCGGGACGCATGAACGGCAACAACGGATGCGCGACGCGCAAGCCGCGCAGCGGTTCGTTGACCAGTGACTGGTAGAAGTCGGTCGTCGCGAACTCGTCGTGCGCGCGGCCGTTCGTGCGGCCCGCCGTCGGCGCGAGCGGAACTCCGAGCGCCGCGAGTACACGCGCCGCGCCCGCTTCCGCGAGGAACGTCGGCGTGCGCAGTTCGACACCGACCAACTGAATGGCCGAGAGGCCGCCGTCGGTCAGCGCCATCAGGCGATCGGTGCGGCGCCCGTCACCGGCGGCCTGGCCGTACCACACGAGGCGCGGCGACGCGGACGCGACGCGCTCGTCCTGCCCGAGCACTTCGAGGATCGCGCCGGCGCCCGGTCGATCGGTGCCTTCGTCCGTGCTCGGTCGCGTGCCCGGCGACGGCGTCACGACGAGGTCCGCGAGGTCGCCGCGCAGCATCGCGCGGCTCTGCTCGAGGAAGCCCGACATGATCGACAGGATCAGGATCAGCGCCCCGACCGCGACGAAGATGCCGCCGACGCCGATCCAGTTCGTGCGGCGGGTGACGAGGTAACGCCAGGACAAGAAGTAGCGGTACATGCGAGCTCGCTCCGGTCAGTGCGCCGGAGCGCCGCCCGACTCGTGGTGGTCTTCGTGCGTGGCGCGCGGCCGCATGGCCGGGAACAGGAGCACGTCGCGGATCGAGTCCTGGTTGCACAGCACCATCACGAGTCGGTCGATGCCGATGCCGAGGCCGGCGGTCGGCGGCATGCCGTACTCGAGCGCTTGGACGTAGTCGACGTCGACTTCGCCCGGCGCTTCCGGGTCCTTGCTCGCGACCTGTTCCTCGAAGCGGCGCATCTGCTCCGCCGGATCGTTCAGCTCGCTGAAGCCGTTGCCCAGTTCCATGCCGCCGACGAACAGTTCGAGCCGCTCGGCCACACGCGGATCGTCGGGGCTGGCCTTCGCCAGCGGACTGATCTCGATCGGGTAGTCGAGCACGAAGATCGGGCCCGTGAGGTGCTCCTCGACGACCGCTTCGTACACGTCGTTCGCGAGTTTGAAGTACGCGGTGTCGTTCGTGCGCGCGGCGGCGACCAACTTGCCGTCGAGCTTCAACGCCTCGGCCTTCGCGAGCACCGCCGGCCGGTCGTGGAACTCACAACCCGCGTGTTCGCGGAAGAGGTCCATGTAGCGCCGCTTCTCGAACGGCGCGGTCAGGTCGTACGTCACGCCGCGGAACAGCACCTTGGTCGTGCCGCAGATCTCCTGCGCGAGGCCGCTGACGATGCGCTCGAAGATCTCGATCATGCGGCGGTAGTCGGCTTGCGCCTCGTACAGCTCGAGCATCGTGAACTCGGGGTTGTGGCGCAGCGACAAGCCTTCGTTCCTGAAGTTGCGGCTGAACTCGAACACACGTTCGAGTCCGCCGACGATGCAGCGCTTGAGGTACAGCTCCGGCGCGATGCGCAGGAACAGATTCATGCCGAGCGCGTTGTGGTGCGTCACGAACGGCCGGGCGGCGGCGCCGCCGGCGATCGGATGCAGCGTCGGCGTCTCGACCTCCAGATAACTCTGGCTCTCGAGGTGGCGACGGATCCACGAGAGCACCTTGGCGCGCTTCACGAAGACGTCCGCGACGCCGTCGCTCGACCACAGGTCGACGTAGCGCCGCCGGTAGCGGATCTCCTTGTCCGCCAGGCCGTGCCACTTCTCGGGCGGCGGCGCGACGCTCTTCGCGAGCAGCTTCACCTCGGTGGCCCACAGCGTGGGCTCGCCCTTCTGCGTGAAGCCGAGTTCGCCGGTGATGCCGACGAGGTCGCCGCCGTCGAGGTTCTTGCGCTCCGGCCACCAGGCCTCGAGCCGCGCCTGCTGCATGCCGATCTGCACCCGGCCGGAGCGGTCGAGCACCGGCGCGAAGACCAGCTTGCCGAAGTCGCGCATCGACAGCAGCCGCCCCGCGATCGTCGCCGGCGTTCCGGCGCGCGGGCCCGGCGCTGCGGCCGTGCCCATGTGGGCGAGCAGCTCGCCGATCGGCTCGGCCACGACGCCGCGCGCGGGATAGGGGTCCTGTCCGGCCTCGCGCAAGCGCGCGAGTTTCGCCAAGCGGTCGGGGTGGGTGAGCTCGGTCATCGAGGAACCAGTGTGACGTCGCGACTGCGCGCGAACCTACCAACGACCAAAAGCAAGCGACCGCCGTCCCTGGAACCAGGAACGGCGGCCGCATGTTCGAAGTGGTGGAGGATAGGGGGGTCGAACCCCTGACCTCTACAATGCCATTGTAGCGCTCTACCAGACTGAGCTAATCCCCCACGGGAGCGCACACGTCGCCGCAGCTCGGCCGGTCGGCCGCGCCTCGTCGCGTGTGCGAGGCGAAGAGGATGGCGGGCGGGGCGCGGCTCGGTCAAGCAGACGCGGGCTTTTTCGTCACGCGAGGGAACGAGCGCGACGGAGTGCGGCGGGCGACATCTATGCTGCGCGGCTTCGCCGCACGAGATCGCCCCTTCGAAGTCGCCGTGAGCAACGCCTACGACCCGTCCCACATCGAACCGTTCTGGCAGGCCACCTGGGCCCGCGAGCGCACCTACCGCACGCCGAACCCGGGCGAGGCCGACTTCGACGCCTCACGGCCGAAGTACTACGTCCTCGACATGTTCCCGTACCCCTCCGGTGCGGGCCTGCACGTCGGCCACCCGATGGGCTACATCGGCACGGACGTCGTCGCGCGCAAGAAGCGCATGGAGGGCTTCAACGTCCTCCACCCGATGGGTTACGACGCGTTCGGCCTGCCGGCCGAGCAGTACGCGATCCAGACCGGCAAACACCCGGCCGAGACGACCGCGGCGAACATCGCGAACTTCCGCCGGCAGATGCAGCTCATCGGCCTGTCGTACGACTGGGACCGCGAGCTGTCGACCGCGGACGCCACGTACTACCGCTGGACGCAGTGGATCTTCGCGCGCCTGTTCGACCGCGGCCTCGCCTACCAGGAAGAGGTGCCGGTGTGGTGGTGCGAGGCGCTGAAGACGGTGCTCGCGAACGAGGAGGTCGTGAACGGGCGTTCGGAGCGCGGCGACCATCCGTGTGAGCGGCGCCCGCTGAAGCAGTGGATGCTGCGCATCACCGCCTACGCGGACCGCCTCGTCGACGAACTCGACGAGGTCGAATGGCCCGAGTCGGTGAAGACGATGCAGCGCGAGTGGATCGGGCGCTCCGAAGGCGCGCAGATCGACTTCGCGGTCGCCGGGCACACCGCTGCGAAGGTGCGTGTCTTCACGACGCGGCCCGACACGCTGTACGGCGCGACGTTCTGCGTGCTGGCGCCGGAGCACGCAGCTGTCAAACAACTGACGACGCCCGCGCAGCGCGCCGCCGTCGAGGCCTACGTGAAGAGCGCCGCGACGAAGAGCGATCTCGATCGCACCGACCTCGCCAAGACGAAGAGCGGCGTGTTCACGGGTGCTTTCGCGTTGAACCCGCTGCTCGATCCGAAGGATCCCGCGGCGCGCGTTCCGATCTGGATCGCGGACTACGTGCTCGCGAGCTACGGCACCGGCGCGATCATGTGCGTGCCGGGCCACGACGAACGCGACTTCGAGTTCGCCAAGCAGTACGACCTGCCCATCGTGCGCGTCGTCGGCACGCACGCCGGTGACACCGCGCCGCTCGAAGCCTGTTTCACCGCCCACGGCGTCGCGGTGAACAGTCCCGCGTGGAACGGCCTCGCGACGGCGGACGCGAAGAAGCGCGCGACGGAACTGCTCGAACAGCGCGGTGTCGGAGAAGCGAAGGTCACCTACCGTCTGCGCGATTGGCTCTTCAGCCGCCAGCGCTACTGGGGCGAGCCGTTCCCCGTCTACCACCACGCGGACGGCCGCACGACGCGTGTGCCCGACAGCGCACTGCCGGTCGAGTTGCCCGCGATGACGGACTTCCGTCCGTCGGACGACGGCGCGCCGCCGCTGGCGCGTGTGCCGGAGTGGGTCGAGACCGTGCACCCGGTGACGGGCGAACGTGTGCGCCGCGACACCGACACGATGCCCGGTTGGGCCGGCTCGTGTTGGTACTACCTGCGCTTCATGGACCCTTCGAACGCGAACGCGCCGTTCTCGAAGGAAGCCGCGGCGTACTGGGGCAACGTCGACCTCTACGTCGGCGGCACCGAACACGCCGTGCTGCACCTCTTGTACGCACGCTTCTGGCACAAGGTGCTGTACGACGAAGGCCTCGTGCCGACGAAGGAGCCGTTCCAGCGCCTGTTCAACCAGGGCATGCTCACGGCCTACGCCTACAAGGATCGCACGGGCAGGCTCGTGTCCGCCGACGAGGTCGACGCGACCGGCGAGACGCCCGTGCTGCGCTCTTCGGGCGAGAAGGTCGAACAGGTCATCGCGAAGATGAGCAAGTCGCTGAAGAACGTCGTCAATCCCGACGACGTGGCGCGCGAATTCGGCGTCGACTCGTTCCGTCTGTACGAGATGTTCATGGGGCCGCTCGCGGACAGCAAACCCTGGAACCCGCGCGACGTGCCGGGCTGCCGGCGTTTCGTCGAGCGCGCGTGGCGCTTGATCGTCGACGAGAAGAGCGAGGCTCCGTCGCGTGCGAACCTCGCACACGCGAACGGCACGCCGCTCGAAGGCGCCGCACTCGACATCGAACGCGCGCTCGCGCAGACCTTGAAACGCATCGACGACTCGTTCACCGCGTTCAACTTCAACACGGCGATCGCGGCGCTCATGCAGTTCGTGAACGAGGCCACGAAGAACTCGGGTGAACTGCGCCGCGATCAAGCCGAACGCTTCGTGTGTGCCCTCTCGCCGTTCGCGCCGCACGTCGCGGAAGAACTGTGGCGCCGCCTCGGACACACGAGCAGCATCACGCGCGCCGCGTGGCCGACCTACGATCCCAAGTACCTGGTGGCCGACACGATCGAGGTCGCCGTGCAGGTCAACGGCAAGCTGCGCGGACGTGTGTTCGTGGCGCCCGATGCGGACGCCGCGGTGCTCGAGAGCGCCGCGCGCAGCGAAGTGGCGAGCCACCTCGCCGCCGGCACCGTGCGCAAGGTCGTCGTCGTTCCGAAGCGCCTCGTCAACTTCGTGGTGACCTGACGATGAGCACCACCGACAGCACCGCGCCGCGCCGCCGCGTCCTCGTCACCGGTGCGAGCCGCGGCATCGGCCGCGCCGTGGCCCTCGCGCTCGCCCGCGAGCACTTCGACGTCGCCGTGCACTACGGTCAGCGGCGCGACGCGGCCGAGGTCCTGGCCGAGGAACTCGAAGCGCTCGGCACCTCGCCGACCGTGATCGGGTTCGACGTCACGGACCGCGAACTCGTGCGGCGCGAGCTCGCGGCCGATGTCGAGGCCCGCGGCGCGTTCTGGGGCGTCGTGACGAGTGCCGGGGTGACGGCCGACGCGCCGTTCGCCGGCATGGACGACGACGCCTGGGACCGCGTCATCCGGACGAATCTCGACGGCTTCTACAACGTCGTCCAGCCGCTCGTCATGCCCATGGTCGGGCTGCGCAGCGGCGGGCGCATCGTCGCCATGTCGAGCGTCACCGGCCTCGTCGGCAACGCCGGCCAGGTCAACTACGCCGCGAGCAAGGCCGGTCTGATCGGCGCCGTCAAGTCGCTCGCGAAGGAACTCGCCAAGCGCCGCATCGCGGTCAACGCGGTCGCCCCCGGCTTCGTCGAGACCGACATGACGAGCGCGATCGACCCCGACGTCGTGCGCCAGCGCGTGCCGATGCGCCGCATGGGCCGAGCGGACGAAGTCGCCGCGCTCGTCGCGTACCTGTTCCGCGAAGAAGCCGAGTACCTGACGGGACAGGCCATCGCGATCGACGGCGGCATGACGTGACCGTTAACGTGTGCGCGCGCCGCCGACACGTGCGCCGCACCACGTGACCACGAAGCACAACAACCGCCGCACCACGCGCACCGTCCTGCTCGTCGACGAGCAGATCGAACGCCTGGCGACGTGCGAGCGCGCGCTGATCGCGTGCGGCCTCGTGGTGCAGGCTTGCGCGCGCTTCGAGCAGGCCTTCTACATGGCCGACGCGCCGGCCGACGTCGTGCTGGTCGCCGCGGACGCCGCCGAACGCGCGGGTTGGTCGCAGGCGCGCGCGTTGTGCGAGGGCGGGAACGGGCGCGTGCTCGCAGCGGTCTTCGCGGAGCCGGGCGAGCTGGCGCCGTTCGTCGACGACGCACACGCGGCCGGTTACGAGACCTTGGTCCTCGACTGGCAGTCGCCGGCCGCGCTCGCGCGCGAGATCGAACGCGGCATCGTGCGCGCCGCGCCGACGGTCTGGTTCTCGAGTGCGACGCAGCGCGCAGGCGATCGCACGTGGATCGACGCGGTCGAACGCGCCGGGTTCCGCGTGCGCCGCCTCGGCGAGCCCGACTTCGATCCGCACGCGCGGCCGTGGGCCGTGATCGTGCGCGACGATCCCGCGACGACCGGCGGCGAACGGCCGTGGGAAGAGCTGCGCGACCTCGCACGCGAAGCGCGCCTCGTGATCGTCGGCCGCGACGCTTCGCCCGATCGGCGGCGCGCGTGGCGCGACCTCGGCGCCGCGGCCTACGTCGAGGAACCGTTCCAGGTCGAGGTCCTGCTCGCGCAGCTCGCGGCCGGCGGCGAACGCGGCCGTTCGCAACAGACGCCGCGCGACGCGGCCCTCGGCGTGTTGTGGGTCGGACTCGATCGCGCCGGACGCGTCGTCGAGTGGAACGCGGCCGCGGCCGAGTTCCTGGCCGGACCGGGTGCGTCGCAGGTGCTGCCGCTCGGTGAGCTCAACTGGTTCGACCTCGTGTGTGCGCCGTCGGCGCGGGAGCAGTGCCGCGAGCACCTCGACGCACTCGACTCCGGCGCCAGCGACACGAGTGTCGGCGAGTGGCCGGTCGCGTCGCACGACGGCGAGGTGCAGTGGTTGCACTGGACCGCGCGGCGTTCGTCCGACGAGGGCGACGGGCAGACGGTGTTCGTGCTCGTCGGAGTCAGCGACGGTCTGTGGCGCCGTTGGGCGCGCGAGGACTGGGGCGCGTCGGTCGCGGGCGCCGATCGCTGCGGCGACACGATGGTGCTGTTCGAACGCCAAGGCGGCGAGGTCGTCTTCGCCGGCAGCCGCGCGTTGTCGTGGTGGGGCATCGGGCGCGGCGATCTCGGCAAGAGCCCGCGTTGGTGGCAGAGCATCGCGCGCGGCGACCACGGTCCGCTGCGCAGCGCGCTCGAACGCGCGCGCCGCGGCCGCGCCGTGCGCTGCGGTTTCGAACTCGAAGGACCTGGCGGGCCGCCGCGCCTCGTCGAAGCGCGCCTGTTCATGCTGCAGCCGGACGAGCGCCGCGCCGCGCTCATCGCCGTGCTCCTGTCGCAGATCGGCGAGGGCGGCGCGCCGCAGACGCCGCTGCCGGTCGAAGCGGTCTCGATCGAGACTCTGTTGACCGCAGCGCCGGTCGTGCCGTTCGCGATCGACGCGCGCGGCATGCTGTCGCTCGCGGACAACGACCTCGCGATCGAACTCGGCCTCGTCGACGCGGACGGTCGCCAACTCGAGATCGACGTTCGCGAGGAACTGCCCGCGCTGACCGAGCGTTTGCAGGACGCGTTCGACGGGCGCGGCTTCTCGGTGCCGCTCGAACTCGGCGGGCGGCACGTGGAACTCTCTCTGTGGCCGCGCTTCGACGAACGCGGCGAGGTCGTGCTCGTCGGCGGCGTCGCCGTCGACACGTCGGACAGTCGGCGTGTGCGCGACGCGTTGCGCACCCTGGTCGACACGACGTCGACCATCACGGGCACCGCGTTCTTCCGCGAGCTCGTCATGGCGCTCACGCGCGCACTCGGTGTGCGCATGGCCTACCTCGCCGCGCGCCGCGCCGGCGAGACGGGCCCGCTGCGCATCGTCTCGTGTTTCGCGAGCGGCGAGTTCCGCGAGGGGCCGATCGACGCGCTGCCCGGACGGCCGGAGGCGCGTGTGCTCGACGGCCACGTCGCACGCCTCGCGCGCTCCGAAGCGATCGAACAGTGTGTCGGGTTCCCGTTCGACGGCGCGTTCGAAGGCCCGGTCGAGAGCTGGGTCGGCGTGCCCGTGCGCGACGCACTCGGCCTCGTCGTCGGTGTCTTGGCGCTGGCGCACGATCGACCGCTCGACGCGGCTCTGGCCGATGACGGGCTCGTCGGACTGCTCGCGTCGCGCGCCGGCGCGGAGCTCGAGCGTCTGCGTTCCGAGGAGCAGCTCGAACAGAGCCGCAGCCGCTGGCGTTCGCTCGTCGGCAACATGCCCGACGCCGTCGCGACCGCGACCGCCGACGGCGAAGTGACGTTCTCGAACACGACCGACGGCCTCGGTGAGTCGGTCTTCACGCGCTGCGCGCTGGCGCAACGCGGCGAGTTCGAGGCCAAGGTGCGCGACGTGTTGCGCACGGGCGAGTCGCGCGCGCTCGAGCACCGCGTGCACGATCCGAAGCGCGGCGACGTCTGGTACCACACGCGCATCGGCGCGCTGCCGGGCGGCGACGTGGACGAGGTGGTGCTCATCTCCACCGACGTCACCGAGCGCAAGGCCAAGGAAGCGCGTGACCTGTTCCGCGGCGAGATGGAGAAGCTCGTCACCGAAGTGTCGACGCGCTTCATCAACCTGGAGCCGGACGTCGTCGAGGAGCACCTCGAAGCCGCCGTGTGTCAGGTCGGCGAGAAGTCGGGCGCGGATCGCTGCCACCTCTTCGATCTGGTCGGCGACACACTCGTGCGGCGCCACCACTGGGAGCGCGCGGGGCGTGCGCCGATCGCGGAACAACTGAAGGCCAGCGACGGGCCGCTGGGTTGGTTGGTGCCGCTCGTCGCGAACGGTGACGAGATCGCGGTGCGGGACCTCGCGTTGCTCGGCGGCTTCGTCGCGGCCAGCGCGGCGCGCGCCGCGCTCGACAGCGGCGCGCACGACTCAACGCCGACGGAGACCGCCGCCGGTTGGCACGGCGACCTCGCGCGCGAACGTCTGCGTTCGATCGTGTGCGTTCCGGTGACGAGCGGCGGCCGCGTGCGCGGGTTCCTCGGCTTCGACACGAGCGAACGCGAACTCGATTGGGACCGCGCGGTCATCGCTCTCGTGCGCCTGCTCGGCGACGTGTTCGCGAACATCCTCGAACGCGCGCGCGTGCAGTCGGAGCGTGCGACGCTCGAACAGCAGATCCGCCAGCTCCAGAAACTCGAGGCGATCGGCACGCTCGCGGGCGGCGTGGCGCACGACTTCAACAACCTGCTCATGAGCATCGGCGGCCACGCCGAGCTCATCGAGCGCAACGGCGCCGACCCGCGTGTGCTCGGCGCCGCGCACACGATCCGCCTCGCTGCGCAGCAGGGCGCGCGCCTCACGCGGCAACTGCTCGAGTTCGCGCGCCGTCGCGAACACCGCGCCGTGCCCGTCGACGTCGAACAGGCCGTGCGCGACAGCGTCTCGCTGCTCGAACGCACGCTCGAGAAGGACGTCGTCGTACGCACCGATTTCCGAGCGACCGGTTCGTTCGTGCTCGGCGATCCGGGCGAGATCCAACAGGTCGTCATGAACCTGGCGGTCAACGCGGGTCACGCGATGGAGCAGGGCGGCACGCTCACCATCGGTACCTCGACCACCGAAGTGCGCGCCGACGAAGCGCACCTGTTCCCCGAACTCGAACCGGGCGCCTACCTCAAGCTGTTCGTCGCCGACACCGGCTGCGGCATGGACCCCGAGCAGCAGGCGCGCATCTTCGAGCCGTTCTTCACGACCAAACCCGAAGGCAAGGGCACCGGCATCGGCCTCGCACTCGTGTACGGCATCGTGCGTTCGCACGGCGGGCGCGTCGACGTGCACAGCCGGCGCGGCGAGGGCACGACGTTCGAGATCCTGCTGCCGCTCGCGACCGACGACGACGTGCCGCCGGTCGACGTGGCGCCGACACAGATCCTGTCGGGCGCGGGCACGCTCTTGATCGTCGACGACGAAGAGCTCGTGCGCGAGACCGCCGTCGAGATGGCGCGTGTGCTCGGCTACACACCGACCGGCGTCGCGAGCGGTGCGGCCGCCCTCGACCTCCTCGAACAGGGCGCGCCGTTCGACGCGGTGCTCGTCGACCTGCGCATGCCGCAGATGGACGGCGTCGAGTTCCTCGAGCGCCTGCGCGCGCGCGGTCGGAACGTGCCCGCGATCCTGTGCAGCGGCGGCGGCTACGAGCGCCACGGCGCGCGCCTCCAGCAACTCGACCTGGCGGGCTTCCTGCACAAGCCCTTCCAGTTGTCCGAGCTGTCGGCCGTGCTCGCGCAGGTGCTCGGCTCCACGAGCGGCGCGACCCGTCACGAACTCGTGCCGCAGCCGCGCGCGCCGTTCCCCTCGGGCGGCCAGGTCGGTGGCGCCGTGAGCGAGCCGAGCGGACCGCGCACGACCTGACGCGCGCCGGCCGTTGCAACCGGCGGCGCGATCCTCGGGTAGCCTCGCGGCGTGGATCGCTCGCACGTTCGCACGGAATCGGAGTCTCGTGGAGCCGCACGGCCGCGCCGTGTGCTCGTCGCGAGTGTGCTCGCGGTCGTCGTCGCGCTCGTCGCAGCCTGGTGGTGGCTCGCGCGCGATGCGAACGGGCCGACGCGCGCGCTGGAGGCTTCGAACAGCGAGAGCGCACGCGTTCACGATGTCGAACTGGCCGCGTCGCCGGCTTCGAGCGCTGCGCGCGCCGAGGCGCCCGATCGAGCTGCAATCGAAGTCGTTGCCCTGGAGCCCGCGTCACCGACCGTCGTGTCGGAGCCGCACCTCCTCGTGACGCGCGCCAAGGAACCGCTGGTCGGTGCACGCGTCGAGTTGTGGAACGAGCCCAAGGAGGGCGACGTCGAGTCGTTCGAGTTCACGAGCGACGCCGACGGCCGCGTGCCGTTGCCCGCCGGCCTCGAAGCGCGCGGCCCGTGGTTCGCGCTCGCGGGCGGCGACGGTGCGTGCAGTGAGCGGCTCGACCCGGTCCTGGTCGACTCGAGTTCCGGTTCGACCGTCATCGAGTGCGTCGAGATGGAGCACGTCGCCGTGCTCTTCGAGCGCAGCGACGGACTCCCGATCGGCACATGGCCCGGAGTGCACTGCTGGTTCGAGATCCGCCGGAAGGGCCACGTGCGCTGGCTGCGACGCGGCGGAGTTTCGGAGGAACAACGGAACTGCTTGATCGCGGCCGGCCTCGACCCGGCAACGGCGCGCATGGAGACCGACTTCGTCGTCCTGACGTGGGGCGGGGACCCGACCGCCGCTGTCACCGGCACGTTCCGCGAACCCGACACGGAGTGGAGCGCGTGGAGCGCAGGAGCGGTGCGACTGGCGCATGGCGGCGCGCTCGTCCGCGTTCCGCTCACGGTGTTCGAACATGCGGCCTCCGGTCTCGTCGACGTGCGCTTCACAGGCGTCGAGCCGACGAATGTCCTCGCGAACGTCGGTCATGTTTCGATCCGCCTGCGCCCCCGAGGCGAGAGTGGTCCGGCCGAGGTGCTGCGCCTGTGGGTGCGCCATGGCAACACCCCGATGTCGCGCGCGCAGACGCAGTTCCGCGTGCCGCCGGGTCGCTATTCCGCGGGCCTCGACCTCGATCACCTGACGCACGACCTGTTCATCCTGCCCGTCCCCGACTTCGTCGTCGAGGAGGGCGGAACGACCGGCATCGAGTTCGAGCTGCCGCCCCTCGGCCTGATCGTCCCCGACGAAGTTTCGCTCGATCGACTGGAGCGCGAGGGCCGTTCCGTCGGTCTGCGGACCATCGATGCGCTGACGCGTTCGGAGGGCAGCTACGACACGTTGTTCGGCCTGGAGCGCGGCGCCGTGGTCGATCCGAGCCGCGGCATCGTGCGCGTGCTGTGGCCCGAGCCTGGCTTCCTCGTTCCGCGCGGTACGGCGGCGCAACTGCTCGAGGATCCGGTTGCTCACGCCGAGCTGTTGCAGTCGCTCGAGTACGTTCGGCGCGACACCGAGCCTCCGCCGCTGCCGACTTCCTCGAGTCCGTGGTTCGTGGAGGTGCTGCCCGGTAGCCGGGCTCACGTCGAGTTCGTGCCCGATCCGAAGCGGGAGGAGGAGCGTTGATGCGGCTCACACTCGGGATCGTGATGGTCATCGCGCTCGCTGCGGCGTCGTGGTGGTCGTTCGGCGGGGCGGGCGCTCCAGAGCGTGTGTCGACGCCCGCGGGCGACGTCGCGCGTTCGAACGAGAGCGCCGCAGTCGAACTCGCGGCGAGCGCGAGGGCTGCGCGCGATCGTGTGCGCGACGCGGGGGCCGGTGAGGTGCTCGGGTTGCACGTCGACGTGCCGAGAGCCGCGACCGAAGCGCCCGCTGCCGCAAGCGCGCTGCCGTGCGGCGTGCGTGTCGTGCACCGCCACGCAGCGGTCGCGAACGCCGCGGTCGAACTGTGGCACGTCGACACACAGGAGATGATCGCACTCGTCACCGACGCCGACGGATTCGCACGCTGCGACGAGGAGCTGTTCGCGCGCGGGCCTTGGCTCGCGCTCGCGGGGCGCGACGGGCTCTGCAATCGCGATCTCGCGGCAGTCGTGATCGCGGGAGACGTGCGGCAAGCAGAGCTGTTCGTCGATCGCACGGCCCACGTCGGGTTCGACGTCGAACGCAGCGATGGAACTCGGATCGGACGATTCGAGTGGGCACCGTCATTCGAAGAACAGCTCTCGATCAATTTTCACGGCACGGTCCATCGTTCGTTCGAGTTCGCAACCGGCGCGGACGGTGCGGTGACGAGACTCGGTGCGCTGCGCCTGGGTGGACTCGTACACACAGGCGCCGACGTCCACTTCGTTCTTCAGTCGGGTGACGGAGACGTTCCGCACGCCGACATCGTCGGCCGGTGCCGCGAGCCCGACACCGAAGAGGTGCTCGTCTCCTGCGAGTACCGATCACTTGCCGACGGCGGAGGTCTCGAGCACATCGTGCTGATGGTCGATCCAACGGTGCGCAGCGGCACGCTCGAGGTCTTCGTCGTCGGCGGGCCGCTCGCGGAGCCGGTCGAGGCGCACGCCGCCTTCGATCTCGTGCTCGAATCGAGTGGCGGTCGCACGTCGTGGACGATCCGCCTCTCGCGTTCATCAGCCGAACACTTCGAGATTCCGACGGGTAGCTGGCGAGCCAGAGCGTATTGGGACGTCTTCGGCAGCTTGGACCGCACGTCCACGGCGAAGCGGCATGGGACGATGCCCGTCGACGTCGTCATCGAGTCGGGCCGCTCGACCCGCCTCGACATCGACCTGTCATCGTTCGGTGCGCTCGAGATCGTGGGTTCCGTCGACGCACGTCGGCCCGACCGTCACATGAACCACGTGGACTTCTCCGACGTCGAGCGTCCGTGGCGCTCGTACGTCCATCTCCGATCGCCGCTGCGGTCGGTGTGTCTCGTGCGCCCGGGGACGTACTGCGTGACATTCTCGAACGGCCGCGACTCCGCTCTCGCCGTCGAGTCGGACGCGACGCTGCGCGATCTGTGCGCGCATCCGCGCATCGGCGCCGGTCTCGAGGGCTCGGTCGGGCGCTTGCGCGAAGCGCTCGCCTCCGAGGCAGAGAACGGATCGAGCGATGCGTCGCTCGATCCGTTCCTCGTGCGCGTCGAAGCGGGAGCCGTGACGGTCGTCAGAGCTGCGCGGCCCTGAGGCTCACGGCTTCTTCTCGTCCTTCTTGCCGCCGAGCAGGCCGCCCAGGCCCTTCTTCAGGTCGTCGGCGGCCTTCTGCACCTCGCCGGCGGCGCCGCCTTCCTTCGTGAGGTTCTCGAGGACCTCTTCGACCTTGGCTTGGGTTTCGGGGGTGATCTCCGCGCTGTCCTTGACCTGTTCGAGGAGCGTCTCGAGCTTCTCGGTCGCGCCTTCGATCGGCGCGCCTTCGCCGGTCACGCTGCCGATCAGGTCTTCGAGTTTCTGCTCGGCGCCGCCGCCGATGGACTCGAGGGCGCCGGCCAGTTCGCCTTGCAGTTCTTCGAGTTGTTCCTTCGCTTCGCCTTGGACGCCTTCGGCCTGGCCGAAGATGTCGCCCTTCAGCGCGTCGAGTTGTTGTTGGCCTTGATCCTTGAGCGCGTCGAGCTGCTCCTGGCCTTGCTTCTGGAGCTGGTCGAGCTGCTCCTGGCCCTGGTCGCGCAGTTGGTCGATCTGCTCGTTGACGCGGCCCTCGAGTTCGGCTTGGAGTTCGTCGAGGTTCGGGATGTCTTGCGCGAGGCGCGCGCGCAGGTCGTTGAGCTGCGAGAGCATCTCGGGCGACAGACCTTCGATGCCGATCTTGTCGGTCGCATAGGCGAGCAGCTTCTCGGTGATCTGGCCCATGATGCCGGGCAGACCTTCGGGGCCCGCGCGCACATCCGTCAGCACGAGCGCGGAAAGGCGCTGCGTCGGGAGGGAGAGGCCGGAGCCGAAGCTCGCGTCGAGGGTCCAGTCCTCGAACACGATGCGTTCGATGACGATCGGACGCGCGCTGCCCGACGGCGGGGGCTCGGTCGGTGCAGTCTCGCCGCCGCCGCCCGCGGCCTTCGAGAGGCCCTGCACGCGATCCATGATCGGCGTGAAGTTGAAGCCCTTGTCGGTGCGCTCGATGTTGACGCCGAGGCCTGCGATCACGATCTCGGGGATGACGATCGGCTCGGTCTTGTCGCCGCGGAAGAGCTTCATCAGCGGCAGGTTCATCGACGCGCTGCCGAGCTTGAAGAGCGGCTGCGTCGAGAAGCCCTCGGGGTTGCTGACCGCGAAGCCGTTCAGCGCGAAGTCGCCGCTGCCGAACTCGGTCGTCACGCCGTCGAGCGGCGTCGGCACGCCGAACGCGAACTCGCCGGCCTGCTCGACCGTGGTCTCGATCATGCCGTTGCGGAAGAAGAACAGGAGTCCGGCCGCGATCAGGAGGCCGAGCACCAGAACGATCGAGAGTCGCAGGATGAGTTTCACGGGCGACGAGCTTAGCGAGAGTGTGTGCGAGCCGGAGCGCGGTGGGGTGTGCACCCTGGCCTAGAATCCTCGGCCCCAGGACGCCCCGATGACACACGCCGAAACCGATCGAAGCCCCGCCGCGACCGGCGCGGCGTACCCCGCCGTCCCGCAGCGCCCGAACTTCCCCCAGCAGGAGCGCGAGACGCTCGCGCGCTGGCAGGCGGAGGGCACGTTCCAGCGCTCGATCGACCAGCGCCCGGCGACCAAGGACGGCGGGCACGAGTTCGTGTTCTACGACGGGCCGCCGTTCGCGAACGGCCTGCCGCACTTCGGGCACCTCCTGACCGGCTACGCGAAGGACGTCGTGCCGCGCTACCAGACGATGCGCGGGCGGCGCGTCGACCGGCGCTTCGGGTGGGACTGCCACGGCCTGCCGGCGGAGATGGAGTCCGAGAAACAGCTCGGCATCAGCGGGCGCCAGAAGATCCAGGAGTACGGCATCGAGCGCTTCAACGCGCACTGCCGCGAGTCGGTGCTGCGCTACACGCGCGACTGGCAGGAGTACGTCACGCGCCAGGGTCGTTGGGTCGACTTCGAGCGCGACTACAAGACGATGGACCTCTCCTACATGGAGAGTGTGTTGTGGGCGTTCAAGCAGCTCCACGACAAGGGCCTCGTGTACGAGGGCTACCGCGTCATGCCGTACTCGTGGGCGGCCGAGACGCCGGTCTCGAACTTCGAGACGCGTCAGGACAATGCGTACCGCGAGCGCGACGACCCGGCGTTGACGGTGAAGTTCGCTCTCGCGCCGCGCGCGGGGGACGTAGGGCCGCTGGAGCTGCTCGTCTGGACGACGACGCCCTGGACGTTGCCGTCGAACCTCGCGGCGGCGGTCGGGCCCGACATCGAGTACGGCGTGTACGCGGTGAAGGGGGAGTTCTGGGTGCTCGGCGTGGCGGCGGCGGCCAAGTACGCGCGTGAACTCGACGGCGCGGCGTGCGTCGCGACGATGCGCGGCAAGGACTTGGTGGGGCGCACGTACACGCCGCTCTTCCCGTACTTCAAAGGGCGCAAGGGCGTGCACCGCGTCCTCGGCGGCGACTTCGTCGACACGAGCGAAGGCACCGGCGTCGTGCACATGGCGCCGGGCTTCGGCGAGGACGACCAGCGCCTGTGCGAGGCGAACGGCATCGAACTCGTGGTGCCGGTCGACGAGCAAGGCCGCTTCACGAACGAAGTCCCGGACTTCGTCGGGCTCAACGTCTTCGAGGCCAACAAGCCGATCGCGAAGCGCCTGAAGGACGAGGGGCGCGTCGTGCGGCACGAGCAGTACCGCCACAACTATCCGCACTGCTGGCGCACGGACGAGCCGCTCATCTACCGCGCGATGAACTCGTGGTACGTCGAGGTCACGAAGTTCAAGCAGCGCATGGTCGAGCTGAACCAGCAGATCCGCTGGATCCCGGAGCACGTCAAGGACGGTCAGTTCGGCAAGTGGCTCGAGAACGCGCGCGACTGGTCGATCAGTCGCAGCCGCTTCTGGGGCACGCCGATCCCGGTCTGGCGCTCCGACGATCCCAAGTACCCGCGCACGGATGTGTACGGCAGCCTCGCCGAACTCGAGCGCGACTTCGGCGTGCGTCCGACGGACCTGCACCGGCCGGCGATCGATCTCCTGACGCGCCCGAACCCCGACGACCCGACCGGCAAGAGCACGATGCGGCGCGTGCCGGACGTGCTCGACTGCTGGTTCGAGTCGGGCTCGATGCCGTTCGCGCAGGTGCACTATCCGTTCGAGAACCGCGCCTGGTTCGAGAAGCACTTCCCCGCCGACTTCATCGTCGAGTACGTCGCGCAGACGCGCGGTTGGTTCTACACGCTGATGGTGCTGGGCACGGCGCTGTTCGACAAACCGCCGTTCCAGAACGTCATCTGCCACGGCGTCGTCGTCGCGGCGGACGGGCAGAAGCTCAGCAAGCGCCTGCGCAACTATCCGCCGCCCGAAGAAGTGTTCGAGAAATACGGCTCGGATGCGCTGCGTTGGCACCTCATGGCCTCGCCGATCCTGCGCGGCGGCGACCTCGCGATCAGCAAGGACGGCGCGGAGTTCGCGGAGGTGCTGCGGCTCGTGCTGATGCCGGTCTGGAACGCGTGGTACTTCCTGGCGCTGTACGGCAACGCCGACGGCGTGAAGGGCCGCGTGCGCGGCGATCAGAAGGGCCTGCTCGATCGTTACGTGCTGGCGAAGACGCGCGAACTCGTCGAGGGTGCGCAGAGCGCGCTCGACGCCTACGACATCAGCGGCGCGTGTGAGGTGGTGAAGGGCTACCTCGAGGCGCTCAACAACTGGTGGATCCGGCGCAGCCGCGAGCGCTTCTGGGCCAGCGGTCCCTCGCAAGACAAGCAGGACGCCTACGACACGCTGCACACCTGCCTCGTCACGTGGTGCAAGGTCGCGGCGCCGCTGTTGCCGTTCGTGACGGAGGAGATCCACCGCGGACTGGTCGAGGGCGAGGCGGGGGCGCAGTCCGTGCACCTGTGCGACTGGCCGGATGCGAGCCTGTTGCCGAAGGACCCCGAACTCGTGGCGGACATGGACCTCGTGCGCGAGGTCTGTTCACTCGCGCTGGGCCTGCGTGAGGCGAAGCGCCTGCGCGTGCGGCTGCCGCTCGCCAAAGCGACGATCGCGGGCGAGCGCGCGGAGCGCCTGAAGCCCTACGCGGACCTCGTCGCCGACGAACTCAACGTGAAGAGCGTCGAGTTCAGCCGCGACGTGGAGAAGTTCGCGCGCTTCGTGCTGAAGGTCGACGCGCGCAAGGTCGGCGCCAGGCTCGGTCCGGACATGAAGGCCGTGATGGCGGCGTCGAAGAGCGGCGCGTGGAAGCGTCTCGCGGACGGGCGCGTCGAACTGGCCGGCCACACGCTCGATCCAAAGCTCGGCGAGTGCGAGCTTCAGCTCGTGCCCGCCGAGGAAGGCGCCGCGGCCGCGGCGTTGCCGGGCGGCGCTGGTGTCGTTGCGCTCGACGTGAACGTCACGCCCGCACTCGAGCGTGAAGGCCTCGCGCGCGACGTGGTGCGGCTGGTGCAGTCGGCGCGGAAGGAGGCCGACTTCGCCGTGTCGGACGAGATCGAACTCGTGGTCGACGGTTCAGCGGTCGTGCGTGCGGCGCTCGACGAACACAACGCCTACGTGCGCGAGCAGACTCTGGCGCGTTCGATCGCGTTCGAGAGCGTGCCGAGTTCGGTGTCGCGAGGTGACGCGGGCGGAGAGAAGGTCGCGGTGGTCGTGAAGCGCGCCTGAAGATTCGAAGGGATGCTGCAGTGCGAGTCGCGGCGGGTCACAACCTCCCGCGGCTCACATCCTGCCGTGCGTCTTCGTTGTGTTCCTTTGCGCTGACTTTGCGTCCTTTGCGCCTTTGCGGTGAAGTGCAACGACACCCGATCCTGTGTGGTTGCACTTCACCGCAAAGGCGCAAAGGACGCAAAGTCAGCGCACAGGAACACAACGAAGACGCACGGCAGGATGTGAGCCGCTGAAAGCTGAGCAGCCCCTGACCGCTTCGGCTTGTCAGCGATCTTCGACCGCGATGCGTTCGAAGAACCGCGACAAGATCACGTGCGTCAGCCCCCACACCACGTGGCGGCCGACGCGCCACGCAGGACGTCGGTGGATGAGTCCGGCGCGTTCGATCACGTGCTCGTGCGCGAGCTCGCCGGCCAGCAGCGCGCCGACGGGTAGCCAGAAGCCCTCGTCGACCTCGACGTTCTTCGTGAGCGTGACGTCGCGCTCGAGCCGGTAGACCCACGGGTGCACGACGAGGTCGAGCGTGGCGCCGCGCGCGGTCGCGGGTAGGGGCTCGAGCGCGCCGACGAGCACGGCGTCGCGGGCGAGGTCGACGCCCAGCTCCTCGAACGCCTCGCGCCGCGCGGCGTGTTCACTCGACGCGTCCTTCGGGTCGACGCGGCCGCCGGGCAGGCTCACGTGGCCCGACCACGGATCGAGCGGGTGCTCCGCGCGCCGCATGAGCAGGATCTCGTGCCGCGGCGAGACCGCGATCGCGACGCCGGCGCGCGGGGCGCCGCGCACTTCGGCGCCGGTCGGCATCAGGGAGCGGGACAGTCGCGCGCTCCAGTCGTCGGGCAGGCTCATCGCGCGGGTTAGGTTAGCCGCATGACCTTCACGAGGCCTTGGCATCGTGCCTACGACGGCGGCGTTCCGCCCGAGTTGGCGTTCGAGGAACTGACGCTCGCGGCCGCGTTCTCGCGCAGCGCACAGCGTCACGGCGAGCGGCCCGCGCTCAACTTCCTCAACGCGACGTTCACGTACGCGCAGCTCGCGGGACTGGTGGCGCGCTTCGCGGGCGCACTGGTTGCGCTGGGTGTGAAGCCCGGCGACCGCGTCGCGATCCAACTGCCCAACCTGCCGCAGACGGTGATCGCGTTCCAGGCGGCGCTTCAAGTCGGCGCGGTCGTCGTGATGACGAACCCGCTCTACACGTTGCGCGAAGTGCAGCATCAGTGGAGCGACGCAGGTGTGTCGCTCGCGATCACGAGCGACTTCACGTGGATGGAGGTCTTGCGCGAGCACCGCAAGGCACTCGCGCCGAAACAGATCGTCGTCGCGACGATCCCCGAGTACCTGCGTTTCCCGCTGAACTGGCTGGCGCCGTTCAAACTCGCGAAAGCCAAACCGAAGCGCTACGCGAAGTTCCCCGACGAAGCGGGCGTGCATCGCTTCAGGAAGCTGCTCGATGCGTCGACGCCGCTCGCGAAGCCGCACGCGAGTTCACTCGATGACCTGGCGCTGCTCCAGTACACGGGCGGCACGACCGGCGCGGCGAAGGGCGCGATGCTCAGCCACCGGAATCTGTCGTTCAACGTGCAGCAGACGGCCGCGTGGTTCACGGGCTGTCAGCCGGGCCGCGAAGTGATGATGACGGCGCTGCCGCTCTTCCACGTGTTCGGGCTGACGGTGTGCATGAACTTCGGCTTGTGGGTCGGCGCGAAGCTCGTCCTGCTGCCGAACCCGCGCGACGTTCCCGCCTTGGTGAAGGCGATCGAGAAACACCGCGTCACGCTCTTCCCCGCGGTGCCCGCACTGTTCGGCGCGCTGTGCGACTTCCCCGGCATCGAGAGCCACGACCTGTCGAGCGTGAAGAGCTGCTTCTCCGGCTCCGCGCCGATCGCACCCGAGGTCTTGAAGCGCTTCGAGTCCTTGACCGGCGCGACCATCGTCGAGGGCTTCGGCATGAGCGAGACCTCGCCCGTGTCGCACTGCAACCCGCTCGGCGGCACGCGCAAGATCGGCACGGTCGGTGTGCCGATCAGCTCGACCGATGCGCGCATCGTCGACGCCGACACCGGAACCAAGGAAGTTCCGCTCGGCAGCGAAGGTGAACTCGTCATCGGCGGTCCGCAGGTGATGAGAGGGTATTGGAATCGTCCCGACGAGACCGCCACCGCGCTGAAGGGCGGCTTCATGCACACGGGCGACCTCGCGACGATGGACGCGGACGGCTACTTCAAGATCGTCGGCCGCAAGAAGGACATGATCATCGTCGGCGGCCTGAAGGTCTTCCCCGACGAGGTCGACGCCGTGCTGATGGCGCATCCCGACATCGCCGAGGCCGCGACGATCGGCGTGCCCGACGCGAAGAAGGGCGAGCTGGTGAAGAGCTTCGTGGTGCTGCGCGCGGGCTCGTCACTCGACGCCGAAGCCATCGAGACCTACGCGCGCGAGAACCTCGCCGCCTACAAGGTCCCGCGCGAGATCGAGTTCCTCGCCGAACTGCCGAAGAGCAGCGTGCTCAAGATCCTGCGTCGTGAGTTGCGGGATCGCGAACTCGCGAAGCGCCGGTGACACTGGCGGTACGGTGTCTGACACGCAGGCGCCACTTTCCACAAGAGCGGCGAGTCGCACGGCCGCGGGTCAGATCGAGACGTGGCGGGCCCTAGCGCCCGGCCGTCACCATGCGTAA
>JBIKNC010000097.1:0-15227 GCA_044358925.1 Planctomycetota bacterium | reverse complement strand
GAGCGCTCGGCCGGCCGCCGCCGCGCCGCGCGGTTCGCGCGACGAAGAAGTGGTGCCGATGACGACGCTGCGCCGCCGTATCGCGCAGAACCTCGTCGAGGCGCAGTCGAACGCCGCGCTGCTGACGACGTTCAACGAGATCGACATGACCGCGGTCATGGAACTGCGCGCCGCTCACAAGGACGCGTTCGAGAAGCGCCACGGCACGAAGCTCGGCTTCATGTCGTTCTTCGTGAAGGCCGCGGTCGACGCGCTGCGCGCCGTGCCCGCGATCAACGCGATGATCCGCGGCAACGACATCCTCTACCGCCACTACCACGACATCGGCATCGCGGTCGGCGGCGGCAAGGGCCTCGTCGTGCCGGTGATCCGCAACGCCGAAGGCCTCGGCTTCGCACAGATCGAGGCGCAGATCGCCGACTTCGGCAAGCGTGCTCAGGCGAACAAGATCACGCTCGAAGAGCTGACCGGCGGCACGTTCACGATCAGCAACGGCGGCATCTACGGGTCGCTGCTCAGCACGCCGATCGTCAACCCGCCGCAGAGCGGCATCCTCGGCTTGCACGCGATTCAAGAGCGGCCGATGGCCGTCAACGGCGCCGTCGTGATCCGCCCGATGATGTACGTCGCGTTGACCTACGACCACCGCCTCGTCGACGGGCGCGAAGCCGTCACGTTCTTGAAGCGCATCAAGGAGTGCATCGAGAACCCGAGCCGCATGCTCCTCGAGGTCTGAGAACGAGCCCACATGAGCACGACCGCCACCAAGTACGACCTCCTCGTCATCGGCGCCGGTCCCGGCGGTTACGTCGCGGCGATCCGCGCGGCGCAACTCGGGCTGAAGGTGGCGTGTGTCGAGCGCGAAGCGCAGCTCGGCGGCACGTGCCTGCGCGTCGGGTGCATCCCGTCGAAGGCCATGCTCGAGTCGAGCGAGCTCTTCCACCAGGCGCAGCACGAACTCGCGTCGCACGGTGTGCGCGCGGAGTCGGTCTCGCTCGACCTCGACACGATGCTGGCGCGCAAGGACGCCACGGTCGACGGCCTGACGAAGGGCATCGCCGGTCTGTTCAAGAAGAACGGCATCACGCGCATCACGGGCCACGCGACGTTCGAAGCGCCGAAGCGCGTGCGCGTCGTCGCGAACGACGGCAGCGAATCGCGCGTCGAGGGCGAGAACGTGATCGTCGCGACGGGTTCGCGCGTCGCCCACCTGAAGGGCGTCGCACTCGACGGGTCGCACGTCGTGACGAGCACCGAGGCCCTGTCCTTCAAGAGCGTGCCCAAGCACCTCGTCGTGATCGGCGCGGGTGCGATCGGCCTCGAACTCGGTTCGGTGTGGGCGCGCCTCGGTTCGAAGGTCACGGTGCTCGAGTACGCCGACCGCATCCTCGCCGGCATGGACACCGAGATCGCGAAGGAAGCGCACAAGATCCTCGCGAAGCAGGGTCTCGAGATCGTGCTCGGCGTGCGCGTCACGGGCGCGCGCAAGGTTGGCGACGGCTGTGTGGTCGAGATGGACGGCCGGCCGCCGCTGCAGGCCGACAAGGTGCTGTGTGCGGTCGGTCGTGTTCCGAACACGGAGGCGCTCGGCCTCGACAGAGCGGGTGTCCAGCTCGACGAGCGCGGCCGCATCCGCACCGACGGCCACTTCCGCACCAACGTGCCGGGTGTGTTCGCTATCGGCGACGTGATCGTCGGGCCGATGCTCGCGCACAAGGCCGAGGACGAAGGCGTCGCGTGCGCCGAGCTGATCGCCACCGGCCACGGCCACGTCAACTACGACGCGATCCCGTCCGTGGTCTACACGGCGCCCGAGGTGGCCGGCGTCGGTCGCACCGAGGAGCAGCTCGTCGAAGCCGGCGTGCCCTACCGCAAAGGCGTCTTCTCGTTCCTCGCGAACGGCCGCGCGCGCGCCCTCGGCCAGGCGGTCGGCAAGGTCAAGATCCTCGCGCACAAGGACACGGACCGCGTGCTCGGCGCCCACATCGTCGGCCCGCGCGCCGGCGACCTGATCGCCGAGGTCACGGCCGCCATCGAATTCGGAGCGAGCTCCGAGGACATCGCCCGCACCTGCCACGCCCACCCGACGCTGGCCGAGTGCGTGAAGGAAGCGGCCCTCGCCGTGGACGGGCGCGCGCTCCACAGTTGAGCCGCTCGGTCCGCCCTGTCGATCTGTTCGGCAGGTCGGCCCGTCGTTAACCTGTCCGCCCCGCCATCTCCGCGGCCGCAGCGTCCGTTCGACGCACGCGGCCGCGCCACCTTTTCCAGCAGTCTCGACACGTGGACGTCCAAGTCGCGAAGACCGGCCCCTGCACCGCCAAGGTCTCCCTCACCGTGCCCTCGGCGGAGTTCCAGCAGCAGTTCCAGATCCACCTCGGCGCGGCCTCGAAGAAGGCGCGCGTGAAAGGCTTCCGAGCCGGACACGTGCCGCCCAGCGTGATCGAGAAGATGTTCGGCGATGCCGTGCAGCGCGAGACCATCGAGCACTACCTGCGCACGGCGATGGACAAGGCCGTCAAGGAGGAGAAGCTCGAGGTCGTCCTCCAGCCGCACGTCACGGGCGGCGAGGGCTGGTCGCGCGGCAAGGACCTCGAACTGGCGCTCGAACTCGACCTCAAGCCCGCGTTCACGCTCGGCACCTACAAGGGCCTGCCCGTCGAACGTCGTGACGTGAAGATCGAGGACGGCGAAGTCGAGAAGACGATCGAGGACGTGCGCCGCCAACAGGCGCGTCCGAAGCCGGCCGGCGACAACGGCCTGCCCGCGACCGACGGCATGGCCGTCGGCAAGATCGAGATCCTGCACGACGGCAACGTCGTCGCCACGCGCGAAGGACTGCGCCTCGCGGCCGAGATGCCGCCGACGGGCGCCGACGAAGCGGCGTGGAAGAAGACCCTCACCGGCGCGCGCGAAGGCTCGACCGTCGATGTGCCGATGACGTTCGCGCAGGAGTGGGAACAAGAAGAACTGCGCGGCAAACAGGGTGTGTGCCGTGTGACGTTGAGTCAGGTCTTCGAACTCGAGATACCCACGCGTGAGGACCTGCACAAGGCCTTCGGTGTCGCGGACGAGACGGAGTTCCTGGCGAAGGTCGCGGAACAGCTCCTGAGCGCGAAGCAGGAACAGGAGCGCGTGCGCGTCGAAGCCGCGCTGTTCGACGCACTCATGGCGGCCCACCCGTTCGACGTGCCGCCGCGCATGCTCGACAACCAGCTCGCCGCGCGCCTCCACGACTCCTACCGCCAACTCGTGCAGGGCGGCGTGGCCGAGCCCGAAGCGAAGGAGCGCGTCGAAGCGCAACGCGAAGCGACGCGCGTCGCCGCGGAGCGCTCGTTGCGCGCCTACTTCATCGTGGGTGCCATCTCCGACGCGGAGAAGCTGCGCGTCGCGCAGAGCGAACTCGCGCAGGAGATGCGCCGCATCGCGCAGCGCAACCGCGCGACGTTCCAGCAGGTCGCGAAGTACTTCGAGGAGAACAAGATGACGCCGCAGCTCACGATCGAGCTGATGGAGCGCAAAGTGCGAGCGCTGTTGCGCGAGCACGCGGCGGCATAGTGCGGGCGTTGCAACGCGAGCACTCGGCGGCCTGACCGCTCGCGTGACGCGTACGGCGTCGGACAAGAGATCCGCCGCGGCACAGCCGAATGCGGGATGCAAAACACCTCAGCCACCTGCGCGCTCCGCGCGCAGGTGGCTGAGGTGTTTTGCATCCCGCACTTCGGCTGTGCCGCGGCGGATCTCTTGTCCGACGCCGTACGCGTCACGCGAGCGCGGACTCGCTGCGGGTCACGCTCACTCCTCGTCTTCGACGTCTTCGTCGGCGTCCACGCGCGGACTCTTCATCACGCGCGCGACGGCCTTCAGGAGTTGCTCGTTCTCACGCGCCGAGCGCACGGGAATCCGCAGCGCGCCGTCGAGGTGCTGCGGCACCGTCACCGCGCCTTCGAACAATTCACGGTTGAGCCGTTGTGAAACGACGTTCGGGTTCTTGACCTTCATCAACACCCAGCGACCATGGCTGGGGAGGAGCTCGACGCCCGGAATCGTGGCCAGGCGGGACGAGAGACGCTCGTGTTCGAGCTCTTGGGCTGTGTCTTCCACGGGGTGTGACGAGGTTCGGGCGCTGGGGCACGGCGGCGCACATCGGCGGCTTCGCGCGTGCTCGTTCGAGCCCCTGGTTATACCCTTCGCGCCCGCAGGCGCCAGGCGCCGGACAGCGACCTCCCCCATGCGCGACGACGTCGATCCGGCCGGCAAGGGAGTTGGGAACGCGCTGCGTGTCGAGGTGCCGTGTTCGACGTCGAACCTGGGCCCGGGGTTCGACCTGCTCGGGCTGTGCCTCGACCTGTTCCTGTCGGTCGCGGCGACGGCCACCGTGCGGCCGGGGCCGCTCGCGGTCGAGGTCGTCCGCGCGCCGGACGGATGGCCGAGCGGCGACACGGATCTGGTCGTCCGAGCACTGCGCCGCGCCCTCGGCGCGCGTGCGGACCTCGCGGTCGCGCTGGAGATCCGCTCACAGATCCCGATCGCTCGCGGGCTCGGGTCGAGCGGCGCGGCGGTCGCCGCGGGGCTCCTGCTCGGCGACGCCCTCGCGCAGCGGCACGGTGCCGTTGGGCACAGCGGCACTCGCCTCTGCGCTTCCGAACTCCTCGCGGCCGCCGTCGAGCTCGAAGGCCATCCCGACAACGCCCTCGCGGCGCTGCACGGCGGCTGTGTGCTCTCGATCCAGGCGGCGCGCGGCTGGCGCGTCATCCGCCAGCCGCTCCACCCCGCGATCGGTTTCGCCGCCGCGTGGCCGAAAGCGCCGCTCCACACGCCGCTCGCGCGCTCCGTGCTGCCGAAAGAGGTCGCGTTCGCGGACGCCGTGGACCAGCCGCGGCGCCTGGCGGCGCTGCTCGAAGGTCTGCGCACCGGCGATCCGGAGCTGATCGCCCACGGCACCGTCGAGCACCTGCACGTGCGCCACCGCGCGCCCCTCATCGCGGGCGCCGACGCTGCGCTCGCCGCCGCGCGCGCCGCGGGCGCGTGGTCGGCCACCATCTCGGGCTCGGGCTCGACGCTCATCGCCATGGGAGCGAAGGCCGACGCGCCGCGCCTCGCGCGTGTGCTGGCCGACGCGCTCGAACACCATCAACCGGTCGAGGGCTTCCGCGCCCTCGAGCCGGTCCTCGCCGCACCGACCGTGATCTGATGTCCGCGAACTCCATTCTCGACGCCATGAAACTCCGCCCCGTGTTCGCGCTCTTCCTTTCGTTCGTCGCCGCGACGCCGCTCCTCGCGCTCGCACGACAAGAGACGCCCGCCGCCGCGCCGGTGGCCGCCGTCGCCGCGCAGGACGCGTCGTACCGCGCGCTCGTCCAGCCGGGCCCCGTGCCGACCGAGCTGTTCGAGGTCGCGACGATCGTCGACGGCGACACGATCCACGTCATGCGCAACGGCGTGAAGGAGAAGCTGCGCCTGTTGTGCGTCGACTCGGAGGAGAAACTCGCGGGCAACGCGTCGCTCTCGACGTCGAAGCCCGAGACGCTCTTCGGTCAGGAGACCGCCGCGTGGGCGCAGACGTTCTTCCCGGAGCACTGCACCGTCGACGGCGCGGTCAAGGTCGGCCTCGTCTTCCCCGACGGCGTCGAGCGCCGCGACGTGTACGGTCGACTCCTGTGCCACGTCGTGCTGCCGGACGGCGTCGACTACCAGGTGCTGCTCGTGCGCCTCGGCAAGAGTCCGTACTTCAACAAGTACGGCAACAGCACGTCGCACCACGCGGCCTTCGTCGAAGCGCAGCGCGCGGCGCAACGCGAACGACTCGGCATCTGGAACCCGGCCACGAACCGCGCGCGCACGCCGGGCGAGATCGAGGTCGTGCGGCCGTACGAGCGACTGCTGCCGTGGTGGGACGCGCGCGCACAGGCCATCGACGAAGCGCGTGCTCGCCACGCGCGCAACCCGGTGCTGAACGTCGACGCCGAGTTGCCCGAGCAACTGCGCCTGGCCGCGTTCGCATGTGAAGGCGGCGCGATCGTGCAGGTGTTCGGCGCGATCGAGCGCATCTTCGACGAGGACGACGGCAGCCTCACGCTCCTCATGCGCACCGGCGCCAAGGACACGGCGGTGCGCGTGCGCATCGCCAAGAAGCACGTGGCTCTGTTCGACACGGCGGATCTGCGCCGGCGCGCCGACGGGGAGTACGTGCAGAACTACCTCGTGTTCACCGGACGCCTCGCGCCCGGTGCGCGCGGCGGCTTCGAGATGTGGCTCGAGGAACCGGCCGATTGGCGACTGGGCGGCCCGGAGCCGATCGTGCCGGAAGAAGTGAAGGCGAAGGGCTGAGAGCTGCGAGCGACACGGGGCGACGCGCGCGGACGGGTGCGTTGCACGCGCCGCGGAGATCCTGGGCGCCGCTTTCAGCGGCGCCAGGCACGCCACAGGGCGTCGAGCTGCTCGCGCAGCGTGCGCCGATCGCTCGCGAACAGACGCCGACCGATGCGTTCGGCGCGCGAGATGGCGCGCTCGCGGCGCGTCGCGAGTTCGTCGAGGTAGGCGCTCGGGATCTCGCTCTCGCCCGCCGGGCGGGAAGCGATGTGCGTACGCAGCAAGGAGAGGTCGCGTTCGAGGCCGAGCGCCTCGGTGAGACGCTTCGCCTCGCCCGCCAGACTCTCGAACAGCGCGGGCCACACCGGGCGGAAGAGCCGCAGGTGGTACCAGTGCACCTTCGCACGTTTGCGCCACTCGTGGCGCGGCTCGCCGTCCTCGACGCGACGTGCGGCGCGTTCCGCGCGACGGGCGCGTGCATAGGAGCGTTCGAAGCCCGGCGCGACGAGTTCGAGACCTTCGCTCGCGAGCGGCCAGTCGGCGACGCGCGCTGCGACGTGGGCGAGATGTTCGTCCGAGCGCAGGAGCGCCGCGTGTGTGTCGACGTCGCCCTTCGTTCCCGGCGCACACACGAACTCGTCGCGCAACGGCGTGAGAGCGTCGACCACCGCCGGCGGAAGCGCGTGCACGAGTTCGTCGTGGCACGCGAGCATCGCGTCGCGCTCGCGCGCCACCTCGACTTCACGTCCCGCGCGGCGCAACGCCCCGTTGGCGACGGCGAACTCGTCGTCGAGCGGCTCCTCGACGAGGCGCAGGAGTCCGCGCAGTTCCTTGCACGTCGTGCGCACACGGTGCACGACCTCGTCGAGGTGCACGCCTGTGTCGCTGGTCGTGCTCGCGATCGACTCACGCACTCGCAACAGTCGCTCGTTCGCGATGCGGCGTACGCCGACATCGATCGGTTCGTCGCGTTCGAAATGGAAGCCCATGGCAGGTTCGCTGCCTACGACGCTACCAGCCGGCGCGCGATCGTGCTCGTGAAGATCGGCGGCGACTCACGCGGCCGCCGCGCGGCCGAGCAGCAGCGCCGCCCCGCCCAACACGAGGTGCAGCACGACGTTGAGCAGCGCGAACCACGGCCGCCCGCTGCGCACGAGTTCGAAGGCGTCGACGGCGAAGGTCGAATAGGTGGTGAACGCACCGAGCGCCCCCACCACCCACAGGTGCCGCGAGGCCGTCGAGAGCGCCCCGGTGCGTTCGGACCAGGCCAGCAGCCAGCCGATCACCAGGCAACCGATCACGTTGACGACGAGCGTGCCGAGGAACGGCGCGACGCCCATGCGCGCGGACTGCAGCGTGAACCACTGGCGCAGCACCGCGCCGAGCGCTCCGCCGCACGCGACTGCGAGCCAGTGAGAGGTCGGCACGTGTCAGAGCTCCCGCGTTTCGAGATTGCCGAGTGCGATCGACACGTTCATGCGCTGACCGGCGCGCACGATCGAGAGTTCGATCGTCGCGCCGATCGCATAACGACGCAGCTCGGCGGTCAGGTCGCGCGCCGTGCGAATCGGCTCGCCGTTCACCGCGACGATCAGATCGCCGACCAAGCGCCGACCGTCGGCCGAGAGTCCCCCGCCGCGCAGGCCCGCGCGCTGCGCCGGATGCCCTTCGATGACGCGCTTCACGAGCGCACCTTCGATTCCGAGCATGGCCGTCGCGACCGGGTCCTCGAGCAACACTCCGAGTCCGGCCTGCGGCGCGACGCCGCTGCGCAGGAGCTGCGGCACGACCCAGTTGACGGTGTCGACCGGCACCGCGAAGCCGATGCCCGAGTACGCGCCCGTCGTGGTCGCGATGGCGGTGTTGACGCCGATCAATCGCCCCGCACTGTCGAGCAACGGACCGCCCGAGTTGCCGGGATTGATCGCGGCGTCCGTCTGGATCATGCCCGCGAGTCCTTCCCCGTCCTGTGACTCGATGATGCGTTCGAGTGCGCTGATCACGCCCGTCGAGAGGCTCTGCTCGAGTCCGAACGGACTGCCGATCGCGAAGACCTTCTGACCGACGCGCAGGTCCTTCGACGTTCCGATCGGCAACGGTTCCAGCGCGCTCTTCGGCGCGTCGATGCGCAACACCGCGAGGTCGTGCGGCGGCGACGAACCGATGATCGTCGCGAGGTGGGCCTCGCCGTCGGCCAAGCGCACCAGGCACGTGCGTGCGTCGGCGACGACGTGGTGGTTCGTGACGACGATGCCCTCGTCGTTCCAGACGAAGCCGCTGCCCGAACCCATGCGGGCGCTGGCCGAGCGCGGTGCGTCGAAGACACCGGCCGAGGACGTCGCGATCGCGACGACGCTGCGGCTGCTGCGCTCGAACAAGTCGATGGTCGCGCGTTCGTCCGCGGCCAGGTCGCCGCGCGCCTCCACGAGCCGCGGCGCCGCGTCGGGGTCGAAGGCCTTCGAAGGCGGCACGAAGGCGCGCCACAGATTCCAGATGCTCACCACCAGCAGAACGCAGGCGAGCCCGAGTACGGCGGTCGAGAGGAGCGGGCGCGTCGATCCGCGGCGGGTGGTCGTCGTCGAGTGGTCCAAGGGCTCCGTCATCGTTCGCGATCCCGTGTCGGCGGCGGCGCATGCACCTGGGTGGGTCGTCCCATATCCGGACTCACACCGGACCCAAGGACCGCGCCCGCACGGGGGTCGGCCTCGGCCACGGCTAGCCTCACTCGCCCTCCCGGCTGCGGACCCTGGTCCCGACGGGCTCTCGCCGCCGCACGAACGAGCAGCATGAACCCGACGAGCCAGACGAGCAAGCGCGCGCGCGGCGCCCCGGGAGTGTTGGTCGTCGACGCTCGGACGGCCGTCGCGGAGCGGATCGCGCGGCTGCTCGCCGTGTCGTTCACGGCCTGGCAGGGCGAGCGGCGCGAAGTGCGTCCGTCGGGAACCGCGCTCGCGACGTCCGGCGTGACCTGGTGCGCCGACGTGAAGGGCGCGCGCGAGGCACTGCTGTCGCACGACGTGGCGCTCGTGCTCGTCGGAGCGTTGATCGGCGACGAACACAGCGGCACGGCGGCGCTCGAGATCGCCGGTGCGGCGCCCGAGCGTCCGGTGCTCGCGCTGCACGACGGCACGGACCCCGACGACGGCGCGCTGCCGCCCGGTGCGGCCGGTTGGTTGCCGCTCGAAGGACTCACGGGGCCGCTGCTCACACGACTGCTCGACGGCGTCGTCGCGCGTCGCCGGCTCGAAGACGAGCTCGCGCTCGTGCGCAATCAGTTGCGACTGGCGCACGCGCAACTCGCGAAGTTCGCGCAGATCGACCCGCTGACGAGCCTGCTCAACCGGCGCGGGCTCCAACAGGTGCTCAGCCGCGTCCTGCACTGGGCGCGGCACGACGGGACGCCGACGGCGGCGATGCTCGTCGACCTCGACGACTTCCGCGAAGTGAACGAGACGCTCGGTCACGGCGTCGGTGACGTGCTGCTGCGCGAGACGGCGCGCGTGTTGCGCGAGAGCCTGCGCAGCGGCGACTACGCGGCGCGCATCGGCGGCGACGAGTTCCTCGTGCTGATGCCGCGCACCGACGTGCGCGAAGGGCGCGCGGTCGCGGAGCGCACGCGTTTGTGCCTGTCGAGTTCGCCGCTGTCGATCGACGGCCGCAAGGTGCACGCGACGGCTTCGATCGGTCTCGCGGAGGTCTCGCACGGCACGCCGTCGGTCGACGAGCTCCTCGCGCAGTGCCGGCTCGTCGTGCGCGACGGCAAGGCCTCCGGCAAGAACCGCGTCGCGAGCGACGCCGATCGTTCGAACGAACCGCGCGACGAGAGCGAGCGCGAGCGCTTCCTCGCCGCGTTCCGCTCGGGCGCGACGCTGCGTGCGGTGAAGCAGTCGATCCACGACCTGCGCGACGAGTCGGTGACCGGCTACGAGTTCCTGAGTCGCGCCGACTGTCCGCCCTTCTCGATGCCGCAGGACTTCTTCCGGCTGTGCTTCGAGAACAACCTGCTGACGCTGGTCGACCACCAGTGCTTCCGGCGCGGACTCGAAGCCGCCGGTCGCCTCGCTGCGGACGTGCACTGCCATCTCAACCTGTTCCCGTCGACGATGATCGACGTGCCCACGGCGCACCTGCTCGAATCGCTGCCGGCGGGCCGCAGCCCCGAGCAGTACTGCATCGAGATCAGCGAGCAGCAGATCATCGGCGACCCGTCGTACCTCGCCGAGCCGGTCGCCCGCCTGCGCGAACGCGGTGTGAAGATCGCGATCGACGACGTGGGCTTCGGGCGCAGTTGCTTGGAGAGCTTGGCCCTCCTGGAGCCGGACGTCGTGAAGATCGATCGGCGCTGCGTCAGCGGCGTCGGCGCGGCGAAGGAGAAGCGCCGCGTCCTCGAACGTCTGCTGCGCGTGGCCCATGCACTCGGTTCCCAAGTGGTGGCGGAGGGCATCGAGACGCGCGACGACTTGGCCGCGCTCGTCGACCTCGGAGTCACCCAGGGCCAAGGCTTCCTCTGGGGCCGTCCCGCCTGACGGCGCGCCCCTCGGCCCTTGCACCGACGCGCTGGGAGCCGAGAATCTCCGCCCCCGAACTCCATGAAGGCCGGCACCCATCCCCACTTCGACGACGGCGGCGCCGTCGCCTGGCAGACCGACCTCTCCGAGGCGCTGCGCACCGCGGCACGCGACAACAAGCTCCTGTTCGTCGAGTACGGGCGCGAGCAGTGCAGCCAGTGCCGAACGCTCGTCGAGAAGACGCTGAAGAAGCCCGCGCTCGCGACGCTCCTCGGCACGCACTACGTCGCGCTCGCCGCCGACTGCGACGCGGGTGACGAAGAGGTCGACGAGCTGGCCATGAAGCTGGAGGGCGCGGAGATGCTGCCCTTCGTGCTCGTGTGCGACTCCCGCGGGCAGTTCCTCGACGGCTTGTCGGGGCGCATCAGTCCGGAGAGTCTGCAGCGCCTGCTCGAACGCTTGAGCGAGCGCGCGCCGAAGCGCTGAAGGGCTGAAGCGCTGGAGGGTCACAGCTCTTCGTTGCTCTTCATGTCGCGTGCGTCCTTTGCTTTGACTTTGCGTCCTTTGCGTCCTTTGCGGTGAAGTGCAACGCCTGTAGCCACGGGTATGTTGCACTTCACCGCAAAGGACGCAAAGTCAAAGCAAAGGACGCAAGGCGACATGAAGAGCAACGTCACGGCCTTCAGCGCCTTCAGTTACTGAACTTCGCGGAGTGACGCCAACGAGGGACTGCGCCACGCTGATGGCAGCGGCAACGCGAACTCGATTGAAACGCATCTTCGATCTCCGCACCGACAGGCGGTGTGGATGCACCACCGCGCTCCGATCGCGCCCGTCGAACGGCTGCGGCGCGACGCGCGCTGCGACGTGGTGGTGGTCGGCCTCGGCATCAGCGGGGCGATGATCGCCGAGGCGTTGTCGGCGATCGGCATGCGTGTGATCGCGATCGACCGACGCAGGCCGTTCCTAGTGTTCGAAGCCGGGTTCGACGCCGGCGTCGACGGCGCTCGTGCAACACGAGATCGACGTGCCGCTCGTGCAGTTGTCGCAGGCGATCGGAACCGAGCGGGCGCAGCAGGCCTGGCGCCGCTCGCGACTCGCCGTCACGAACCTCGCGGCGCACATCGACGAACTGGGCATCGCGTGCAACGTCGCGGAGCGGCCGTCGCCGTTCCTCGCGGGCGATCGGCTGGGTCCTGGTGCGTTGCGCGCAGAGGCCGCGGCGCGGCGTGCGGCGGCTCTCGCGGCGCACTCAGATGTCGCGCACCAGCCGACCGAAGACGGTGCGCCAGACGACGCGCGGGCAGAGCTTCAACAGATCGAGCGCGAGCACGAGCTGCCACGGGAAGCGGATGCGCGTGCGGCCGCGCTCGAGGCGGTCCGCGACGTGGCTCGCCGCGCGCGCGACGTCCCACACGAACGGCAGCGGATGGTCCGCGCCCGCGGTCATCTCGGTGTGCACGTAGCCCGGTTGCACGTCGCACACTCGCACGCCGCTGCCCGCGAGGTCGATCGCGAACGTCTCGAGCAACGTCGAGAGCGCCGCTTTGCTCGCGGCGTAGGCGCCGCTGCCCGGCATGCCGCCGCTCCCGGCGAGACTCGACACGCCGCACAAGGTGCCGCGACCGCGCGACAGCATCCCCGGCAGTGCGGCGTGCAGTGTCGCGGCTGCGGCGAGCACGTTGACCTGCAACGTGTGCTCGAGGTCCTCGAAGGCGAGCGTGCGTGCATGCGCACCGAGGCCGACGCCCGCATTGGCGATCACGAGGTCGAAGGCGCGGCCGTGGTCGAGTTCGGCCACGGCGCGGCGCAGCGCGTCGATGTCCGCGACGTCGCAGACGAGCGGCAGCACGCGCCCCTCGAGGTCGGGTTCGCGCGCGAGTTCGTCGAGGCGTTCGGCGCGGCGCGCGAGAGCGACGACGCGGGCTCCGCGGCGCGCGAAGACGCGCACGAGTTCGCGGCCGATCCCGCTCGAGGCGCCCGTGACGAGGACCGATTCGAAACGCTGGGGCATGCTCTCGGGCAGGCTAGCAGTCGGGGCCGCGAACCGTTTGCGACCCGCTTCGTGAAGGGAGCGCGAGGACGTGCTCGAACTTCGGTCAATAGGCGCGGAAGTGCTCCACGCCGACGGGAAAACCTGCGATGAATGCTGTGCCCGCGCGAGGGGGTCGCGTGGTGCAGATGGGGCTCGGTGAAGCCGAGTAGAGGGTCACGTCATGACGAAGAACCGCACGCGCTACCGCACGATCTGGATCAGCGACCTGCACCTCGGCACGCGAGGCTGCAAGGCCGAGCTGCTGCTCGATTTCCTCCGCCAGCACGACGCCGAGCGGCTCTATCTGGTCGGCGACGTCGTCGACGGTTGGCGGCTGCGGCGCTCGCCCTACTGGAACGCCGCGCAGTCGCGTGTGCTCCAGTACCTCCTCAAGTGGGGCCGCAAGCGCGGCGGCGTGGTGCTGGTGCCCGGCAACCACGACGAAGCGTTGCGCGGCTACGCCGGCTTCGACTTCGCCGGCATCACCGTGCGGCGCGAAGTCGTGCACGTGACCGCCGACGGCAAACGTCTGTGGGTCGTGCACGGCGACGAGTTCGACGGCATCGTGCACGGGCAGCGCTGGCTGGCGCACCTCGGCGATCGCGCGTACCAGTTCGCACTCGCGCTCAACCACGTCTACAACCGCTGGCGCAAGCTGCGCGGCAAGCCGTACTGGTCGCTGTCGGCGTACTTGAAGCACGAGGTGAAGAAGGCGGTCGACTTCATCTGTCGCTTCGAGGAGCAGCTCGCCCACGCGGCGAAGAAGCGCGGCTTCGACGGCGTCGTGTGCGGGCACATCCACCACGCCGAGATCAAACACATCGACGGCATCCTGTACGCCAACGACGGCGACTGGGTCGAGAGCTGCACGGCGCTCGTCGAGCACTTCGACGGCCGCTTGGAAGTGATCGACTGGCCGTCGCTCGCGTCGGCCGACGCGCGCGCACTCGACGTCCGCATCGAGGACGACGAGGAACTCACGGTCTGAACTCGGCGCCACGCGCCCTACCATCCAGAGCGCGTGGCACACATCTTCTATTCGATGGCCGGTGAGGGCCGCGGACACGCGACGCGTGTGCGCACCGTCACCGACATCTTGCGTACGCGGCACGAAGTGACGCTGCTCGCGCCGGGCGACGCGTACGAGCTGCTCGAACCGGCCTACCGCGGGAGCAACGTGCGTGTGCAGCGCCTGCCCGGACTGCGTTTCGCCTACGACCGGCAGCAACGCATCTCGGAGCTCGGCACCGCGCGCCTCGTCGCGCGCTACCTGCGGGCGATGGGACAGGTGCTGGACGACGTGGCCGCGCTCATGCGCTTCCACCGCGCGGACCTCCTGATCACCGACTACGACCCGGGTGGTCCGCGCGCGGCGAAGCGCGCGGGTGTGCCGTACGTCGCGCTCGACCACCAGTCGTGTTTCACGTTCGGTGACTTCGCGTGGCTGCCCGGACCGCTGCGCCGACGCGCGCAACTCGTGCGTGCGATCAACTGGGCGCTCTACCACGAGCAGGTGCACACGATCTCGTCGTCGTTCTTCCGCCCCGAGCCGCTGCCCGGCGCGCGCGACGTGACGTTCGTCGGTTCGATGCTGCGCGCGAACCTCTTGGCGGCGACGCCGACGTTCGGCGAACACCTCACCGCCTACTGCCGGCGTTCGGTCACGCCGAACGTGCTGGACGCACTCGCCGAGTCGCCGTTGCCCGTCGAGCTGTTCGGTCTCGGCGAACAGGCACCGCGCGGCGCGATCCGCTTCCGCGCCATCAGCGAGAGTGCGTTCGTCGAGTCGCTCGCGACGTGCCGAGCCGTCGTGGCTTCGGCGGGCAACCAGTTGCTCGGTGAGGCGCTCTACCTCGGCAAGCCGTTCCTCGCGTTGCCCGAGGTCGGTCAACACGAACAGGCCATCAACGTGGCGTGGCTCGAGCGCCTCGGCGCGGGCCGCGGTATCGATCCGCGCCGCCTGGCCGCGGCCGACGTCGCGACGTTCCTGGAGGGCTCGGAGACGCTGCGCAACCGCGTCGACCGCGCGTTTGCGGCCGGCAACGAGGCTGCGGTGGCGGCCGTGGAAGCCGTCCTCGCGGCCCGCTGACGGGCCCGCGGCGCCGCGCCAGCCGGGTGCTCGACCCGCCCCCACGCTCCGTCCCGATCTCCGTGGGTCCCGAGGCGACGCAACCACCGATTCCGGCTCCGGGTTAGGGTTCACTCGTTCGCCGGTACCCGCCGGTTTCGTGGCCTTCGGAGGAAACGCCATGACACACGCACTTGCTCTCGCGTTCTCGGTTCTGCCGTTGTCGTTCGCTGCTGCGCAGGGAGACTTGCCGACGGTCGCCTACGACGAAGTCTTCGGAACCCAAGCCGCCGCCGTCGACCACGGC
>JBIKNC010000309.1:0-4244 GCA_044358925.1 Planctomycetota bacterium | reverse complement strand
TCCGTACCGCTCCCCTGATGCCAAGGTGCCTGGCACCGTACGCGTCACACGCGCGCGGGCTTGCTCGGAGTTGCCGGTGCCGCCGCGTTCTCGGCGGGCGGCTGCGGCGTCACGAGGCCCTGCTCGGCGCCCTTCGTCACAGGGCTCTTCTCCTGCGCGATGACTTCCTCGGCGAGCTCCGCGTAGTCGCGCGCGCCGCTGCAGTCGGGCGCGTACTCGAAGATCGATTGGCCGAAACTCGGCGCCTCGGCCAGCTTCACGGTCGCGCCGATCGCGCGCCGGAAGACGTGGCCGGGGAAGAAGGAGCGCAGCTCCGTCAGCACCTCGCGCGCGAGGCGCAGGCGGCTGTCGTAGAGGCAGGGCACGATGCCGGTGACCTTGATGGCCGGGTTGAGGCTCTGCTGGACGAGCCGCACGACCTCGAGCAGGCGCGTCATGCCTTGCAGCGCGAGGAACTCGGTCTGCAGCGCGACGAAGACCTCGCGGCTCGCGACCAGCGCGTTGAGCGACAGGAGGCCCAGGCTCGGCGGGCAGTCGAAGATCACGTACTCGGCCGGCGGCGCGCCGACGCGCGCGAACGACTCGCTCTCGAACTCGTCGAGGGCGCGCTTCATCACGAACTCGCGGTTCTCGGCGCCGGCGAGCTCCATCTCGGCGCCCGACAGATCGATGCCGGTGGGGACGACCGACAGGCCGCGGATCGACGTCTTGCGCAGCGCCTCTCCGATCGAGTGTTCGCCCGCGAGCACCGTGTAGCTGGAGGGCTCGCCCGAGCCGACCTCGAGCGACAGGTGCGTCGAGAGGTTGCCCTGGGGGTCGAGGTCGACGAGCACGACGCGCCGCCCCGCTCGCGCGAGCGCCGCGCCGAGGTTCACGGTGGTGGTCGTCTTGCCGACGCCGCCTTTCTGGTTGAGCACACAGATGCGCCGCATGGCGGCGATGCTACGGCGGGGGAGCGGCGGCTCGGCATGCGCGCGGCGCGCGTCGCCCCGCCGATCCCGCGTGCGGTTCGTCGCGGCGACGAGCGGCGCCGTGCCGACCCGCGCCCCACCTACGAAGTCGCAAAGCAGCGCGAGCGCGCCGGACTCCGCCCGCGACGCCGCGCCCGTCAGCGGCGCGGATCCGCGAACAGGTACACCGACAGCGCGTCGTCCACGCCCGTGCCTTCCTCGTACGTGTAGCGCTCGCGCAGCGCCGCGAGGATGTGGGCCTCGTAGCGCTTGCGCACGTAGATCCAGACCCGCTCGTGCTCCAGTGCGCCCTCGAACGCACCCCTCTGGTACAGCGTCGGCGACGTCGAACCGTCGAGGCCGAGTTCGCGCTGCACACGCGGGCCGTAGTAGTCCCAGCCGTCGAGCGCCTCGTCGCCGCGGAAGACCTGCAGCGGCGTCACGATCATGGCGTCGCCCGCGCGCGCGTGCTCGGCGATGTAGCGGAACGCGCCGCGGAAGTTCTCGGGTCCGGGCGACAGCACGTTCACCGCGAGCACGAGAGCGAGCGTCGCCGCCAGCACTCCGCCGAGCGCCAAGCGATACCACGGCTTCGCGCGCACACCCGCCGCGACGAACACGAGCACCGGCACGAGCGCGCCCGCCACGTAGCGCCAGTTGAAGCCCGCGCGCGGCAACACGAACGCGACGCACAGACCGATCGCCGGTGCGACGAGGGCGCTCACCCAGGCCAGGTGGAAGAGCGCCGTACTCGTCCGACTGCACACCGAGGTCGAGCGCGCGCCGCGAGCCAGGCGCACGAAGCCGAGCACACCCAGCAACCCTCCGACACACACACCCGGCAGCGCGACGTAGCGCGAGACCCACTCGCCGCCGAGGCTCGCGTTGAGGAACAGCAAGTGGCCCAGGCTCATGACGTAGCCCGCGAACGACGCGTACCGCCCCGTCGAACCGCCCGACGGCAGGTCGTTCGCGAGCTGCTCCGCCAAACCGACCACGATCCACGGCACGAATGCCGCGACGCCCAACGCCGCCGCAGCGAACAGCCGCGTCACGCTCGCGCGCGCCGACGCGCTCCGCAGCCACACGCCAACGCCCAAGAGCCCGAGCGCCGCCAACTCGTACGCGAAGTAGTAGTGCGTGTGGCAACCGACCGCGACCCACGTCGCGACCAACGCGTGCCGCCGCTTGCCTTCGAGGCACGCGAGCACGCTGTCGATCACACCCGCCGTCGCGAGTGCGAGCAGCCCGTACATGCGCGCCTCGCTGAACACGTTGAACGCGAACGACGAGAGCACGACCAGCCACGGCAACGCCGCGCGGCTCGTCGCACAGGCCGTGCGCGCGCCGATGCGCGCCGCTAGGAACACCGTCGCCAGACCAGCGAGTATCGACCACGAGCGCAGCGCGAGTTCCGACTCGCCCAGCAGGCTGCGTGCAATCTTCGCCAACAGGAACGAGAGCGGCGGGTGGTTGTCGGCGCTGACGCTCGCGAAGAACTCGCTCCATGGCGCCGCGCGCGCGTGCTGCAGCGTGTGGAACTCGTCGAGCCAGAAGCTGCGTTCGATCGCGCCGATGATCCAGACGACCGCGCCGACGAGTGCCGGCAACAGCCACTCGGATCTCGGCACGTGCTGCGCCGCGCCCGCTTTCAGCTCGACCAGCGGACAACCTTCACACGACTCGCCCGTGCCGCTCATCCCTTCTTCTCGTCGCCGCCGGCCGGATCTTCCTTCGGCTTCTTGCCGGCCGAGCCACCCCTCTTCTTCTTCTCGTCCTCCACCGTCGGCAGCGGTTCGATCTCGTCGATCCAACGCACGAGTCGCGCGCGGAACTCGTCGAGCGGCATCGCCAGCACCTCTTCGAACACGGGCAGCGCCGGTTCCTTCTTGGTGCGCATCAGAATCGTCGCGAGAGCGTCGCGCCGCGTCTCGAACAGGTACGCGGCGACCGCGTGGCTCGTCACGACGTCCTCCCACGACATCTGGATCGTCGGCGCCGCGAGTGCGCGCGAGAAGTGCGCCATCGTCTGACCTTCGTCGACCAGCGCCTTCGCTTCGAGCAACCAACCGCGCGTCGACGGCGGCACACGCTCCATCCACGTCTTCGCGTCCGACTTCTTCGTGCCGTACTGGTCCGTGTTCTGGATGTCCCAGAACGACAGGCGCGTGCCCGTCACCTGCGCCGCCAGATAGGACGTCAAGCCCTGCTGCGCCCAACCGTCGTCGATCCAGACGCCGTACTTCTCGGTCAACGCGCGCGCGGCCGTTTGGAACGCCGCGACGTCCTTGCGCAACACCGGCGTCGTCGAACTCACGACGAGGCGGCCGTCGAGCCAACTCGAGTTGCTCTGCGAGCGGTAGGCGAGTTCGTCCTTCGGCGTGAGCGGGTGCTGCTCGAAGAAGCGCGCGCGTTCGCCCGGCTCCAGCGCGTACAGAACCGTCGGAACGTGCACGGCCGGCTGACTCGGAAAGGCGGTGTGGACGACGTCGAGCACCAGCAGCACCGTCGTCAGGAGGTCCGTCGTCTCCGCGAGGTCGAGTGTGCTCGTCGCGTTCACACCGCGAGCGGCGAGCGCACACTCGAACACGATGCCCTCCATCGCGCGCGTGTTCCCGTCGTACGGCGCCTCTTCGAGCGGCGGCAGCGCCGCGCGCAGTTCCGCGACGCGCGCCGCGAACTCCGCTCGGGCCGCGCGCGCATCACGCGTCTCGACGAGGATCCACTTCGAGTCGACCTCGTCCCACACTTCGCCGAGTCGCTCGCGCAACGCCGACGCGTCGTCGAACACCACGAGCTTCGTCAACTCCGCGCGCCGCGCGGCCTGGTTCTTCGGCGTGTTGGGCAGCGGATCGAACAGGGTGTCGAGCTGCGCCGCGAGATCCGCGAGCGCCGCCCGCCGCAACTCCGCGAACTGCGCGGGCACGTCCGCTTCGCACTCGTCGACCGGCTCGCGCTTCGTCTTCGGCGCCTGCCACTCGCGCTTGACCATCTTGTAGCCGAGCGCGCGACGCGCCTCCGCGTCATCCGTGTCGTACGTCAGCACGATCTCGTACAGCGCGTTGCGGCCCGTGTAGAGCTTGCGTTCGTTCGCCCACGCCGCGAGTTCGCGCGCCTTCGCGAGCGCCGCCGCGTTCAGCGCCGCGAGGTCCTGCGCCGCGGCCGTGGCGAACGCTGTGGCGGGCGCGCCGTGCAGCTCACGGCGCGCTTCACCGAACAGGCCGGGAGCCGCGGAGGCGGACACGAGGACGGCGGCGAATGCGGCGAGCGAC
This sequence comes from Planctomycetota bacterium, assembly GCA_044358925.1. Classification (GTDB taxonomy): domain Bacteria; phylum Planctomycetota; class UBA1135; order UBA1135; genus Rohdeia. The sequence continues at coordinate 22 of JBIKNC010000309.1, read as the reverse complement.
CGGTGCATACGTGCAACGTAGC
>JBIKNC010000308.1:0-4257 GCA_044358925.1 Planctomycetota bacterium | reverse complement strand
GAGGTTTTTTGCTACGGCACCGTATTCTCAGCCGCGAATCACGGCAACGCGATCATCGCTCGGCCCTCGTCCACGAGGAACACACCGATCAGCTTGCCGTCCGCACGCGCCACCACCGCGGCACCGTGCCAGTCGTCCTCGAAGCTGCCGGTCACGTTCCACACCGGACCCTCGCCGGCAGCGATGCGGCTCGCATCGAGCGCGAGCGGGCCGCGCGCCTCGTCGCCGAACACGAGGCAGTTCTCCGGCGCGATCGGCGTGCGCACGTCCGCGCGCCGCCACGCGCTCGTGTCCTTCGCGGCCGGCAGGTAGGCGAGCAGCGCCCCCGTCGAACCGTGTGCGAACGGCACGAATGACTGTCCGTCGATCGAAAGCTCCGCACCTTCGCCGTCGACGCCGTCGCCGAGTTGCAGCACGTCGCTCGGCGCGAGCCACGCGTCCTCGAGGCGCAGGCACCACGAACTGTTGCGGCGCGTCGTGCCGATCAACTTGCGCTTCCACGAGAGCGAAGCGCGGACCACGCGCGCCCGTACGTCGAGTCCGGCGCCGAGTTCGGCGCCGTCGCCGACCGGCAGGTGTGCGACCCATTCGAGCCAGTCTTCGTCCACTTCGCTCGCGAGCGCGAAGCGCGCGCCCGCACGCGCCGCCGGGCCCGCGTCGCTCGGCGTCGCGAACGCGATCGCGCCGGTGACGAGGCCCTCGAGCGAGTCGATCGACAGTCGCACGCCGCGCACGAGGCCCGCTTCGATCTCGAGGCCCGACGCGTTCCAGAAGCGCGTGTCCTCGCGCACGAGTTCGGCGAAACGCGGATCGATCGACGCGCGCACGACGACGGAACTCGCGTCGCTCGCGAGGCCGACCGAGAGCACGACGCCGACCGCGAACTCCCGATAAACGACCGGCGCGCCGGCCGAGAGTCCGCCGCGCTCCGTCGCTTCGAGCAACACCTCGAGGCCCGCGTCGCCCCACGGCACCTCGACGGGCGGCTCGACGAGTCCGTCGAACACGCGCGCGACCGCTGCGTCGTTCGGGCCCGGCTCGAGTGCCACGTAACGCGCCCCGACGAGCGTGTCGAGGCCTTCGACTCCCGACAGCCCGATGCGCGGCCGCGCGATCCAGAAGCGCGTGCCTTCGCGTGCGAGCGCCGCCGCTTCCGGTCGCAGTCGCAAGCGCGCGCGCACGCCGCCCGCATCGCTCGCGAGCACGACGTCCTCGACCGTGCCGACCGAGATGCCGCGCAGTTGCACGTGCGCGCCGGCTTCGAGTCCGTGGCCTTCGTCGAAGCGCACTTCGAGCGCGACGCCGCGCTGCGCCCACGCGCGCCAGCCGAGCCAGCCCGCGAGCAGCGCCGCTCCGACCGGCAACAACCACGCGACGCCGAGTCCGCGCGGCGACGCGAGCGGCGCGTCGACGAGTGTGCTCGGCGCAGTGTTCGCGGTCGCGGTGGCATTCGACGGCGCCTGTGCGCTGCTCTCGTTCATCGTGTTCCTCCGACCAGGCCATCGTCACCGTCGTGCGCCCACATCGCGTGGGGATCGAACAACGCACTCGCCGTCAGCGACAGCGCGACCATCGCCGCGAACGCCGACACTCCGGGACCCGGCGCGACCTCGACGAGATCGCCGAGTTTGAGCACCGCCACCAGCAGCGCGACCAGCAACACGTCGAGTGTGCCCCAACGCCCGACGAATTCGATCGCGTGCCACAGGCGCGCGCGCACGCGCGACGAACGCACGCGCCACGGCGCGCTGCCCAGCAAGCAGAGGCCGATCAACTTCGCGAGCGGGAACACGATCGAACACGTGAAGACCGCCAGGCCGACGGCGAACTCGCCGTGTTCGAGGAGCGCGAGCGTCCCGCCCGCGATGCTCGAGGCCTGTTCGAGGCCGAAGCGCTCGATCGACATGACCGGCAGACTGATCGCGATCGGCAGCAGGACGAGCGCGGCGAGTGCTGCCGCGACGGCGAACCGGTTGCGTCGGTCGGCGCGCCCGCGTTCGCGGCTGCGCGCGGGCAGCGGCGTCGCGCAGCGCGCGCAGACGCGCACGAGGCCGACCGGCGCCGGCTCGACCCAGTGGGCGAGCCCGCAGCAGTGGCAGGTGCGGATCCAGCCGCTGGTCGTGCGCGGTGCGCTCATGGCCGTTGTCATCGTACGCAGCGTGTGCGCCGTAGCATGGCCCCTCGATGAACGCGAAGGAGCTGCGCTGCGAGTGCCCCGCGTGTCGTGCGCGCCTCGTGATCGACGTGCGCACGGAGAAGGTCGTCGCCTGGCAGGCGCCGGAGCGCTCGCCTCACGGTCGGCGTGCGACCGACGCGGAGCGCGCCGCCGACGACGAGTGGTCGCGCGCGGCGAAGCGCGTCGCGGAGCGCGGCGAGCGTTCGACGGATCGTTTCGAGGCGGCGCTCGCGAAGGAGGCGCTGCGTGCGCAGGACATCGACGACCTGTTCGCGCCCGGACGCGGCGCGCAGGCGGCGCCCGAACACGACGGCGAGTTGCCGCCGGCTCACACGGACGACTGGTACCGGCGCGTCTCGCGCGGCGAGCGCGACGTGCTCAGCGCGCGCGCGTGCGGTGCCGCCGGAGCGGCGGGGGAGTTGCGCTGCGGCGCCGGCCGCCTCGTCCGTACGAACGGCAGCGCCGAGTTGTTCGATCTCGAACACACGAGCGACGCCGAACTCGACCAACTCCTCGCCGCGGCGCGCGCGAGCGGCGCCCCGACGGCGCGTGTGCTGCCGCTCGCGGGTGCGGGGACGTTGCAGCGGCGGCTCGCGGCGCGCGGCTTCGAGGCGGATGCGCTCGACCCGGTCTTCGTGCGCGCTCTCGACGACCTTCCGCCGGTTCCCGGACACGTGCGGGTCGCGGCGCGCGGCGACTTCGACGCGTGGTGCCGCGTCGCGTCGCACACGGGCGGCGACGGCGACGGACGGCCGGAGCGGATCGCCGCGCTGCGCGCACAGTTCGCCGACGAACGCTTCCAACTGTTCCTCGCGCGCGAGCGCGGCGAAGCCGTCGCGGCCGGCGCCCTGTTCGTGCACGACGGACTCGCGGTGATGGCGTACGCGTGCACCTTGCCCGAGCAGCGCGGTCGCGGACACCAGCGCGCCTTGATCGCCGCGCGGCTCGCAGCGGCGAAGAGTGCCGGCGCGTTGCTCGCCGTCTCCTTGCCGGAAGTGCGCGGCCCGAGCCAGTCGGCGACCCTCGGGAGCGGCTTCCAGCTCGCGTTCCATCGAGCGCTCTGGGTCCCGCGCGCGGACACGTGACCTCGACGTGCTGGATCGCTTTCGACGTGCTCGTTAGGACAGTGGCCCCATGAGCGACAGTCGCTACCGCGCCGTCAAGGCCTACAAGAACTCAGGCTTCATCGCGAGCCCCCAAGCGCGACCGCTCCGCATCCTCGCCGAGTACCTCGAACCGCAGCGGCGCTTCGAGGAGATGAGCATCAAGGACACGATCGTCGTGTTCGGTTCGGCGCGCATCAAATCGCGCGAGGTCGCGCTCGAGCGGCTCGCGAAGGCGCGCGCCGAGAACGGCGACGTCGCAGTGGCCGAGCGCGAGCTCGCGATGTCGAAGTACTACGAGGACACGCGCGAACTCAGCCACCGCCTCACGACCTGGTCGAAGGGCCTCGAGGGCACCGACCGGCGCTTCGTGATCTGCTCGGGCGGCGGCCCGGGGATCATGGAGGCCGCGAACCGCGGCGCGTCCGAGGCGCGCGGCGAGAACATCGGCCTCGGCATCTCGCTGCCCTTCGAGCAGACCGACAACCCGTACATCACCCGCCGCCTCGCGTTCGAGTTCCACTACTTCTTCATGCGGAAGTTCTGGTTCTCGTACATGGCGAAGGCCTTCATCGTCATGCCGGGCGGCTTCGGGACGCTCGACGAGCTGTTCGAACTCTTGACGCTCGTCCAGACCTTCAAGATCAAGAAGAAGATCGCCTTCGTGCTCTACGGCGTCGACTATTGGTCGCGCGTGCTGCAGTTCGAGCCGATGGTCGAGTGCGGCACGGTCTCGGCGAAGGACCTCGACCTGCTCTTCAAGACCGACTCGATCGACGACGCGTTCGACCACGTCACGGGCTTCCTGACGAAGCACTGCCTGACGCTGGATCCGGACGGCGAGGAACCGAGCCTGTAGCTGTTGGCGCGTACGGTGCCAGGCACCCTGTCGCCAGAATCCGCACTTCGACCGCGACGATGCACGAGGCCCCCAAGCGCGCGGAGCGCGCTTGGGGGCCTCGTGCATCGTCGCGGTCG
>JBIKNC010000307.1:0-4272 GCA_044358925.1 Planctomycetota bacterium | reverse complement strand
CCTGCCACGACCTGTCGGAAGGCGGCCTCGCCGTCGCGGCCGCCGAGGCGGCGTTCGCGGGCGACGTCGGACTCGACATCACGGTCGAGAACGTCGCGGTGACGAGCGGTGACGGCTTCGCGGCCGCGCTGTTCGCCGAGTCGCCGACACGTTGGCTCGTCGAAGTCGAGCCGCGCAACGTGGCCGCGTTCCGCGCTGCGATCGGAGCGCTGCCGCTGCGCGAGCTCGGTCGCACGATCGCGGACAAGAAGTTGATCGTGCGTGATGCGACGGGCGCCGCTCGCATCGACGTGTCACTCGAACGACTGTCGCGCGCCCACAAGAGCGGCTTCCAAGGTTGAGCACGCCATGACGACCGCCACCACTCCCAGCGTCTCGAGCAGCTCGCGCGTCGGGCAAGTGCACGCCATCGTGCTGCGCAGCTCCGGAACGAATTGCGACTTCGAAGCCGTGCGCGCCTTCGAACTCGTCGGCGCGCGCGCGACGCGTGTGCACACGAACCGCTTGGCCGAGCGCCCGGAGTTGCTCGACGAAGCGAACGTGCTCTTCCTGCCCGGCGGTTTCAGCCACGGCGACTACGTCGCAGCCGGCCGCATCATGGGCACCGAGGTGCGCCACCTGCTCGGTGCGCGCCTGCACGACTTCGTCGCGCGCGGCGGCTTCGTGATCGGCGTCTGCAACGGCTTCCAGGTGCTGGTCGACCTGGGCCTGCTCGAAGGCGCCGGCCGCGCCGCACACGAGCGCCGCATCGCGCTCGCGAACAACCGCTCGGGACACTTCGAGTGCCGCTGGGTGAACCTGCGCATCGAGAACAGCGCGGCGACCTGGCTCCCCACCGGCCTCGTCTTCCCGGTGCCCGTTGCTCACGGCGAAGGCCGCGTCGCGCTCGCACCGGGCGCGCTCGACGAGCTGCGCGCGCAGCGCCAGATCGCGCTCGTCTACGTCGACGAACACGGCCGCGACCTGCCCGAGGGCGACGCCGGCTATCCGGCCTGCCCGAACGGCGCCGCGGCGAACATCGCGGGCCTGTGCGATCCGACGGGCCGCGTGCTGGGGCTCATGCCGCACCCCGAACGCAACGTGGACCCCTGGCACCACCCGCGCTGGACCCGTCTCGGGGATCGGCGCGTCGGAGAAGGCCTCGCGTTCTTCGAGGCCCTCGTCGCAGCGGCTAGGTTGTGAGCCCGAGTCGAGGCCTTCGCCATGAAACACAGCGTGTTCAACATCCCGCTCACCGTCGCTCTCGCGGTCGCCGCCGTGAGCAGCTCGTGTGCCGCGGTCGCCGTCGGTGCGGGCGTGGGTTACGTCGTCGGCACCGAAGCGAGTGAAGCCGGCATGCGCCGCGCCGAAGTGAAGCGCGACGTCATGGAGGTCTGGTACATCGCGAAGGAAGTGATGGGCATCCTGTCGACGACGCCCATCCAGATCTCCGAGGAGATCCCGCGCACGATCGAAGGCACGGTCGACGGCGCACGCGTGAACGTGCGCGTGATGGCCTGGGACCTCGGCCGCACGCGCATCGAGACGCGCGCGCGCGAGTTCGGTCTGCCCGACGAGCCGGTGGCGGAGCGAGTCCTCGCGACGCTGGTCGAGCGCACCGCGCCCGTGGTCACGAACTGACGGACCTGGTTGACGGGTACGGTGTCAGACACCGTACCCGTCAACTCGCCTCGTCGGTCTTGCGTTGCCGGCTCGGCACTCGCAGACCCACGCGGCGCGGTTGACCCAACTGCTCGTCGTCCTGCGGCGGCAACTCCGACGTCTCGCCGCTCACCAGCGGACACTTGCCGGCCTTCACGCACTTCTTGCAGTAGCCGAACAGCCGCAGGTCGTGTTCGACGAGCACGAAGCCGCGCTCCTGCGCCGCACGCTCCTGCAGACGTTCGATCTCGGGCGAGCTGAACTCCTCGATCTTGCCGCAGCTCACACACACCATGTGGTCGTGGTGTGCGTGGCCGAGGACGTGTTCGTAGAGCATCTCGCCCTTGCCCGTGTCGAGCGAGTTCAGGAACCCGCCCTCCACCAGCAGCGCCAGCGTGCGGTACACGGTCGCGCGCGAGACCTTCGGTCCGGCTTCGTCGCGCAGCCACTCGTAGAGCCGCTCGGCCGTGAAGTGCTGGTGCGTCTGGAAGGCGCGATCGAAGACGCGTTTGCGCTGCGAGGTGAAGCGCAGGTCCTGCTTGTCGAGGTACTCGACGAAGGCGTCTTCGAACGTGGTCTTCTTCACGGGGAGCGCGGCGCGAGCACGCCGCGAGAGTCGTGTGGAGCGGTCAGAGAGTGAGCAGAAATGCTCGCGAACGAGCTCCAACCGCGCCAGCGGTTGGGCCACAGGCACCTGAGAGCGTGGTGACCGGCGCGAAGCGTCGATTCAATCTCACGCTCTCAGCGCTCCGAGTCCGCGATGCGCGGCGCGTCGCGCAGACCGATGTCGCGGCGGCAGAACTTGCCGTCCCACACGACGCGGTCGAGCGCATCGTAGGCCCGCTCGCGCGCCTGTGTCAGTCCGGTGCCGAGCGCGGTCGCACACACGACGCGCCCGCCGTTCGTGAACACCTGAGGTCCGAAGCCGCGGTTCTTGCGCACGGTGCCGCCTTGGAACACGACCGCACCGTCGACGCGCGCCGCCGCGTCGAGACCCGTGATCGGGTCGCCGCGCCGGTACTCGCCCGGGTAGCCCTCCGCCGCGCCGATGACGCCGATCGACGTGCCGTTCTCCCAGTCGGGCGGCTCGCACTTCGAGAGCTCGCCGCGCGCCGCGGCGACGAGGTACGGCAACAGATCGCTCTTGAAGCGCCGCACCACGACCTGCGTCTCGGGGTCGCCGAAGCGCACGTTGAACTCGAGCACGCGCGGTCCCGTGTCGTCGACCATCAGCCCCGCGTAGAGCACGCCGCGGAACGGGATCTCCTCGATCTGCAGCGCGTGCAGCACGGGGATGAGCACACGCTGCTCGACCTGCCGCATCAACCGCCGCGTGACCCACGGCACCGGCGTCACGACGCCCATGCCGCCCGTGTTCGCGCCCGTGTCGCCTTCGCCGACCTGCTTGTGGTCGACGATCCCTTCCATCACGAGCAACGTCTCGCCGTCCGTGATGGCCATCACCGACAACTCGTGTCCGCCGAGGAACTCCTCGACGACGACCGTGTTGCCCGCATCGCCCAGGCGCCGCTCCTCCATCACTTGATCGACGAACGCACACGCACTGGTGACGTCCTTGCAGACCGCGACGCCCTTGCCCGCGGCGAGTCCGTCGGCCTTCACGACCTGCGGCCAGGTCTTGAGCGAGTGCAGATACGTCTTCGCCGCGCCCGCGCGATCGAAGCGCTTCCACGCGCCCGTCGGGATGCGGTGGCGGTCGAGGATCTCCTTCGTGAAGACCTTCGAGCCTTCGAGGCGCGCACCCGCCGCGCCCGGACCGAACGCGTCGATGCCTTCGGCGCGCAGCTTGTCGGCCAGGCCGAGGCAGAGCGGCTCCTCGGGCCCCACCACGACGAGGTCGATGCGCTCCTCCTTGGCGAGCGCGACCAGTCCCGCGACGTCGTTCGCCGCCACGTCGACGTTGCGTGCGACGTCGCTCGTGCCGGCGTTGCCCGGCGCGCACAGGAGCAGCTCGCACAACGGCGACTGCGCGATCTTCCAACACAGGGCGTGCTCGCGCCCGCCGCCTCCGACCACCAGAACTCTCATGTTTCGACCTCGCCGCGGACGGTACCACCGCCCGCGGAGCGAGGCACGCGCCATCCCGCGGCGCTGCGTTGCAGGCGCACGCCGCCGCCGTGCGTCGCGCTACCATGCGAGCGGACGGGGAGTACCTCAGTTGGTAGAGGCGTAGCTTTGGGTGCTACGAGTCGTGGGTTCGAGTCCCATCTCCCCGACCCTCGCCGCCTTCGATCGGGCCGGTGGCCGGTGGGCAGCGCCCGCACCATGACCGGCTCCGCGTGAATCGACCCGGGCTGCGCCCGAGCCGCTAGGCCAGCCTGTTCGCCTGCCTTTGGGCCGGCCGCCGGCGGCCTCAGAGGCCTCGCGAGCTAGGCCGCAGGTCGCGCTGTTTCGGCGCTTCGCGGAATCGGGTGAGCGCTTGCACGCCTGCCGGGCACGGCTTTTATGCCGGCTCTCCAACTCCGGGCGGTCCAGGCGCCCCGTCGCCGATCGCAGCGCCCAAGCCCGGCCCCGCGCCGAGATCCCCGCCACCGGCGGTCCCTCCGGCCCCCGGGGCGGCCCCGGCGCCGGCGGGCCCGCCCTGGCGCTAGCGGCGTTCGGTTATTTTGA
>JBIKNC010000306.1:0-4289 GCA_044358925.1 Planctomycetota bacterium | reverse complement strand
AGTTTTTGGTGCGGCTCCGTACCGCTCCCCTGACGCCAAGGTGCCTGGCACCGTACGCGTCACACCAGCCCACCTGACGTGCAACGCCTCTACTTCGACCACAACGCCACCACGCCGCTGCGCGACGACGTGCGCGCGGAATGGCTGCGGATGCTCGACGCGGGGCTCGGCAATCCGTCGAGCGTGCACGGCTCCGGACGGCGCGCGCGCGCGGTCGTCGACGAGGCGCGTGAGCGCACGGCGGCGGCACTCGGCGTGCACGAGAACGAGGTCGTGTTCACGTCGGGCGGCACCGAAGCGATCCATCTGGCGTTGCGCGGCGGGAGCGTTGCTCTGGCCGCCGACCTCGCCGCCGCGACGACGAGCATCGAACACGCGGCCGTGCACGGCGCGCTGCGCGAAGTCGAGCGCGGCGGACGACGCGCGCTGACCCTCGCCGTCGATGCGAACGGGCGGCTCGACGTCGAGGGCGCGGCACAGCGCTGCGCCGATGCACGCGTCGGCCTCGTCTCGATCGGCCTCGCGAACAACGAGATCGGTGTCGTGCAGGACGTCGCGGGCTGCGCGGCGGCACTCGCGCGGCGCGGCGTGCGGGCCCTGCTGCACACCGACGCGGTGCAAGCGCTCGGCCGGCTCCCGCTCGACCTCCCCCACCTCGGCGCGCACCTGGTGAGCTTCTCGGCGCACAAAGTCGGCGGTCCGCTCGGCGTCGGCGTGCTCGTCGTGCGCGGCGGAGCGAAGATCGCGCCGCTCCAGTCGGGCGGCGGACAGGAACTCGGCCTGCGTTCGGGCACCGAGAACGCGGCGGCGCTCGCCGCGGCGGCGCTCGCGATCGAACTCGCCGTGCGCGAACAGTCCGCCTACGCCGAACGCGTCGGCGCCCTGACCCGGCGCGCCTGGCACGGCCTCGTGGCGGCGTTCGCGGCCGCGGAACTGGCGCCGCCGCGCCTGCTCGGCCCCCCCATCGACGCCCCGGACCGCCTGCCGAACACCCTGGACGTGCTGACCGAACAGGGCGGCGATCTGCTGCTGGCGCGCCTCGATCTCGAGGGCCTCGAAGCGAGCGCCGGGTCGGCCTGCGCGAGCGGCTCGCTCGAGCCGTCGCCCGTGCTGCTCGCGCTCGGACTGGACGAAGGGGAGGCGCGTCGGGGTTTGCGGCTCTCGCTCGGGCGCTCGACGACCGCCGCCGACGTGGACCAGCTTGTGGAGATCGTGTGGAAAACCTGTCGATGGCTGGGGGAGAACCGGGGCACAAGCCGTGGATCCACACGGGCTCACGGATTGCCTTGAATCGACGTTGACCGACCCCGGCAGTGGTCGTCCAATGGCCCCTCCACGCCCGCGAGTCCACACTCGCGAACGGGGTCCCGAGCGGCGCGCTCGGGGCGCGCGGAACGGGCCCGAAAGGGCGTCGTAAAGCGCTTCCTGACAACCACTTGGAGCCTGCAGCCCGACCCGTCCGGGCGCGCGGTGGCCGCTCTTTCGAGCGCGGCGACCGAGCGCGCGGACGGCGCGGTCCACACGGCTCTGGAAGCCGCCCTCGAACGTCGTTTGGACGTCCTTTGGCGGCCCGTTCGGCCCCACTTCTCCACAGCTTTCCCACGCGGGGAGAGCGTCGTGGAGAACCTGTCCTCGAAACGGTCCTCGTCGCGCTCGGCAACGCAGCGCGACAGGAGTCGCACCGAGGCAGGGTCGCCAGCTCGCCCGCCTGTTCGCCTCGCACCCGCCCCACCCGTGGAGCCACTCGGCTCCGCCACCGAAGCGGGTCCGGCTCCCACCGCCTCGCCTCCACCCGCGCCCGCGCACCGCCGGGTTTCGACCCGACACCCGCGCGTCTCCGCGACGTCTTTCCCCCACCGCCGCCGCGCCTTCTCACGGAGTCGCCGCGGCCCACCTGCCTCGTGCCCTCGGGTCCCGTCGCGCCTCGTTTCGAGGTGGGCGGAGTGCTCTGGGCGCGATCGTCCGCACGCTCGCACGGCCTCCCGTCCGTCCCCCCATGAACCACCAAGACGCCTTCGATCGCGTTCCGCCCATCGACGCCGCGAGCACCGCCGCGCGACTGCCGGAGCGGACGATCGAAGAGGCGGCGCCGGCCACGTCGCGTGGAGGACGCTCGATCGACACCTCGCGCGAAGCACGAGCGATCGACACCTCGCGCGAAGCGCGAGCAATCGATGCAGAAGAGCTGTGGGAGCGCGTGCGCCAGTCGTTGCAGGAACGCATCCGCCCGGAGCAGTTCCACACCTGGTTCGAACAGGCCGAGCTGCGTGCGATCGGCGTCGACGGACTGGTCGTGCAGGGCGCGCTCGCCGCGCTGCCGAACACGGTGCAGCTCGCGGTGCAGAACAACTTCACGAGCTTCTTCATCAAGACCTACTACATGGAGCAGCTCGTCGACGCGCTCGGCGAAGCGTGCGGCGGCAACCCGGCGATCGAGATCGTCGTCGACGGTCGCCTGACGCGCGGTACGGTCGCGGATCGGCGCGTGCGTGAACTGCAGGTCGACGGAGCGGAGCGCAGCGACCAGAAGTCACCGCGCGATGACCGCCACTCGGGCGACGCATCGGTGAACGACGGCTACCCGCGCAACGCACAGCGCGACCTGTTCGGCCGCCGCGGTGAGAGCGATGGCGAGAACGACGACGACGCGCGTGACGAGCGCTCGGCGCACCGAAACAATGGGCACACGAACGCGTGGCGCGAAAGCGGCCCGCACGGTGCGCACTCGAACAGCGGCCACGAACGCGAATCGCGCTTCGGCGAGCAGCGCCCGACACCGCTGCGCACTGGCGACGCGCGTCCGCGCGACAACCGCACGAGCGACGAGCGCGGATCGCGCGACGGAGCCGATGGGGGAGGGCGCTCGAGCGGCGCGACGCGTTCCGATGCGCCGAGCGACGCTCGCCCGGACCTGCACATGCAGGCACGTGCCGGCGATGCGACGCGCCGCGACACCGCGCGTCAGGACGGTGCCCGTCAAGACGACGCGCGCCAAGACGATGCACGCCGCGATTGGCCGCGCCAGGACGGAACGCGCCCCGACCGCACGGACCTCAACGAACGCAACGAACGCAACGAACGCAACGAGCGCGCGCCGCTCGCGCGCGCGAACGACAGCACGTCCAATCAGCGCTCACCGGCGCCGCGCGGCGGCGAATTCGGCGCTCCGGACCATCCGCGCGGGCGGCTCCTGTCGTCGTCGGACGTCGGGCTCAATCCGAGCTACCGCTTCGACGCCTTCGTCGTCGGTCCGTGCAACCGCTTCGCGCACGCGGCGGCGGTGGGGGTCTCCGAACAGCCGGGCCTGCACTACAACCCGCTGTTCCTGCACGGCAACGTCGGCCTCGGCAAGACGCACCTGATCCAGAGCCTGTGCCACGCGATCCTCGCGCGCGATCCGGGCACGCGCATCCTGTACCTGTCGTGCGAGTCGTTCGTGAACCACTTCATCGACGCACTCGACAAGGGCGACCTGCAGCGCTTCCGCAACAAGTACCGCAACGTCGACGTGCTCGTCGTGGACGACATCCACCTGCTCGCCAACAAGGAGCGCACGCAGGAAGAGTTCTTCCACACGTTCAACACGCTCTACAACGCGGGCAAGCAGATCGTGCTGTCGTCGGACTCGCCGCCGAAGGACATCCCGACGCTGCAGAGCCGCCTCGTCTCGCGCTTCAAGTGGGGTCTCGTGACGGAGATCGAGTCGCCGTGCTACGAGACGCGCCGCGCGATCCTGAAGCGCAAGAGCCGCGAGAAGGGCAACGAGCTGCCGGACGACGTCGCGAGCGACCTCGCCGAAGCGATCACGGCCAACATCCGCGAACTCGAGGGTGCGGTGACACGCCTGCTCGGCTACGCGGCGCTGTCGAACCAGCCCGTGTCCGTGTCGCTGGCGCGCGAGTGCCTGCGCGACCTGTTCGAGCACGCCACGTCGCAACCGACGATCGAAGACGTGCTGCGCGTCGTCACGTCGCACTTCCAGATCCGCCTCGTCGACCTGCAGTCGCGCAAACGGACGAGCGCGATCGCCTTCGCGCGCCAGGTCGGCATGTTCCTCGCGCGCAAGCTGACGCGCCTGTCGCTCCAGGAGATCGGCGGCCACTTCGGCGGCCGCGACCACTCGACCGTGCTCTACGCCGTCGAGCGCATCAAGGAAGGCACGCAGAAGGACGCCGAGATCCTCGAGACCGTGCGGCGCCTCGAAGCGTCGCTGGCGATGCACTGAACGTGACGCGTACGGTGCCAGACACCAGGCAGTACGGTGCCGCACCAACAAAAACCAGGAGGCA
>JBIKNC010000305.1:0-4315 GCA_044358925.1 Planctomycetota bacterium | reverse complement strand
CATCCGCTGCTCGCCAAGAGCGCGCGCGCCGTCGTGATCAACGTCTCGTCGGTCGTCGGTCGGCGCGGCATTCCGGGCCAAGCCGTCTACTCGGCCAGCAAGGCCGCGGTCGGTTCGATCGGCGAAGCGCTGCGCCTCGAATGGGCGAAGGACCGCATCGCGGTGTGCACGCTGGAGCCGGCGCTCACGACGACCGGCTTCTTCGACGCACAACCCAACCCGGCCGGCCTGCCGCATCCCGACCTGTCGGCGAGTGCGACGCCCGAAGCGGTCGCGCACGAGATCTTGGCGCTCGATCGCGCGCCGCGCCCGAGTCGCTCGCTGCGTTGGAAGTGGTGGTTGCTCGGCGCGCTGACGCCGATCCTCCCCAGACTCTCGGACCGCATGACGGCCAAACGCCTCGGCGGTGAATGGAGCGCACCGTCGTGACACGCGATCTCGGCGCCGACTTCGCTCTCGCCGAGCGCCTCGCCGATCGCGCACGCGCCGTCGTTCGCGAGCGCTTCGGCCGCGCCTTCCGCGTCGAACGCAAAGGCGACGGCAGCCCCGTGACCGAAGTCGACCTCGCCGTCGAACACGCGCTGCGCGAACTCGTCGCCGCGGAACGACCGCACGACGCGGTGCACGGCGAAGAACTCGGCGGCGGCGTGCAACCCGACGCGTGGACGTGGGTCTTCGATCCGATCGACGGCACACGCGCGTTCGCCGCCGGCATCCCGACGTTCGTGACGTTGATCGCGCTCGTGCACGCGGGGCGCTCGGTGCTCGGCGTGATCGAACAACCGATCGCACAGCAACGCTGGAGCGGCGCCGCGGGCCAAGCGACGCTCCACAACGGCACGCCGGTGCGCGTGCGTCCGTGCGCGAACCTCGCGGACGCCATCGTCGGCACGACCGGCCCGCAGTTCTTCGGCGACGCGTTGCCGCGCTTCACGTCGTTCGCGAAGTCCGTGCGCGACGTGCAATGGGGCGGCGACGGCTACCTCTACGGCGCGCTCGCGAGCGGCGGCCTCGACCTCGTGATCGAGCGCGGCCTCGCCGTGCACGACTACGCCGCGGTGCTCCCCGTGATCGAAGGCGCGGGCGGCCTCGTCACCGATTGGAGCGGCGCCCCGCTCACCGTCGCCGGCAAACAGAACCTGATCGCGTGCGCCGATCCGCGCCTGCATGCGACCGCCGTCGCGGGCCTCGCGGGCTGACGGGCGCCTTCCCACCGCTGGTGCGGAGACCGATTGACCGCGGCAGCGCTCGCAATGCGCGCAGCGGCGCGCGCCGACCACGTGCCCGGAGCCGACGCCGCGTTCGACCTCGCGGTGGGCTCCAGGAACCGACATGGGTGCGTATTTTCAGTGGGATCAGGAGAAGTTCTCCGTGCTCGTCGACGCGATGGACCACGAGCACCAGAACCTGATCGCGATCATGAACGAGCTGCACGAGCGCCACGGCGCCGGCGCCGGAACGGCTGAACTCGCGAGCATCGTCAAGCGCCTCGGCGACTACACCGCGCATCACTTCGCGGACGAGGAGCGCTACCTCGAGTCGATTCGGTTCCCGGGCATCGTTTCGCACAAGGCGATCCACAAGGAACTGCTCACGCGCTTCGGCGAACACGTCGCGAGTTTCCAGAAGTCCGGCAAGCTGGAAGCCGAGTTCTTCGCCTTCCTCAGCGCGTGGCTGAAGATGCACATCCGCGGCCTCGATCGGAAGTACGGCGAGTTCGCGACCGGCAAGAAGGCCGCCTGAGGTGGTGCAGCTCGCACGACTCCGCCGCCGCTCGGAGGGAGGATGGTGCGGCTGCGCAGTCTCGAATGCGTGTCGCGCTTTCCGCGTACATTGGGTGCCGCCTCGCCGCGCTCGCACCGCATGTCACGCCACGTCTCGCCCGGCCGTCAGGGAGTTCACGCTCTCGGCACGCTGCTGATCGCCATCGGGTTGATCAGCTTCCTCTCCGTCTTCGTCACGGTGGCGGGCGTGGTCGGCGGAGGTTCCGCGTTCGGCGACTCGCCGAGTTTCATGCCCGCCGTCATCGGCATGATCTTGATGATCGCCGGCGGAGCACTGCGCTCCATCGGCGCCAAGGGCATCCACGGCTCCGGCCTCGTCCTCGATCCGCAGCGCGCGCGGCGCGAACTCGAGCCCCACAGCCGGCAGGTCGGCGGCATGATCGGCGACGCACTCGACGAGGCCGGCATCGGAGTCGGTGCACGTGAGCCACAGCCCGTCGAACGCGTGGTCATGATCCGTTGCACGACGTGCCAAACGCTCAACGAAGACGGCTCGAAGTTCTGTCAGGAGTGCGGAGCGAAGCTGTGAGCGCCACCTTCGAATCGACGCGCGCCTCCGCGCTTCGCACTTCGCGCGCCGCTGACGTGCCGTGGAGTTGGATCGAGTTCGTCGGTGCGTGGACCTACGGGTATCTGGGCCGCAGTCTCTTCGCCGTGTTCGTCGGCGCCGCAGCGTTCGCAGGCCTGTACTGGATCGACCCCGAGAACGGCCACTACATCGCGGGCGGCGGCGCAGCGCTCGTCGCGCTGGTCTTCGGCGCCTACGCGCGGTGGCGCTACGACCGGCGGCGCGAAGCCCTGGCCCAGCTCGCTCGCGAGCGCGCCGACGCGTCCGACCTCGTGACCGCACGCGAGTGCCGCGCGTGCGGCGCGCTGCACCCCGTCGACGAGGTCACGTGCACCGCATGTGGTGCGCCGCTCGGCGCGTCTTCGTGAGCGGCGTCGCGCTCTCGCGGCTCAGAACGTGAACGCCACGCTCGCGAACACGAGCAGCGCGTCCTCGCCGGTCGACACGTCGGCGAGATAGTCGTCGGCCATCAGGTAGCCGGCGCCGAGGTCGAACGACCAGAACGGAGCGATGCGGTAGCGCGCGACGAAGTCGATCTCGTCGCCGATGCGGCGCGAGCGGCTCGTCGCGGGCAGCGTGTTCGCGCCGAGCGCGTCGTACAGGCCGTCGGATTTGTCGGCGCGCAGGAAGCGGTGGTAGGCGAGTGAGAAGGTGAGCGCGCGGCTCGCGGCGTAGTCGAGGCCGACTTCGACGTCGACGAGGTTCTGGCCGCTCACGGCGTCGAGGATGCCGTGGTAGCGGTGCGAGTCGCCGTAGAGCTGATCGAACGTGCCGACGAAGCCGTCGCCGAGCGCATCGTCGCCGCTCGCGTACGTGGCGCCGGCGCGCAGCGACAGCGCGCGCGTCAGCGGCCGCGTCACTCCGAGCGCGTACATGAACGCGCGGATGCGCGCGTCGCCGACTTCGCCGAACTGGTAGGCGCCTTCGGCGTTCGCGCGGCTGCCGAAGAAGAACGGGATCGTGGCGCCGACGCCGACGGTGTTGCGGTCTTCTTCACCGCTCTCGCCGGCGACGCTCGCGAACTCGGCCTTGCGGCCGAACCAGTAGCTCTCGAACGCGACGCGGTCGTCGAACCACTCCGCGTGTGTGCCCCAGAAGAGCGTGTCGGCGTCCGTCGAGTCGAAGCCGTCGACGTCCTTCTCGACGACGGCCGCGCCGAATGCGGTGGCGACGAAGCCGGGCGCGCCGAGCACGACCGACACGCCGTCGAAGTTCGTGCGCGAGTTGCGCCAGTCGACCGGGCTGACGAGGCGCTGCGAACCGAGCGCGAGTTCGAGCCGCCCGGCGCGCACGAGGCCGGCGACGTGATCGGTGATGCGGGCGGTGCTCTCGACGAACGCGTTCTGCAGGTCGAACTCGTCGGCGTCGGTCGGCTGGTCGTCGAACTGGCTGTTGCGGCCGCTCACGAACGCGGCGCGGCCCTCGACGAACACGCGGAAGCCGTCGACGACGTGCAGGTCGGCGTGCAGCAGCGCGCGCCCGAGGTAGGCGTCCTCGTCGACGATGCCGGTCGGCGTCGTGCCGAGCCCGGTTTCGCGCCGGCCTTCACCGCGCACGCGCAACGAACCGCCGACCGAGACCCACGTGCGGCGGTCGTTCGAGAGCGGCGCGAACTTCCACGAGAGCCACGGGTCGTTCGCGATGCGTTCCTCGTGAGCGGCGAGGCGCGACCAGTCCTCTTCGAAGCGCAGTTCGCGGATGGCCGGGATCGGGAGCGCGTCCTGCGCTGCCGCGGCGCTTGCGACGACGAGGCCGACTGCGCCGGCGCGCAGGGCGTGGGAGAGAGTCGATCGCATGGTCTCGGGTCGGCTGACGATCGCCCCGAGCGCGAGGGTCGGCAAGTGCGGGGCGTCGCGGCGGCCCAGGGTTGCGACGGGGCCGGTGACGCGTACGGTGTCAGACACCGGATCCGTCACGGCGGGGCCGAAGTGCGGAAGTGATGCGCGGCCAGCGATGGCGCGCG
>JBIKNC010000096.1:0-15592 GCA_044358925.1 Planctomycetota bacterium | reverse complement strand
CATGGATGGCGCGCTTCGCGCGCCATCCATGGCGTCCGTTCCATTCCGCACTTCCACGCCGGCGTGGCGGATCCGGTGTCTGACACCGTACCCGTCAACGCTTCCGCAGCACGACCACGTCCTGGTAGCTCGCGCCCTCGCGCACGATCTCGACCACCTCGAGGAAACGGCCCCAGGCGCGGCGGATGTGGTCGGTCGCGAGGAACACGGTCGTGTTGTTCGACAGCGCCGCGGTCCAGCGGAACACGGTGCGCGGATGGGGGAGCGGCCCCGCGAACAGCGCGTCGCCGATCTCGTACTCGCTCACTTGCGCCTTCACGCGCTCGAGGTCCGCGCGCAACGGGCCGGCGCGATCGACGATGCTCCAGGTGTGCTCCGTGTGCACCGTCAGGTACGCGACACCGCCCGGCTTCAGCACGCGCGCGAGCTCCGCGATCCAACTGCGCTCGAACTCGTCGATGTGCGTGAAGACCGAGAACGCACACACGAGGTCGCACGAGGCATCACCGAGCGGCAGGGACGGCAGCACCGTGTTCTGGAACACACACACGTCGCCCGGCAGGTGTTCACCGATCCACTCGACGTGGGCGCTGTTGATGTCGCAGCCCCACACGTCGAGGCCGTCCCACTGATGGCGGAAGTGGCGCAGCACGCGGCCCGATGCACAGCCCAGTTCGAGCACGCGTGAACCGGGTGTGAGCCGCTTGCCGTGTCGCTCGAGAGCCCGTTCGATCGCGAGCGCATCACCGAGCCCGCTGACCCAGAAGTCGAAGTGGCGCTCGCCGTGGTAGCCCTCGCGTTGCTCCGTGTCCGGCAGCGGCGAGGTGTCGCGCGCCGCGCGCGCCTCGAGTTCGCCGCGGCTCGCCACACCGGCCGGCAGTTCCGCGTGACCGACGCGCAGCAGGTGCTGCGACGGCGGCGGCAGCGCCGCGTCCGCGCGCGCCCGGCCCCCGAGGGCGAACGCGCGTGTCCAGGCGCCGAACGCGACGCGGTCGCGCACCGCCAGCGCCGCCGCGGCGCGCCCGGCTTCGGCCTCGACGAGATCCGCGAGCCAACGCCCGCCGAAGCGCGCGTCACTCGCAACCGTGCGCTGCAGCCAGTCCTCGAACCACCCGCGCAAGGTCGCCGTGTCGAGTTGCTCCGTGAGCGCTGTGGCGCTGGTGCCGTAGCGCTCCTTCGCGTACTCGACGAACCAACCGCGCACGAGGTCGATGTTGTGGGCCAGCGTGCGCACCGTCGCCTCGCGCAGGGTCCGCATCGCCTCGCCGCTCGCATCCGGTGCATTCGTGTTCGCCATGGTGGCCAGACGATACGAAGGGCGCCGGTCGTGCCCGCCCGTCGCCTCTCGCCGCCGGCCGCCGCGAAGGCAGCGGGTAGACTCCGCCACTACGCCCATGTCCGACAGCCGCCCCAAACACCAGCGCGACATCGCGAACTACGTCCAGCTCGTGCGCGCGCTGGCGCAGCAGGACATCGTCTGGAAGAACGGCCCCGCGCAGCTCGAGTACTCGACGACCTCGGCCTGCAACCTGGCCTGTCCGATGTGCCCGCAGTCGGACTCGCCGCCGGTCGTCAACACGCCGAAGGAGCTGCAGCGCCCGTTCCTGACGGAGATCTTCCAGACCGTCAACAACTGGGTGCCGATCGCGCTGTCCGAGCCGCTGCTCGTGCCGTTCGACAAGTACTGGGACCTGCTCGAGAAGGAGAGCGTCTGGCTCGACATCACGACCAACGCGATGCTGCTGACGCCGGAGAAGTTGGAGCAGATCCTGCCGCGCCTGCACCGCGTCACGATCTCGTTCGACAGCCACGTCAAAGAGGTCTTCGAGCGCATCCGCCCGCCCGCCATCTTCGAGACCGTCGTCGAGAACGCGCGCCACGCCGTGCGCCGCTGCCGCGAAGTCGCAGTGCCGGTCGTGTTCCACATGGTGCTCGTCGAGGACGTGCTCGAGGACCTGGTCGCGTACGTCGACTTCGTCGCCGACCTCGGTGTGCAGCGTGTGTCGGTGCTCGAACTGCTGCCGACGTCGACGAACTTCGCGAAGCTCGACCCGTTCGCGCGGCACGACGAGGCCTACATCGCCGCGAAACTCGAAGCGATGAAGGCGCGCGCGAAGGAGCGCGGCGTCGGCCTCCTGCTCAACATGCGCCCCGGCCTGGGCGGCGAGTTCACGTACTCGGAGGTCGCGATGCGCCTCACCAATGCCCGGGCGCTCGAGATGATGCAGACCGAACTCGCCAACGAGTTCGTCGGCTTCTGCCCGATGGTGATGACCTACCTCGAGGTCGAGCCGAACGGCAACGCCTACCCGTGCTGCCGCGCGCCGCACGAGTTGTTCCTCGGCAACATCTTCAAGGACGGCTACGAGGCCGTGTGGAACGGTCCGGCGATGCAGGACCTGCGCAAGAAGATGTTCGCGGGCGACTATCCGAAGCCGTGTGTCGGTTGTGCGGTGCTCGAAGCGCCGAAGTGGCGGCTGGAGGAACAGCAGCGCAATCGAGAGGCGGCGAGCGAAGCGAGCGCCGCGAGTTGATCGAAGTGCGCATTCGTGTCGTGGACGCCGAAGGCGTCGTGCTGTGTTCTTTGCTTTGACTTTGCGTCCTTTGCGTCCTTTGCGGTGAAGTGCAACGGTCCCGGGATCGGGTGGCGTTGCACTTCACCGCAAAGGACGCAAAGGACGCAAAGGACGCAAAGTCAGCGCAGAGAACACAAGGGAAACGAAGGAGGACTGCAAGCGCGCGTCGAATTGAGAGCGATGGCGCCTTCGAAGTGAGAACGAAGGCGGATCGAAGTGCTGCTGGCGCCCTTCAGCCTCCCGTGCGTGAGAGTCGCCACACGTCTTGCGGCAGCATGTAGGTTGCGAGTCGCAGCAGTGTGTCGCGCTCAGTGACTTCGCGTACGTCGTTCAACACGGCGCCGAGGCCGCGCGCGACGGCGATGCTCGGTGCGTTGCGTTCGTCGCACACACACGCGACGCGGGCGGCGCCGAGCGTGTCGAACGCGATCGGCAGCAAGGCCGCGGCGGCCTCGCGGGTGTAGGCGTGGCCCGTGTGCAGGGCGTGCAGCCAGTAGCCGAGTTCGAGCGTGCCGGGCGCGCCGCGCGTGAGCAGCATCACTTCGCCGACGAGTGTGTTCGAGGAGCGCGCGCGCACGGCGTAGCGGAAGTGCTCGCCCGCGTCGAAGAAGGCGCTGTGCTGCAGGAGCCACTCACGCGTCGCCGCGAGCGTGCGCGGCTCGTCCTTCATGAACGGGATCCAGGGCCTCAGGTGCGCGTCGCTCGCGTCGAGCGCGGCGCGCAGTTCTTCGGCGTCTTCGACGCGCCAACGCACGAGTTCGAGGCGCGCGGTCGCGAGCGAGTCGGGTGCGCGCGCCATGTCAGCGGCTCGGGGCAGCCCACGCGCGGCGCGCGGGCACGCTGACGACGCGGCGCTCCTCGGGGATCCAGGCGCTGAGCGAGCCGCCCCACACACAACCCGAGTCGAGGCCGACCACCTTGTCGGTGCGCACGAGGCCGCGCGCGGCCCAGTGGCCGAACACGACGCGCCGGCCGCCGTGGTGCGCGGGGTCGTAGAAACGGTCCCAGGGTTCGAAGCCGGGCGGCGGCGCCTCGTCGTCGGCGGGGCGCTCGCCGCGCGCGTCGCAGTGGCGCACACGCGTCGCGAAATCGACGGCGGGGGAGCGCGCCAGCGGATCGATCCCTTCGAGTTCGCGCGCGGGAGTGCGCCAGGCCGGATGGAGCCCCGCGTGCACGAGGTACAGGTCGTCGAAGACACGCACGAACGGCTGGGCGCAGAGCCAGGCCAAGAGCTCCTCGCGATCGGGCGCCGCGAGCACGTCGTCGAGCGTGTCACCGGGCGCCGCGGTGCGCTGGCCGGCGGCGGCGCGCAAGAGGTGCAAGTCGTGGTTGCCGAGCACCGGCCGGGCCGCGAGTTGCACACACAGGCGCAGGGTGCCGAGGCTGTCCGGGCCGCGGTTCACGAGGTCGCCGACCGGGTGGAGGGCGTCGGCGGCCGGGTCGAAGCGCACGCGCTCGAGCAGTTCCTCGAACTCCGCGCGGCAGCCCTGGATGTCGCCGACGAAGATCCTGCGGCCCGACATCGCGGGTGAGTCTAGTGGTACTGGCCTCACTCGCTGGTGCTGCCCTCGTGGAGCGCTCCCAGAGCGTGTTCGAACCGCTCCTCGAGGCCCGCGGACGGGCACCACCAGCGAACGAGGCCAGTACTCCGACTTGCCGGGCGCGCCAGGTGCCGCTACCGTCTTCGCCTCCCAGCAGCGCCCGTGCGCCGCCGGAACACGAACGCCCACGAGCCCGCGCGACGACGCGCACCTTCGAACATGGCCAAAGCCCGAGTCAAAGCCGGTGGTCCGACCCGCGGTCGCCTGCGTCCCAAGCGCCTCGGCATGGGATCCGGAAAGCAGCTTGCCGCCGACAAGAAAGCCAAGCGCGGCTGAGCGCCCGTGCGGACCCGCGCGGTGAACCCGCGCGGTGAATCGCACGCCGCCTCGCGCGCGACGCGCCACCGACTCCACGCGCCCGTTCGGGTGGCTCACTCCCCGAGCCGCACGAGCGGGCGCGCCATTCCACCCACCGCCAACTCGCGCCCGCCGTGCCGGATCCCGGTTCCACGTCGACTCTGGGCCTCGTGCTCGGATTGTTCTCGGCGGCGACGTGGGCGGCCGGCTCGCACCTCTTCGCGCGCCGCTTGCAGGAGCACCGCGACGTGCCGCCGGCCGCCGCGAACCTGTTCAAGA
This sequence comes from Planctomycetota bacterium, assembly GCA_044358925.1. Classification (GTDB taxonomy): domain Bacteria; phylum Planctomycetota; class UBA1135; order UBA1135; genus Rohdeia. The sequence goes on along the minus strand of JBIKNC010000096.1, from coordinate 10,839 downwards.
ACGCGTCGGCGTTGATCGTGTTCGGCGCGCTGGCGCTCGTGCTCGGCTGGGAGTTGCCGGCCTTCGAACACACGCTGCTGCTCGTGCTCTCGGGCGCACTCGGTTTCGCGGTGGGGGACGCGCTCTACTTCGCGGCGTTCGAGCACTGCGGCGTTCAGCTCGCCGCGCTGTCCGCGAACCTGATCCCGCCCATTTCGGCGGTGATCGCGTACTTCACGCTGGGTGAGACGATCGCGCCCCTCGAGCTGGCGGCGATGGGCGTCGTGATCACGGGCATCATCGTCGTGCTGCAAGGGCGCAGCGGCGGCGCGCGCGCGCCACGGCCTGGGCTCGGCCTCGCGTACGCGGCAGCTGCGGCACTCGTGCAGTCGACGTCGATGGTGGTTGCTCGCAGCGCGCTCAACGCACTCGACGGAACGTTCGACTCGTTGATGGCCGCGAACGTGGCGCGTCTGATCGGAGCGGTGCTCGGCGCGTTCGTGATCGCCGCCGTCACCGACCTCGTGTTGCGCCGACCGACGCAACTGCGCGGCATCCTCGCCCCGTGGCGGCGCGAACTCGCTCCGGGCTTCTTCGTCGCGGCCTTCGTCGCCGCGATCGTCAACCTGCCGGCCTTCACGTACGCACTCGCGAACCTGAAGGTCGGTGTGTCGGCGGTGCTGTTCGGAACGACGCCGCTCTTCACGCTGCCGATCGGCATGGCGCTCGGGTCGCGCTACGGCCCGAAGGTCTGGATCGGCAGCGCGATCGCCTTCGGCGGCATCGTGTTGCTCGTCAGCGCCGTTTGACGGCCAGGTGCACGACGCCGGCCGCGAGCGGCAGGAACGCGAGCGACCACCAACCGGTGGCGGCGTTCGCGAGGCGTGAGTCCTCCGCGATCCATCCGGCGCCGATCGAGACCAGCAGCGCGTTGTAGAGCGCGTGCACGAGGATGCCCGGCAGCACCGAACCCGTGCGCCAACGCAGCGCGCCGAGCACGACACCGATCGCCGTCGTCACGAGCATGCGGTGGATCGACGCGTGCGCGAGTCCGAACAGGAGCGCCTGCAAGAGGATCGCGCGGCGCGGCGAGAGGTCGCGCTGCAAGCCGGTCTGGATCGCGCCGCGGAAGAGCAGTTCCTCACACACGCCCGGCGTCACGGCCAACAAGAAGAGCCCGAGCATGGGACCGAGCTGCGCGATGGCGTCGATCGCACCCGTCAGCCCGGGCGGCAGCGGCAGCACCGTCGACTGCCACGTGATCAAGGTCTCGGCGAGCCCCGCGAGGCCGAGCACGAGCAGCGGCGCGGCCAGCCACACGAGCGGGCGCGGCAGCGGCAGAACGGCGAGTTCGAAGGCGACGGCGGTGCGCTCCTCGCGCTTCTGCACCCACGCGAGGGCGAGTGCGACGCCCAGTGCGAGGACCCACAGCGTGAGCCCGAGCCCCAGGGCCAGCGACTTGGCCTGCAGCCAACCGCCGACGAAGTAGATCAGGAACACGGCGAACCAACCGACGCGCATCGCGCGGCGCGAGCGTCGCTTGCGCTGCAGACCTTCGGCTTCCGTGTCGCCGTGTTGCAGCAGGCTCTCGAGGTCCAAGAGACGACCGACGTGGCGCAACGCGAACCACGCGGCCGTGCCGGACGCGGCCATCGACAACAACGCCGGCACGAGTGCGAGGTGGCCCGCGAGCGCTTCACGCATCGCGAAGGCCGAACCGACGAGCGGCACGATCGCGATCGTCGGCACGAACTCGACGCCGGGCAGCGCCGCGGGCGCGGTCGCGACGAGAGCGCCGATCATGAGCGGACCGAGCAGCGTCTGCGCCTCGCGGTAGGTGCGCGCGCGCGCCGACACGGCGCACAACACGGCGCACACGAGCGCGGCGCCGGGCAACGCGAGCACGAGCGCCAGCGCGAGGCGACCCGTGAACACGCCCGTGAGCAGCGCCGCACTCGACCCGCCCGAGCCGTCGCCGAGCGGCACCAGGCCCGCCGCCGCCGATCCGAGCAGACTCCCGAGATTGCCGAACAGTCCGAGCGCGGCACACGCCGCGACCGCGGTGAACTTGGCCCACGCGACGATGCGCGCCGGCACGGGCTGCACGAGCAGCGTCTCGAGCGTGCCTTGTTCGCGCTCCGCCGCGAAGGCGTCGAGCGCCGCGTACGCACCGCCCGACACGAGAATGAGCACGGTGACGAGCGGCAACCAACGCCCGAGCGCCGCACCCGCCGCGTCGGCCGGCGCCGCCATGTCCTTGGGTTCACTCGCGAACGTGTCCGCGGGATCGACGGGCAGACGCCGCTCGAGTTCGAGTGCGACGAACTCCTCGCTCGCGCCCTCGAGCGCGTCGCGCGTGCGGCCCGCGAGTTCGAGGCCCTTCTCGCTCGAACCGTCGAAGAAGAGCAGCAACTGCGGCCGCTCCTCGCCGGCGCGCGCGACGAGCCAACCCAGCGCCTCCTTCTCCGGCGTCGCGGCCGCGATGCGCGCCTCGAGTTCGTCCGCGTCCTGTGGGTCCGCGGCCTCACCGAACGCACGCACCTCGAACTCGAGGTTCTCCGCGTCGAGCAGCGCCGCCGTGAGCGCGATCTCGACCTCGTCGGCCAAGAACTCGGTGTCGAGCAGCAGCGCGACTTCCTGCGCGTCCATGCGCCGCTCGGCTTCCTTGCCGAGCCAACGCCCGCCCAGGAAATAGAGCGGGTAGAGCAGCATCGGCAGCACGACCGCCAGGAACAGCGCGCGCCGATCGCGAACGAGCCGTGTGAACTCGCAGCGCAGCACCGCGGCGAAACGCGGATCGATCAACGCGCCACTCCCTCGAGCTTCGCACGCCGCACGTACTCCTTGAACACGTCCTCGAGCCAACGCGCGCCGGTGTTCGCGCGCAGTTCGTCGAGTGTGCCGCACCCCAAGAGTTCACCGCCGTGGATGATGCCGATGCGATCGCACAGGCGCTCGGCCTCCGACAGCACGTGCGTGCTGAACAGCACGCAGCGCCGCCCGTCCTTGCGCGACTGGATGAAGTCGATCATCTCGCTGGTGCCCAGGATGTCGAGACCGGTGGTCGGTTCGTCGAGGATCAACACCCGCGGGTCGTGCAGCACAGCGCGAGCGATGTTGACGCGCTGCTTCTGTCCCGACGAGAGCTGCTCGCAGCGCTGCGTCGCGAAGCCGCTCATCGAGAACGTCTCGATCAGCTCCTCGATGCGCCGCTCGAGCGCCGCCTTCTCGATGCCGTGCAACGTGCCGAAGTAGCGCAGCGTCTCGCGTGCGTCGAGGCGCGGATAGAGCCCCGTCGTCGCCGACAGGAAGCCGATGCGGCGGCGCACCTCTTCCGGGTCCTGTGCGACGTCGACGCCGTCGACCAGCGCGCGACCGCCCGACGGGCGCAGCGTCGTCGCGAGGATGCGCAGCGTCGTGCTCTTGCCCGCGCCGTTCGGCCCGAGCAGCCCGAAGATCTCGCCGTAGTTCGCCGCGAGATCGAGGCCGCGCAGTGCGTGCACTTCGCCCTTCTGCGGATGGGCGTAGCTCTTCGTCAGCTTCTCCGCGACGACCGCGGGAGTTCCGGGGACGACCGAGTCGTTCGTCATGAGTTCTCCTTCGCGCCCGTCAGGCTGCGCACCCATTTGGGCGTGGTGCCCGGTTCGCGCTGCATCGCGCGCGTCGCGAGGACGATCGCGAGCGCCGCACACACGGCCATCGACACCAGCGAGACGCCCAGCGGGAGCCACGGCATGCCCGCGAGTCCGTCGGCGCGCAGGATCTCGCGCAGGCCGAGGCTGGCACCGACGACCGGCACCGCCGCGATGCCGACCGAGAACTCGATGCCCGGCAGGACGCTCGCCATCGCGGGCAGGATGAAGGCCGTCTGCACCGTGCCGAGCAGCGCCTGGCCCTGCTTGAACGTGTCGGTGAACGACGCACACGCCGTCAGCGTCGCCCCGAGGAACAGTGCGAAGGCGGCCATGAGCGGCAGCATCAAGAGCACGTTCACGACCGGCAGCGCGAACTGGATCTTGTCGGTCAGCATGCCGAGCAGGTGATTCGCTGCGAGCGACATGCCGAGCAGGTTCGCGAGCGTCGCGAACAGGCTGGCCGTCGCGACCGACAACAACTGACCGCCGAACAGCGCGGCGCGCGGCACGGGCAACAGCAGCGTGGTCTCGGCGCTCTTGCGCTCCTTCTCACCGGCCGTCACGTCGACGGCGGGGAAGAACGCGCCCATCGTCGCCATCGCGATCAACATGATCGGCAGCATGGTCGACAGCAGGAACGCGCCCAACTGTTCGGGTGCGGCCACGTCGCGGCGTTCGAAGTCGTAGGGCGCGAGTTCGTCGGGCGGTGTGCCGAGCAGCGCTTCGCGTTCGCGCTCGACGACGACGTCGAGGAGTTCGGTCGTGCGCTCGTGCGCGAGTCGCGACGCACTGCGCGACGCGTCGTGCACGACGACGAGCGCGCCCTCGTTCGGCACGAACACGAAGGCCTGCGCCTCGTCGTTCGCGAGGCGGCTCTCGAGTTCCTCCGTGTTCGAGGCGCTCGCTGCTGCGGCGAAACGCGTCGTCGGCGGGGGAGTGTCGGCGGTCGCGGCGGAGGTCTCGTTGGCGACTTCTGCGCTCGGTTCTCCGAGCGGCGCGGCATCGCCTTCCGGTGCGTCCTGCTCGGCCGACTCACGCGCGTCGCGCGCGCGCGACAGTGCGTCGACGAGCGCCGCCGCGCGCTCGTCCGCGCGTTGATCCACACGTTGGTCCACACCGTGTTCCGCCACGACGGCCACGTCGACGACGCGCGCCGAACGCAGCGCACCCGCCAGCAGCGAGGCCTGCAACGCGACCCAGAACAACGCCGGGTACATGACCAGCGGCATGAGGAGTGTGTAGGCGCGCGTCTGGCGATCGCGCAACGCACTCGTGAGTTCCTTGCGTGCGACGATCAGCGTCGCGCGCCACGCACCGATGCGATTCAACGGGAGCGCTCCTCGTCACCGGGCCGCGCACGTGCGCCGGCGTCTTCGATCACATGCGGTCGTGTCTCGACTGTCGTCAGCGCAGGAACGCCGTCGTCACCGGTCGCACCGCTCGTGCGCTGTTTCGGTGTGAAACGCCGCGCGGGGCCCTCGTGCAACGCGAGGCCCGCACCGCCCAGCCCTTTCGCTCGATACATCGCGAGGTCGGCGACGCGCATCAGTTCCTCGGCACCGCTGGCGTGGTCGGGATACACGGCCACGCCGATGCTGCTCGCGATCGGGATCACCGCGCCCTCGAGCACGACCGGTCGCACGAGCGCTTCGAGCACCTTCAGCGCCACCTGTTCGGCCGTCGCGACGTTCGTGACATCGGGGACCAGCACGCAGAACTCGTCGCCCGAGATGCGCGCGATCGTGTCGGCCTGACGCAGCGTGCCCAGGAGGCGCTCGGCCACCGCGACGAGCAACAGATCGCCGACGCGGTGACCGAACGTGTCGTTGACCGACTTGAAGCGGTCGAGGTCGATGAAGAGCAGGCCGAGACGTGTGTGCGAACGTCGCGCGCGTGCGAGTTCGAGATCGAGGCGCTCCTCGAGCGCTCGTCGATTCGACAGACCGGTGAGGCCGTCGCGGAAAGCCAGGTCGCGCAGGCGCGCTTCGTACGCGGCGAGATCCTTCGCGTCGCGCAGCACCCACACACGCCCCTGCGGAGCGCCGCTCGCTGCGAAGATCGGACTCGCCGTCACCTCGACCGGCCGCCGACTGCCGTCGCGCGCGACGAGCAACTGCCGGCGCGGCGCGCGCGGGTCGCTCGGCGGCGAGGTCTCGCGATCGTCCTCGAGTCGCAGCACGTCGCGGACGGGTCGTCCGAGCGCCGCCGCATGGTCCCAGCCGAGCAGGCCCTCGGCCCGCGCGTTGATCAGCGCGATCTCGTCGTCGCGGTCGGTCGTGAGCACCGCGTCCGCGATGCTCGCGAGCGCCGTCACGACGACCTCGCGGCTCCGCGCCAGGCGTTCTTCGCTCGCGATGCGCAGCGCGGCCAGTTGGTGCGCCACGAGGATCACGAACAGCGCGACGCCCAGTTGGACGCCGACCGTCAGCGCGGGCGCGGGTGCACCGCCGCCCAGCGCGACGAAGGCTCCGGCCGTCGCGAGCACGGCCGCGGCGCCCGCGACGATGCTTGCGAAGCGGCGCGAACCGAGCCACGCACTCGCGAACACCGGCAGGATGTGCAGCGCGCCGACGACCGCCGAGGACGGCAGCCACAGGTCGATCGCGACCACGAGCACCAGGCTCGCCGCCACGGTCCGCAGCACGGTTTCGCGCGAGACTCGCGCGCCGCCCGCTCCCGTGTCCTTGATCGTTCGGCCCGTCACGGGGCGCAGGGTAGCAGCCGCGCTCCACATGCCCGCCGCGAGCCGCACGCGCCGGCGCGGCCCGTTCCCCGCACGGCGACGCACGAACACAACCTCTCGCCAACAGTCGGGCGGAGGCACCGGCCGATGGAGCGGGGATGGTGGGGCGGGCATTCAGGGTGAACGCACGGTTGCGACGCTGGAAAGCTGCGCTCGCGACACTCGCGAAGGACGGCTGCGCGGTCGCGGCCACGAGTGCACTGCTCTACTGCCTGCTCTTCAATCTCTCGGTCGTGCGCGGACGTTCGATGGCGCCCGGCATCGAGGACGGCGATCGCATCCTCGTCGAGCCGTGGTCGCGCGCGATCGGCGACTTCCAGCGCGGCGACGTCGCGGTGCTGCGTTCGCCGGTCGAGCCCGGCTTCGAGTACATCAAACGCATCGTCGCGGTGCCGGGCGATCGCGTGCTCGTCGCGGGCGGGCGCCTGTGGGTCAACGACACACCGGTCGACGAGCCGTACGCGGCGATCGGCGACGACGAGGTGATCCACTTCACGAAGGTGCGAGCGGGTCACTACTTCGTGCTCGGCGACAACCGCCCGCACTCGTCGGACAGCCGCGACTTCGGGCAGGTGCCGGCCGAGTTGCTGCGCGGTCGCGTGCGGCTGCGTGTGTGGCCGATCGATCGCGCCGGGCTGCTGTGATCGGCAGCGTGCGGCGCGCGCGCATCGAGTAACGTCCCGGGCATGAAGGCGCCGCGTGCAGCACTCGTGACCGGAGCCGCGCGCGGTCTCGGACTCGCCGCGGCTCGGCGGCTCCAGAAGGACGGCTTCGTCGTGCACGTCGCGTGGCGCTCGGGCGCCGCGGCACCGGCCGAACTCGTGCGCGAGTTCGGGACCCGCGTGCACCAGAGCGACCTCGAACGACCAGGTGCGGCGGCGGAGCTCGTGGAGCGCGTGCTCGCGGAGAGCGGCCGCATCGACGCACTCGTGCACGCGGTCGGCGCGTACGAAGAGGGCGAACTTGCGAGCGGCGCGAGCGCGACCGTCGAGCGCATGTGGCAGAGCAACGTCGCGACCGCGGTCGCCGTCATGGATGCCAGCCGCGCCGCGTTGCGCGCTGCCGCCCGCGAGCACGGCGACGCGAGCGTCGTGTTCTTCGGTGTCGCCGGGCTCGAAGGTCTGCGCGCGCGCAGCGAGTGCGCGGCCTACGCCGCGGCGAAGAGCGCGCTCGTCGTGCTCGCGCGCTCGTGGGCGCGCGAAGAGGGCGCCCACGGCGTGCGCGTCAACTGCGTCTCGCCCGGCGTCGTGCCGCACGACGGTGCTCATCCGGCGACGCTCGCTCACGAACTCGTGCGCAAGATCCCGCTCGGTCGTGTCGGTCGTCCGCACGAAGTCGCGGCGGCGGTCGCGTGGTTGTGCTCGTCCGAAGCGACGCACGTGACGGGCGCCGATCTGCCGGTGGCGGGCGGATTCGGGCTGTGACCGAGTAGCCTGCGGGCGATGGAAACGATCGTCGACCTCGATCCCGCGACGGGAGAAGTGCTGGCGCGCATTCCGGCCGCCGACGCCGCCGCCGTGAACGCCGCCGTCGCACGAGCGCGCGCTGCAGCCGCCGCGTGGGCCGCGGTGCCCTTCGACGCGCGCGCGGAGTTGATCCTCGCGAGCGCGACGCGCATCACGGAGCGCGCCGAAGAACTCGCTCAACTCGTCACACGCGAGATGGGCAAGCCGCTCACACAGGCGCGGCGCGAAGTGACGTCGCGTGCGGCCGAATTCGCCGCCGCGATCGACACGGCGCGCGAAGCGTTGCGCGAAGAAGACGTCTCCGAAGGCGAGAGCACGACGATCGTCGTGCGCGATCCGCTCGGTGTCGTCGCCGCGATCACACCGTGGAACTTCCCGGTCGCGATGCCGACGTCGATCCTGTTGCCGGCGTTGTTGATGGGCAACACGGTCGTGTTCAAACCGTCGGAGCACGTGCCGCTCGTCGGCGCGACGCTCGCCGAGTTGATCGGCGCGCATCTGCCCGACGGCGTGCTCGAACTCGTGCAAGGAGCCGGCGCGACCGGCGCGGCGCTGGTCGAAGCGGACGTCGACATGATCGGCTTCGTCGGCAGCCGCTCGACAGGGCAGCGCATCATGGCCGCGGCGGGCCGCGGGTTGAAACGCTTGGTGCTCGAGCTGGGCGGCAAGGATCCGCTGGTCGTGTTCGCCGATGCCGACCTCGCGGCCGCGGCCGACGTCGCCGTGACCCACGCGCTGCGCAACAGCGGACAGGTGTGTTGCAGCGTCGAACGTGTGTACGTCGAGCATTCCGTGCGCAAGGAGTTCGAGAAGCTCGTGCTGGAGCGCGCCGCGACGTGGCGCACGGGCAACGGCTTCGACCAGGAGGCGAAGCTCGGGCCGCTCGTCAGCGACGAACAGCGGCGCAAGGTGCACGCCCAAGTCGTGCAGGCCGTCGCGGACGGCGCGCGCTTGCTGCTCGGCGGACGCCTCGAGTCGGGCCCCGGTTCGTACTACCCGGCCACGGTGCTCGCCGACGTGCCGGCGCACACGAGCCTCGCGCGCGAGGAGACCTTCGGGCCGGTCGTTTCGCTCGCGACGTTCTCGGGCGACGAGAACGAAGCGGTCGCACTCGCGAACGGCACGCCCTACGGCCTCGGAGCGAACGTCTTCACACGCGACACCAACAAGGGGCTGCGCATCGCGCGCGCCGTGCGCAGCGGCCAGGTCGGAGTGAATCGCTACCTGGCCGGCAGTTCACGGGCGCCGTGGCTGGGCGCGAAGCAGTCCGGCTTCGGTTCGCTCGGCGGCGTCGACGGCTTCCGTCAATTCAGCGTGCCGAAGTCGATCTCGCTGCAGCGCTGACGCAGCGCTCTTCGCCGGCGCGCTGGTCTCAGAGCTTGCCGGTGCCGTTCGAGAACATCCCGATCGCACCGAAGAGGATCATGCCCGTACCGAGCATGGAGGGGAGATCCCCTCAACAGCCCTGGCTGCGGACGACGAGGCCCGCGATGACGAGGCCGATGGGCAGGAAGCGTCGGAGGTGTGCCATGAGGAAGTGCATCGGCTGGGTGCGGCCGACGGCTGCATCATCGGTCGAAGCGGGCGCAGCGTCGAGCCGCCGGGCAGGCAATGTTTGGCGGTCGGCGGGGGGTGGCCGGTAGCTTCTCGCGACCCATCCGCGGCCTGCAGGCGCAGCGCTCGCGGCCTGGAAGCGACCGAACGAACCGCCCCAACGAAAGAGGACTCGTGCAGAAGATCAAGGTGAAGAACCCCGTCGTCGAGATCGACGGGGACGAGATGACCCGCATCATCTGGTCGTTCATCAAGGAGCGGCTGATCCTGCCGTACCTCGACGTCCAGCTCCTCTACTACGACCTCGGCATCGAGCACCGCGACAAGACCGGCGACCAGGTCACGATCGACGCCGCGGAGGCGATCAAGAAACACGGCGTCGGTGTGAAGTGCGCGACGATCACGCCGGACGAGGCGCGCGTCGAAGAGTTCAAGCTCAAGAAGATGTGGAAGTCGCCGAACGGCACGATCCGCAACATTCTCGGCGGGACGGTCTTCCGCGAACCGATCGTGTGCAAGAACGTGCCGCGCCTCGTGCCGGGCTGGACGCGTCCGATCGTGATCGGCCGTCACGCGTTCGGCGACCAGTACCGCGCCACCGACTTCCTCGTGCCGGGCCCGGGCAAGCTCACGATGACCTTCACGCCCAAGGGCGGCGGTGCGCCGGTCGTGCGCGAGGTCTTCGACTTCCCGGAGAGCGGCGTCGCGATGGGCATGTACAACCTCGACGAGTCGATCCGCGGCTTCGCGCGTGCGTGCCTCGAGTACGGACTCGGCCGCGGCTGGCCCGTGTACCTCTCGACGAAGAACACGATCCTCAAGGCCTACGACGGGCGCTTCAAGGACCTGTTCCAGGAGATCTTCGAGGCCGAGTACGCGGAGCGTTTCGCCAAGGCGAAGATCACGTACGAGCACCGCCTGATCGACGACATGGTCGCCGCCGCGCTCAAGTGGGACGGCGGCTTCGTGTGGGCCTGCAAGAACTACGACGGCGACGTGCAGTCGGACACGGTCGCGCAGGGCTTCGGTTCGCTGGGCATGATGACCTCGGTCCTCATGACACCGGACGGCAAGACCGTCGAGGCCGAAGCCGCGCACGGCACGGTCACGCGCCACTACCGCGACCACCAGAAAGGCAAGGCCACGTCGACCAACCCGATCGCGTCGATCTTCGCGTGGACGCGCGGATTGATGCACCGCGGCAAGCTCGACGGCAACCAGCCGCTGGTGGAGTTCGCGCAGAAGCTGGAGCGCGTGTGCGTCGCGACGGTGGAAGGCGGTCAGATGACGAAGGATCTCGCGATCCTCATCTCGCCGACCGCACCCTGGCTGACGACGCAGGACTTCCTCGCGGCGATCGACCGCAACATGCAAAAGGCCTGAGCACGTGCGGCGTGGCGCGTACGGTGCCAGGCACCCTGTCGCCAGATTCCGCATTTCGTCGGCAGCGCCGAAACGAACG
>JBIKNC010000006.1:0-46348 GCA_044358925.1 Planctomycetota bacterium | reverse complement strand
CGGATCGCCGCGGGCACACGTTCGTGGTTCTGCAGCGTCCACAGATGGCCGCGCTGCCAACGCGCGTGCGCCGCGACGATCGCAGCGCGCTCCGCATCACTCGCCTCGGGATAGGCATGGCTGCGGCCGACGAAGTCGCTCGACGCGCCGCCCCAGTTGTTCGAGTCCGTCTTGCGGTTCGGTAGGAGGTCGAGCGTCAGGAAGTTCTTCGTCTGCCCCGCTTCGATCGCACGGAACAACAGTTCGTGGTCGCGTTCGTCGTAGTCGGGCGGCGGAAGCAGTGCCACGCGGTTCGCGGGCACGTCGGTGAGCGCCAAACGGAAGCAGTAGGCCTGCACGGCGCGATCGCCGCTGCCGTCGGGCGCCACGCGTTCCACGAGGCCCGCGAGGAGCCCCGAGTCCGGCCGCCCGCGCACGACGTACGGATCCACGCCGTCCGGGAACTGGTGTTTCGTCGCCTGCGCCGTCTGCACACCGGCGAGCGACTCGCCGTACACCTCGCGCGCCTCGCGACCGACGACGAACGGCGCGCCGGCGAGCGCGAGGAGATCGCCTTCGTACGTCGCGTCGACGAACACGTCGGCGGCGAACTCGCGGCCGTCCGTGGTGGTCACGCTCGTGAGCCGCGCGCCGCGGCGCGCCGGCGCACGGTTGCGATCGAGTGCGACGCCGCGCTCGATCACGACGCGCCCGCCGAGAGTCGGATCGACGAGCCACTCCTCGAACACCGCGCGCGCCACGCTCGGTTCGAACAACCACATCGAACGCGCCGCACCGTCGAGCGCTGGCGTGCCTTGACCGCGATTGCCGAACGCGTCGCGCGCTTCGTGCCGCCACGCCTCGGGGCGCTCGTACCAGCGCCACACGCGCTCGAAGAACTCGCGCGCGCGGCCGCCGACGACTTCCTTGCGACCGGTGTCGCTGAAGCCGAGCCCGGCCGCACACATGCCGCCGATCACGGCGTCGCGCGCGAGCACCACGACGTTCGCGCCGCGGCTCGCGGCCTCGATCGCACACACGAGGCCCGCCGGAGTGGCTCCGACGACGAGCACGTCGCAGCGCCGCGCAGCAGCCACGCGCGCTCCGTCCGGCACGGCACACGCCGCTGCGAATGCACTCGCCGCGACGAGCACCTCGCGCCGCGTGCGCCCGGCGCCGCCGCTCACGCCTGCGGCACCGCGAACAGATCGTAGGTCTCGCGCTTCGCGACGTCCGCGCGAGCGAGCGCCGGCCCGAGGTGTCGTTCGTCGCCCAGCGTGACGTGCAACCGATACCCGAGCCCCGCCAGGTAGTCGTACAGCGCTTCGCGATCCGCGCGCGAACTGTGTTTGAAGACTTCGGCGCGCACGAACGGCTTGGCAGCGACGAGCAGCGGCTCGAGACTCTTGAGCACGACGAGTTCGTAGCCCTCGGTGTCCGTCTTCACGTAGCGCAGACGCGCCGCCGCGCCCGGATGGTGCTTCGCGAGCCAGCGCGGCAGGTTCACGCCCTGCACCTCGAGCGGGAAGAAGTGCGCGTGCTTCAGCTTCGAGATGCCCTCGTGCCGCCCGCCGTTGCAGAAGCCGGGGTCGCTGTACTCGAAGGTGTACGTGCCGTCGTCCGCCGTCGCCGCGGCGTTGAGCGGCACGATGTTCGAACGCTCGCGATTGAGTTTCGCGTTCGCCGCGAGCGCCTCGAACACGTGCGGGTTCGGCTCCAGTGCCAGGACCATGCCTCTCGCACCCGCCGCCAGCGCCATCGGCACCGTCGTGTCGCCGCAGTGCGCGCCGATGTCGATGCACACGTCGCCTTCGCGCACGAACGTGCGCAGGTCGTCGACCTGCGCCTGCGACAGCGGCGCGTAGCGCACCTTCGGATGGCGCCAGTGTGCGAACTGCACGACGCCATCCTTCGCGAGCCGCATGTCGACCACTTCGACCGGATAGCGGCGCACCTTGGGCCGCAATCCGAGCATGAAGAAGAACTCTTTGAGCTTCATGCGCTCACTTCGCCGCCGGATCGGCGAGTTCCGCGAGGTCCTCGGAGGAGGTGAAGTCGAGCGACTCCGAGTTCAGGCAGTAGCGCAACCCGGTCGGGCGCGGGCCGTCCTCGAACACGTGGCCGAGGTGGCCGTCGCAGCGCGCACACTCGATCTCGATGCGCACCATGCCCAGGCTCGCGTCGCGGTGTTCGGCGATGTTCTCCGGCGCGATCGGCTGGAAGAAGCTCGGCCAACCCGTGCCCGAGTCGAACTTCGAGTCGCTCGCGAACAGCGGCAAGCCGCAGCCGCCGCACGTGTAGACGCCGTCGATCTTGTTGTCGAGCAGCGTGCCGCAGAACGGCCGTTCGGTGCCGGACGCGCGCAGGATCTTGAAGCGCTCCGGCGTGAGGCGCGCGCGCCACTGGGCGTCGGAGAGTGCGACGCGCGGCATGGAGATCGGGTCGGTCAGCGTGCCGGTCGCATCGAAGACGCGCACGGTCACGAGGTTCGTGGAGTCCTTCGGCATGTCGGTCGTGCCGCCACCGGTCGGCGGCTCCGTGGCTGCTGCGTTCGAAGTCGTTTCGCGATCGCTGGTGGAGCAGGCGGCGAGAACGAGGAGGACGAGGGTGGCGACGCGTGCGGAGCGGTGGTTCATCGGAAGCGTCCGCGGAGGGGCGGCGGAGCGCCGACAGTATGGCTTCTCACCGGCCGTCGCGCGTGCGCTCGTAGAGCGCGAGGTGCGGGCCGGGCCGCTCGACGCGCCACAGTTGTGTGAGCGGGAAGTCGAGCTCCGTCGGCAGCCGCTGCTCGGCGCGCGGCGCGCCGATCTCCCACAGCGGCTCGTGCACGAGGTCCAGCGGCGCCAGCTTGGACGGGAACTCCCCCGCCCGCGGCCCGCGCTCGAACGCGAGCGGCGGCGCCGTGTCGACGAGCAGCGGCGCGCGCGCGTCGCTCGTGTCGCGATCGACGACGAGCACGTGCGTCACGCCCAACCGGTCGAGGAGGTCGTCCGCACTCGTCGCGCTCTGCAGCGCCTCCGGCAGACCCGTTGCGAAGTCCCACGCGCGGTGGCGTTCGTCGAACAGGAACAGATCGCCGAGCGGGACCGCGTCGACCGCGCCGTTCGTGATCAGGCCGGCGGCGAGCGCTTCGCGTGCGAGGCTCTCGCGCCCGCCGAGTTCGCGCCACGTGGCGATGCGCGCGAGCGACGACGCGTTGTGCGCGAACACCGGCCCGTAGCGATCGACGGCCAGAACGCCTTCGATCGGTTGCGCCGCGAGACGCTCTTCGGCGAGTGCACGTGTGTCGTCCTGCGCGAGCAGCCACGACAGGCGGCTCGCCTGCACGAGTGGCAGCGCGAGCACGAGGCCGAGTGCGACGCGCCACACGCCGCCGCGCGCGACGAGCATCTGCGCCCCGTACGCGGCCGGCACGATCAGGAACACGACGCCCGGCAGCAGGTAGCGCACGTGGTCGTTCTGATTGGTCGTGAAGAACGCGAGCCACGCGAGACCGAACACGGTCGGGACACGCGCCGCACGCGAACGCAGCGCCGCGACGAGTCCGATGGCGGCGAGCACGACGATCGCGAGGTCGTAGCCGACGAGTGCGCGCGACAAGCGCACGAACGACGCGAGGCGCAGGTCGAACAGGATCGCCTGGCCGCCGAGTTCGAGGTCGCCGACGCTCGCATCGCCTTCGACGAGTGACGCACCCGCCACCGCTGCGCGCTCCGGCGCGCCGTGCACGAGGTACGCGTTGTAGCCGACGAGCAGTGCGACGAGCGCGAACACCCCCACCGCGACGACGCCGTGCACGAGGCGCGTGCGCAGCGCCGTGAGCGGCGCCGGACCGAACAGCCACGCGAGACCCGCGATCCCGAGCAACGGCAGCCCCGCTTGGTGCGCGGCGCAGGCCAGTGCGGCGCACGCGGCGCACCACACGAGGTGCACGAGGCGCCCGCTCGTCGTGTAGAGCGCTGCCGGCCAACACGCGAGCAACCCGAGCGTCGCGACGACGGCCCACGGTCGCTCCTGCATCGAGAAGTGCACCGACAACAGGCACGTGGCCGCGAGGTACGCGGCGAGCAGCGCGCGGGTGCGACCGTCGGCGCTCCGCGCGCCCTCGTGTCGCTGCGAGTCGACGTCGTCGCGCGCGCCCGCCGCGCCGCCGCGACCCGCGGCCCGCACCGCCGCGTACGCCGCGATCACGAGCCCCGCGCCGATCAGCGCGATCGTCACACGCGCCGGGCCGTGTGCGCGCGCCGGCTCGAGTTGCAACTTCTGGCCGTACTCGCCCGCACCGCTCCACGCGCCGCTCACACGGCCGACGGCGTACTGCGTTGCGTACACCGGCAGCAACACGTACGGCACCAGGTTCGGATACGTCGACCAGCGGCCGACCGGCGGGAACGGGTTCTTGTCCGCCGCCATGCCGAGCGCGCCGCGCACGACGTGCGTGTCGGGGACGTATTCGGTGCGCGGGAAGCCGTGGCCGATCCCGAACAGGCGCAGCGCCGCCGCGAGGACGAACAGAGCGAGGAGCGGCGCGAATCGACGCATCGGGAGCTGAGGCTACTCGATGCCGCTCAGCGGCGATCCACGACCTCGACGTGCACTTCCTTCGGCGCGAGACACAGGCGCGCGTCACACACCTGATAGGCGATCGCGATCGAGCCGAGATCAGCAGCAGCGAGTTCTCCGACCAGGGCCACCGGCAGGCGGAACTGCACGCTGCCCTCGATCAGCGTCGTGCCGCGTTCGCTCGTGGAGGGCTTGGCGGGCGGGCGCTGCCACGGAGCGTCGCTCGTGAGCGTCGCCGGCAACTCTGCGCGCAACGTCGTCGGCCGGTAGGCACTGCTGGGCGCGACGCGGTCGTAGAGGTGCCAGCCCTCCGCGAGCCGCACGCGCACCACGATCGCGAGGCCTTCCTCGTCCTCGACGAGGTTGGCCGTGAACGCGACCTTCTGCGCGCCCGGATCGGGCGGTTCGATCGGGCCCGGCGGATGCGGCACCTCGAAGAAGCGGTAGCCGCCGACGTCGCTGTGGAAGAGGCGCTCTTCGCGCGGTTCGAGCCAGGCGAGCCACTCATCGCTCGTGGCGAAGTCCTGCCCCGTCGCGCGGCGCAGGAAGCTCAGCGCGCGAGCGGCGCGTTCGGCGTCGTCGCCGGCGAGTTCGTCGGCGCACGTGAACAGCGCGTCGACCGAGCGGTTGTCGATGCCGAGTGTCTGCGCGTCGACGTCGATCTCGAAGCCGCGCTCGCGGCTCCACAGCACGTGCGGTCGGTGCGCTTCGATCCAGGCGCGGTAGGCCGCGACGTCGGAGCCGAGCAGGTCGACCAGTGGCTTGCCGAAGAACGCCGTGTCCGCTTCCGACAAGCCCGCGTCGCCGACGCGCGCGAGTCGCGTGTCGAAGGCATCGCGCGAGACGGCGACGCGCCGGACGAGACGCGGCTGACGGTCGTGTCGCGCCGCGAAGGCAATGGTCTCGACCAGTGCGCGACGTCCGGGCCCGCTCAAGGTCGATGGCAAACGCTCGTCGCCCCAATGGACGATGTGAGCATGGCGTGCCACGAGACCCACGGGACGCCCTTCAGCCGACAGCGCCGAAACGAGGATCTCGCAGTCGGGCGAGTCCAGGAAGCCCGCAGTGTCGATGGCCGCATAGTGACTCGCGATGGGTTCGTTGGCGACCCAGCACCAACGGACTGGGGAGGGCGCAGGCTCGAGGACTGTCGAGGCCTCGACGTGTGCGGATCGAAGGCTCTCGGGTTCGAGGCCTTCGCGCACGGCGAACGCCGTCGCGGCTTGTCCTCCGTACGTCAGCTTCGATGCCAGCCCATCGATGGTGCACAGCGCGTCGAGTCCGATGGTCACACAGGCGCGGTTCCAATCGCGCGGCAGGGCGAGCGGTCCGCCGCTCTCGACGACGACGACGTCGAAGGCGTGCGCGCTCGTCGCAGTGAACGCCGCCGCGTCGATGCGCTCGACGGCGGCGAAGTGGTCGTCGAGGAAGTCGGCGTACTCGCCCGCGCGCTCTGAATCCGCCGCGCCGACGACCAACACACGTTGTTCGAACTCTTGCGGTGTGCTCGCGGCACAACACAGCAGGACAGCGACGATCGCGAAGGTCATGCGGCGAAGGTAGCGCGCGGCCGCGGCGTCAGGGTGCGGGCAGACGATCAGCGCCCGAGGAACGGACCGAGCGGCTCGACGATCGCACTCGCCGCGACCGGATCGACGAGCACGACGAAGGCACGAGCGTGCACGTTCGACAGGGTCGGGATGCGCCCGCTCGCATCGGCGGCGCCGAAGACCACACGCGTGACGTGCGGTTCCTCGCCGCGCACGCGACTCGTGAGTTCGAAGACGAGGAGGCCCGGGTCGAGGGCGTGTTCGGGCAACACGCCTTCACCGACGATCGCAGCGAGCCGCAGGCGCGCGAGTTCCTGCACCGCGCGATCGATCGAGACGACGGCGGGCGACGTGACACCGTCGACGTTCCAACCGCCCGCGTTGTTGCGCTGGAAGACGATGCGGCGACGCTCCACGGTCGGAGCGTTCGGGTCGAGCGGGAATTCGAGCACGAGGCCCGTCACGGTGCTCGGATCGGCGTGCACGAGGCGACCGTCCCACCACGCGTTCGGGCTCGTGTCGAACAGCGGCAGCGCCGCCGCGCGAAAGACGTCACCGGCGCCGCCGACGCGCACGAACGAACCGGCGCCGACGGCCTGCGGTCCGCGCGCCTGATCGAACGAAGACAGGGTGTTGCCCGCCGCGTCGAGCACGCGCACGCGCGCGCCCTCCTCGAAACCGAAGCCCTCGCCGTCCGACGCGGCGCGGTCGGCGCGCTGCAGCGCGAGCAACGGCTCGAGCAGCACGCGCTCGACGCGGCTGGGTGCGAGCGGGAAACCGGCCGGTTGTGAAAGTGCCCACGCGCTGCCCGACGTGCGTTCGAGCACGAGCCGCTCAGCGCCCTTCTCGATCACGACCTGCGCCGCGAGTTCGGTCGCGAACGGCGCGAACACGGGTCCCGAGGCGCGCCGCGACTGATCGCGCGGCGCGAGCGCGAACCCGAGCGCGACGACGACCACGAGCGCCGCGGCGAGAACGATGTTCGTGCGGTCCATCACGCGCGGCCTCCGCGTTCGAGGACGACGAGCGGCGCCCGTCGACGGCGCGCGATCGCCACCGCCACGAGGACGCCGACGAGCAACAACGAACCGGCGAGGCTCGCGAACGTCCACAGACGGCGCGTGCCGGCGGCGCTAGCTTTCGCGCGCTCCGCCGCCGCCGTGCGGCCCGACAGGCCTTCGGCTTGTTCGACACCTTCGGCGAGCGCCGCGCGCGCGTCGAAGTCGACGAGGCGACGGTCCTTCGGCGCGCGCATGCGCAGGACGGCGAGTTCGTCGTCGAGCGCGACCCAGTCGATGCAGTTCTCGAGCAGGAGAGCCGCGGCGCGCCCGATCGGTGCGAGGCCGCCGTCCGGCGCGGCGATGACCTCGTCGCGCGCGAAGTCGCTGTCGCCCACCAGCACCACGCGCGCGGCGCGCGCGGCGCCGCTCGTGCGTGTGCGTTCCGTGCCGGCGACGCCCGCGCCGCTCGTGTGATCGATGGCAGGCGGCGAGTTGTCGCCGAAGAGCGTCGGGAACGTGCCTTCGAGCGCCAGCGCGAGATCGAACACCGCCGGTCGTCCGGCAGCGATGAGCTCCTTGGTCGTGCCGTCGATCGACGCGCCGTCGACGCGGATGAGCGGCTCGAGCACGGTCGCGAACGCGGCGTCGGACGTGCGCACGAGGCTCGTGCGCGCAAGCCCTTCGACGGGCTCGGCCGACAGGAACGGATGCGCCCAACGCAACGCCACCATGCGCATGCGCGCCGTGACGGGCGACGTCTCGGACAGGCCGTCGGAGAGAATCGTCGGCCAGAACGGGAAGTCGACGGACGACGTGCGCGCCGCTCCGCCCTCGGCGGCCGAGGTGATCTGGATCTTGGTCGGCCGCACGCGATCCCACACGGCGGCGTCGGTGTGCGGTGCGCCCCAGGCTTCGAACAGCGCCTCGAGGCCCGTTGCGTACGTGTCGATGCGGCGCGCCGCTTGCGACGCGCGCGAGCGATCGGCGAGCACGACCAGCGCTCCGCCGCCGTGCACGAAGTCCTCGATCTCGAACACCGCGCGCGGGCCGAGTTCGCGCGGCGCGAGACACACGAGCGCGTCGAGATCCGCGGGCAGCGTGACGCCCGAGTCGAGGCCGTACACGTCGACCACTTGGAAGCGGCGCTCGAGGTGGCGCCGCAGCACGGTGAAGCCGGCGTCGGGCGTGGTCGTCGCGCCGTCCGCGCCGGGTACGTCGCCGGGCACTTCGCCGACGAGCCATCCGAGTCGTGTGCGCCGCGCCGACGCGAGCCGCGCGGCCGCGCTCGCGACGTCGTATTCGAGCGTGAGCGGATGCAGGAAGCCGAGCACCTGCTCGCGCCCGCGGTGGCGCAGAACGGCGGCGAACCACACGTCTTGGCGCACGAGGCTCGTGCCCGAGAAGTCCTCGAGTTCGATCGGTGTGATGCCGAGCCGTTCGGCGCGCAGGCGATCCGCGTACGACTCCGACGGATCGCTGACCACGATCTCGACACGCCCGCGGCTCTCTGCAGCGAGTTCGTCGAAGCGATCCATCAGTCGTCGGCGGTGCAACTGCGCGGCGGCGAGCTGCGGACGCGCGGTGACGAAGAGTTCGATCGCGAGGGTGTCGTCGAGGCGCTCGATGACGCGCAGCGCGGCCGGGCTCCAGCCGCTCAAGCGATCCTGCGACAGGTCGACGCGCACGTCGAAGTGCCGCGACACCAGGTGCGCGAGCGCGACGAAGAGCGCGGCCGCGAGCACGATCGACAGATGCGCCGCGCGGCGCGTGGGCGGACGATGGTCAACCACGGCGGCGCGCCTCCACCAGTCGTTGGTTCGCGAGCAACGCCAGCGCCGTGAGCGCGACGTGGTGCACGACGTCCGCAAGCCCGAGCACGCCGCGCGCGGCGCTCTCCTGGAAGCGCGATTGCGGACTCAGCAAGCTGAGCCACTCCGCGGCCCACGGCGGCGCGACGCGCAGGAAGAGCGTCACGCTCCACAGCGCGGCGAGCACGAGCGCTGCGACGAGGAACGCGACGAGTTGTTCGCGCGTCGCAGCGGAGACGACCAGTCCGATCGCGACGTTCGCGGCGCCGAGCAGCGCGACACCGACGGCGGCGCTCGCGACGACACCGAGGTCGAGCGGCCCCAGGCGCGCCGTGACGACGACGACGGGCAGCGCAGCGATGACGGTCGTCAGCATGAGCAGCGACCACGCGCTCGCGAACTTGCCCAGCACGACCTGCCAGGTCGTGATCGGCCACGCGAGGAGGAGTTCTTCGGTGCCGGAGCGGCGCTCCTCCGCCCACACGCCCATCGTGAACGCGGGCGCGAGCACGGCGAACAGCGGCGGGATCCAAGCGAACAGGACGTCGAGACTCGCGACGCCGCCGGCCCACAGACCGGGGAAACGCAGATCGCCGATCGGGTAGCCCGCGAAGAAGAACAACGACTGCAGCACGAGCGCGAACGACGCGGCTGCGACCCACGCGCTGGGCGCGTCGATCGCCGCGGCGAACTCGCGGCGCATGACGGCGAGGACGGCGTTCATCGCGGGGCCTCGCTCGACGCGGACGGCGCGGAAGTGTTCGCTGCGGCGCTGGCCGGCGCGTCGAAACGCTCGTCGCGCGCGGCGGTGCGGCGCGCGAAAACCTGCTCGAGCGTCGGTGCCTCGTGGCGCAGTTCGACGAGTTCGAGGCCGTGCTCACGCGCGAAGGCGACCACTCGCGGAGCGACCGCGTCGGGATCGTCGGTGGCGAGTCGGCGTGCCTCGCCGCTCGCACTCGGAACGCCGACGGAGTGACGCACGCCGCTGATGCGTTCGAGCGCGGCCGCGTGTGCACCGAGCGGTCCTGCGAAGCGCACGAGCAACGTGCGGTCCTGCGCGTTCGCGAGCGCGAGCGGAGCGCCGTCCGCGACGAGGCGTCCGCCCGAGAGGATCAACACACGCGGGCAGAGTTCCTCGACCTCGCTCAGCACGTGCGTCGACAGGAGCACCGTCGCGCGCTGCGCGAGCGCGCGCACGAGTTCGCGGATGCGCACGACTTCGTTCGGATCGAGACCGCTGGTCGGTTCGTCGAGCACGAGCACGTCCGGATCGCCGATCAACGCCTGCGCGAGGCCGACGCGCTGGCGATAGCCCTTGCTCAGTTCCTCGATGCGCCGGCCCAGGTAGCCGTGCAGGTCGCTGGCTTCCGCGGCGCGAGCGACGGCCGCATGCCGCTCGCGGCGCGCGAGGCCCTTCGCACTCGCCACGAAGTCGAGGTAACGATCGACGCGCATCGCACGCAGGAGCGGTGTGCTCTCGGGCAGGTAGCCGATGCGCCGCCGCGCCGCGAGCGAGTCGCGCGGCAACTCACAGCCAGCCACCTCGACGTGTCCCGTGTCGTGGGTCGACACACCCGTGAGGATGCGCATGGTCGTCGACTTCCCCGCGCCGTTGGGCCCGAGGAAACCGACCACCTCACCGCGTTCGACGGTGAAGCTCACGTCGTGCACGGCGCGGAAGGCGCCGTACGACTTCGAGAGGTGGTGCGCGCGGATCACGTCGCTGTGCGGATCGTGTGCGGACGCACGCGGGCGAGTTCGAGAGCTGTCACGCTTCGGGGTCGATGTCGAAACGCTTCAGGAAATCGTCGTTGCGCTCGACGTCGTCGAGGCGGGTGATGAGCAGCTCCATCGCTTCGACGAAGTGCATGCGACTGAGGACGCGCCGCATCGTGTTCACGCGCCGCAGGCGTTGAGCGGAGAGGAGTTTCTCCTCCTTGCGCGTGCCGGAGCGTTCGACGTCGATGGCCGGGAAGATGCGCCGGTCGGCGAGCTTGCGCGAGAGCACGAGCTCCATGTTCCCGGTGCCTTTGAACTCCTCGAAGATGACCTGGTCCATCTTGCTGCCGGTCTCGATGAGACACGTGCCGATGATGGTCAGACTGCCGGCCGTTTCGGTGTTGCGCGCCGAGCCGAAGAACTGCTTCGGGCGCTCCATCGCACGCGTGTCGAGACCGCCGGACATGGTCTTGCCCGAGTTCCCGGCGACGTGGTTGTAGGCGCGAGCGAGACGTGTGATCGAGTCGAGCAACACGATCACGTCCTTGCCCAGCTCGACGAGCCGCGTCGCGCGTTTCCACACGACCTCGGCCACCTCGACGTGCGTCTTCGGCATCTCGTCGTTCGTGCTGACGAAGACCTCGCCGTTCGTCGAACGCTGCCAGTCGGTGGCCTCTTCGGGGCGCTCGTCGACGAGCAGCACCATCAGGTGCACGTCCGGATAGTGCTCTTCGATCGCTTTCGCGAACTTCTTCATGAGCACCGTCTTGCCCGACCGCGGCGGCGCCACGATGAGTCCGCGTTGGCCGCGCCCGATCGGACAGATCAGGTCGACGACACGCAGGCTCGTGTCCTTCGTGAAGTCACCGACCTCGTAATGGAAGTCGGGGTCGATCGACGTGAGCTTGCGGAAGTCGACGACCTTGCGCGCGTGCGCAGCGGGTTCGCCGTCGATCGCGATCAGCTCCGTGATGTCCCACTGGTGCTTGCCCATGCCGCGACCGAAGCGGCACTCGATGAGCATGCCCTCGCGCAGCTGGTACTTCTGGATCCACTTCGGACTGACGTGCACGTCGCCCTTGCGGTCGCCGTGCCAGCCGCGTTCGGCCGAGCGCAACTTGCCGTGTCCGCCCTTGTCGGTGATGAGCACACCCGACGTGATGCCGCCTTTGTCCTGAGCGCGCGCGTGCTCGCGGACGGCACCCTGTCCTGAGCCTTGTCCCGGTGTGTGTCCGCCGCCGTGCTCGCGACCCTGTTCGCGGCCCTGTTCGCGGCTGCCGCGCTCGTTCGGCGCTCCTTCGACCGGCCCATGCGGACGCTGCGGAGTTCCGGCCGGCGCGCCCGTGCGCGCCTGGGCGCCTTCGAAACGTTCGTCGCGGCCGCGCCGTCCGCGGCGTCGCCGCCGCCGACCTCGTCCGCGGAACTCGTCGCCCTGGTCGTCGTTGGCCGGCGTGCCAGCGGTGCGCGGTGCCTGCGGCGCAGCGCTGCCAGCGCTCGGTCCGCGCGGATCGCGCGTGCTGGCGTACTCGATGTCCTCGTCGTAGCCGTCGGCGTAGACACCCTCGAAGCCGTCGCGCTCGTCGCGGCCGCCACCTTCGTTCGCGGGCGGCTGGGAGCCTGCGCCGGATGCGTCGGCCGCGTGCGGCTCGCCGGTTTGCGCCTCACCCACCGGACGTCGGGTGCGGCGCCGACGGCGGACTCGGCCGTCGTCGTTCTCACGGTCCGGGCGGCTGTCGGCGGCGTCGCTCGGGCCATCCGCGGGGCCGGCGCTGTGCGCTTCACTCGTCGGAGTCTCGGCCACCGGCGGACCAGCGTCCTCCTTGGCTGCGCCGCGCACGCGCCCGGCGCGCGATCGGCGTTTGGGCGCGACCGCCCCCTCCGGGGCAACAGCGGCGCCTGCATCCGCTGCGGCTGCGGGTTCCGCGCCTTCGGCGGGCTCGGGCTCACCGCCTTCGGTGCCTTCACCGCTGCGGCGCCTGCGCCGACCGCCGCGCCGACCTTGGCCGCGCTTGCGTTCCTGTTTGCGCCAGTCGCGGCGCTCCCCAGGCGTGTTGTTGCCCGTGGGCGCAACGGCACCAGGGCGAGCATTCGAACGTTCGGATTCCACGCGTCTGTCGGACGGGTTCGTGGGAGCTGGGCGCACCCGGGAGGGCGTCGCCAGCACGTCGCACGGGATGTGCGTCGCGTCGTCAGTCGGCCGGCGCGCATGCTGCGCGCCGCCACGGATTCGGAGCGCCGCACGCTGGGTGCGTCGCCACGGGGTCCGCTCACGCGGCCGCCGGCTCCGAGCACTGGCTGTGGGCACAGGCTTCGGGCAGCGCGGTCGCGCGGTGGTTCGAGCGTGGCGCGAGTCGCCCGCTCGGGGCGTCGCGTCGGTCGAACCGGCGCGTCCGACTCGGCTTCCAAGGCATGCAGCACGCATGCGTCGGGCCCGAGGGCACGCGCGGGCAGCCCGTCGTCGCGCGCCGATGCGTCGGCGCCGTGGGCTGCTGGGGCTCGTCGGTTGCCAGGCCGCGCAGTGCCGGCGGCACCGTGCGAGCGCGTGACAGCCGCTCACTTCACGTCAGTCTGGAGTCATCGCCCGCCGCTTGCAGCGACGGGAGTTCGGTTGCGGCGCGTTCGTCCCGCGGCCGGGTCAGCGGCGCTCGCGCGCTCGCACCCAAGGGCTGTGCCCGATGCGGAGCGCGTCCTGGAAAGGCGCACGCGAGCTTCGTGCGGATGGCGCAGCGCCGCTGAGTCGCGCCGCGCGCCCGGACGGCGCCATGCGAGTCACTCGAGTGGTCGGGGCGAGAGGATTCGAACCTCCGACCTCTGCGTCCCGAACGCAGCGCTCTAGCCAAGCTGAGCCACGCCCCGACAGTCCGAAGAAGGGTAGCACCGTCGCGATGACGGTCAAGGGCGAGCCGCAGCTCTTGCTCCCTCCGTGCGCGATTCGTCGAAGAAATCTCCCGCGTCGCGGCTCGACCGGTCGCCCGATCAGCGGCTCGCGAGCGATTCGGCCAGCCGGATCGTCGACTCGCTCTCGGCGGAGAGCAGGTCGCGGCGCTCGACGGTGATGCGACCGCCCGAGTCGAGCAGCAGCGTGATCGAGTCGCCCTGTTCGCGGACGACCTCGCCGCGCAGCCAGCCGCCCGGCGCGCGCACACGCACGTGCCGGCCGGTGGTGCCGGCGACGAGTGCGCCGTTGCCTTCACCGGCTTCGACGATGCGCTCGAGCCCGCGCACCTGCGGCGCGAACAGCGTGAGGCTGCCCTTCTCCGTTCCGAGCACGAGGCGCCCCGCACCCAGACCGATGAGTTCGCCGTCGAAGTGCTCGTTGACGTTCGTGTGCACACGCACGTCGCCGACGAAGGGCGTCTGCACGTAACTCGCGTGAGCGACGCCGGCGACGGGCGGCTCCTCGGCCGTCCACACGTCGTACAACGCGTTCGCGCGCACCATCTGCAGGTTCGCGAGCGGCGGCGGCAGCACGACTTGGTCTTCGATCGAGACGGTGCCTTCGCGGCGTTCGCGCGGGAACGCCGCGCGTGAATCGCGCGCCGACGTCTCGTTCGCCGCGCCGTCCGGGCCGAACTCGGATTCGTACGCGAGCTCTTCGTTCGCGGGCTCGTTCGAGGCCGTCGTTCCGTTCGAGCTGCCCGCGTCGTCCGACGCGCCCGCGTCGTTCGAGACGGCCGAGTCCGTTGCCTCCGACTCGTCGACGACGACAACGGGTTCGGCGTTCGCGACGCGCTCGGTGCGCGCCGGAGCGGGTCGGCGGGCAACGTCGTCGCCGCCGTTCTCGCTCGCTTCGTCACCACCACCGAGTGCGAACACCACGACGAGAGCACCGGCTCCGGCGGCCCCGGCGATCCACGCGCGTCGTCCGATGGGCGCGCGCGGCTGTTCGAGTTCCTCACCGTCCCAACGCGCGCCGAGTTCGCTGAACTCGTCGTGGTCGTCGACCGGCGGACCGCCGTACGTGCCGCGCACACCGCCGCTCACCGTGCCGTCGCCGTTCTCGTCGAGATCGAGAACGAGCACCTCGTCCTCGAGGGCGTGCACGTCGGTTTCGTGCCCGTCGAAGCCCGCCGTCGTCTCTCGGTCGTGGTCCGGCTCGCCTTGGCGGCGGCGGTTGTGATTCGCGTCGTTGGTGGCCATCGGGAGTTCGAAGGACCGCGGCGGTTGTGAGCCGCAGGCCTCTCGAAGGGCTCTGATCGACCGCGCATCGGCCGCGACCACAGCGGAACGCGCGAAAGTCGGGCCGCTCTCCCCTTTTCAGCGGCCGCGCAGCACCCGGTGGGCGCCCTGGCGCATCGTCACCCCCACCGCGTCGAGGTGTTCGAGCAGCGGGATGAGCCACTTGCGTGTCGTGTCGATGCGTTCGCGCAGCGCGGGCAGCTCGACGTGGCCGTGCGCTTTGCAGTTCTCGATCACGGCCGCCTTGGCGCGCTCGAAGTGTTCGGCCGCGAAGTACATCTCGGGCGAGACACGCACGGCTCGGCCCTCGTCGCACAGGCGCGCCAGGAGGTTGCGTGCGTTCTTCTCGCCGCCGAGTTTCAGGCCCAACTCGGCCGGCGGCGGCGGCATCAGACCGGCCGCGGCAAGTAGTGCGTGTGCCGCATCGCTGGCCGGGTCGCTCTTCTTCGCGGCCGACGGTCGTGCGAGTTCGCCGCCGCCCGTCATGACATAGGTGCCGGCGCGCGCGGCGATGTCGAGCAGGAACGCGAACACGTCGGCTTCGAGTTCCGCTGCGCGGCGCACTTCGAGCAGTGGTGCCTTGAGGCGCGCCGGATTGGCACCGAACCAGGCCGCGACGGCGGCTTCGAGTCGCAGGAGTCCGTCGTCGACGTTCTTCGTGTGCAGATACGTCGCGCCTTTCGTCGTGCGCACGGCCTCCTTCGCGGTCACGAGTTCGTCGAGCAACGTCTGTGTCGTCGCCGGATCGCGTTTGATCGCGGCTGCGGCTGCGTTCGCGTCGGCGGGTTCGAGGTGGCGCCGCAGCAAGAACGTGGCGAGCAACTCACGCGGGCTGTCGAGGCTCGACTCGGTGAGCGCGAGTTCGTCGAGCACGAAGGCCTTGTTGCGCTTCAGTCGGTGGCGGCTCTCTTCGAGCAACACTCCGCCGCCGAGCGTCGTCTCCGGCGACAGGAGTCGCAACACGAAGCGATCGCCCGGGCCCACCACCACCGGTGCGTCGAGACGGATCTGGCACAGGCCGGAAGCGCCGGGCAACAGCTCGGTGCCTTCGAGCAACACGAGGTCGCCGCTCGGATCCGCGGTGCCTGTGTGCATGCGCACGCGCGTGCGGTCCTTCACGGGTCGATCGAGCGTGGCGAGCACCGTGAGCCGCGCCGCGACCATGCGCACCGCTTCGAAGTAGCCGGGCGTCGCGACCACGTCGCCGCGCACGACGTCTTCGCGTGTGACGTCGACGAGCACGAGGGCGCTCGAGTGGCCGGCGCGCGCGTGGCCGTGTTGTTCGCCGTAGGCCTGTACCGAACGCACCTTGCCGCGCTTCTTCGCGGGCAGCACTTCGAGCACGTCGCCGACGGCCGCCGAGCCGCTGACCGGAATGCCGGTGCAGACCGTGCCGAAGCCGGGCTTGCTGAAGACGCGCTGCACCGGCATGCGGAAGACACCGTCCGCGCGGCGCGGCTCGCACTGCATGGCGAGCTCGAACAGCTTCGCTTTGAACGCGTCGAAGCCTTCGAGCGTGTGGCTCGACAGCGGGAAGATCGGCGCGTTCTCGAGGAACGTGCCCGCGAGGAAGCTCTCGAGGTCGGCGCGCGCGAGGTCGACCAACTCGCGGTCGACCGCGTCGATCTTCGTGAGCGCGACGAGGCCGCGCTCGATGCCGAGCATCTGCATGATCGCGAGGTGCTCGCGCGTCTGCGGCATGACACCGTCGTCCGCCGCGACGACCAGCACCACGAGGTCGATGCCGGTCGCGCCCGCGACCATGTTGCGCACGAAACGCTCGTGTCCGGGCACGTCGACGATGCCGACGCGGCGCCCGTCGGGCAGCGCGATGTTCGCGAAGCCGAGGTCGATCGTGAGGCCGCGCGCCTTCTCTTCGGGCAGGCGATCGGGATCGATGCCCGTGAGCGTGCGCACGAGCGTGCTCTTGCCGTGGTCGATGTGGCCCGCGGTGCCGATGACGACCGGCTGGATCTCCATGGCGCGAGAGGGTAGCGGGTCCGCGCACGACCTAGACTCTCGCGCGTGAGTTCGAGCAACGACGAACGACGCGCGCCCCGGACTGACGACCTGCGCGCCGACCTCCGCCCCGACTGGCGTTTCGCGCCGCTGCGGCCGTGGCTCGAGCGCACGTACGGTCGGCCGCTGCACCGCGTCGCACTCGATGCCGGCTCGACCTGCCCGAATCGCGACGGGACGAAGGGCTTCGGCGGATGTGTGTACTGCGACGTCGAGGGCAGCGGCACGGGCGCACTCGCGAGCGGCGCTTCGATCGCGGCGCAGCTCGAGGCGGGCATCACGCGCGTCGCGCGCCGCGACCCGTCCGACTTCGGCGTGATCGCGTACTTCCAGAGCTACTCGAACACCTACGTGGCGCCGGAGCGGCTCGACGAGGTGCTCGCCAGCATCGAACCGCGCCTCACGAGGCCGATCGACGTCGTCGCACTCGCCACGCGGCCCGACACACTGCCCGACTGGGCACTCGCGCGCCTCGAGCGGCTCGCGCGAACGGTGCCGGTCTGGCTCGAACTCGGGCTCGAATGCGCCGACGACGAACGCCTCACCGCCATCGGCCGCCACCACACGATCGCCGAGTTCGAGGACGCGGTGCGACGCGCGCGCTCCGCGGGACTGCTGGTCGTCGGGCACGCGATCCTCGGACTGCCGGGTGACGGTCGCGAAGGCGCACGCCGCACGGCTGCGGTGCTCGCCGCCTCGGGCTGCGAGGGCGTGAAAGTGCACCACCTCATGGTGCTGCGCCGCACGATCCTCGAGCGCTGGTGGAAGGACGGCCGCGTGCCGCTGCTCGATCCCACGACGTACGTCGACTGGCTGGCCGACTTCGTCGAGCGCCTGGCGCCGGATCAGGTGCTGCACCGCCTGACCGGCGACGCGCCGCCGACCGAACAGGTCGCACCGCTCTGGAAGGTGCACAAGAGCGAGATCCGCGAACGTCTGCGCGCGGAACTCGAGCGCCGCGGCACACGGCAGGGCGCCCGTCGCAGCGCGACGTAGCCGTCCGTCGGCACGAACACGGCACGGGGTTTCGCGCCGGGCGACGCGGCCAGGCGAACGCGGCCGGGCGACGCGGCCGGGCAAACGCCGTCGAGCCGTGTCAGCGACCTTCGAAGGTCACCGACACGGCTCGACGGGTCCGATTCGCGTGGGCGTGACGCGCGTGTGCGCGCTCGCTCAATCGCGCATGTACAGGATGCGCTGGCAGTTCGGGCACTGCACGAGATCGCGGCTGCGTGCGAGGCGCACGTAGACGTTGGTCGGAACCTGGATGTAGCAGCCTTGGCAGGTGCGGTCTTCGAGCGCCGCGAGAGCCATGCCGTCGCGCGCCTCGATCAGCTTCTCGTAGGTGTCGCGCACGTCGCGCGGCACGGAGTTGCCGACGCGCTTCTCGCGATCCTTCGAGAGCGCCTGCTCCTTCTTCGACGCAGCGGCGATCTCCGCGTCGACGTTGATCGTGTACGCGGCGTAGTCGGCTTCGTCCGCTGCGACGCTCGCGAGGATCTCCTTGCGTTCGTTCTCGCGCGCTTCGCGCTTCTCGACCACCTTCAGGCCCTCTTCGTCGCCGTCGGAGATCTCGCGGCGCAGCGTGCGGACTTCGTGGCTGTAGGCGGCGAGCAACGCCTGATCCGTGCAGCGCGACGATTCCGACTCGAGTTTCATGATGCGCTGACGGCTGGCGCGCGCGGCGTCGTCCGTCTCCTTCTCGCTCATCTGCAGCTTCAGGATCTCGCCCTGCAGCTCGCGCGCCTTCTGGATGCGCGCGTCGATCTCGGCGCGGCGCTTGTTGCGCTCGTCGGGCAGTCGGGCGAGTTCGCGGCGCAGTCGGAAGAGGTCCTCGTCGATCTCTTGCAGGTCGACGAGCACACGCAGAACGTCACGCATGGAGGGGGCCGGTGCCGGGGACGTGTTCGAAGAATTCGGAGTCATCGGTCGAGCCGCGGAGTGTAGCGCGACTCCGGCGACTCCCCTATCGGCGTCCGTCGCTCGTTCGATCCGGGAGCGAAATGGAACCCAGCGAACGAGCAGAGGGACGAGGAGGCGCTGCCCCCTCGTCCCTCCGCTGCTTCGGCCGCTCCGATCCGTGTCGGGCAGTCACCGCCCGGCCAAAGTCACCGCCCGGCCAAAGTCACCGTCGGCGCGTCATTCGAGCGCGCCCTCGAGCCCCTCGGCCTCGTCGTAGACGATGCCGTCGAGGAAACTCGCCAGTTGGCGCGCACGCACCGGGTGGCGGAGCTTGCGCACGGCCTTGGCCTCGATCTGCCGCACGCGCTCGCGCGTGACGCGGAAGATGCGGCCCACCTCTTCGAGCGTGTAGGTGTAGCCGTCGCCGATGCCGTAGCGCAGTTTGATGATCTCGCGCTCGCGGAACGTGAGCGTGCCGAGCACCTCGTTGATGCGCTCCTTCAGCATCTCGTGACCGGCGGCCGTGACCGGGCTCTCGGCCGACTCGTCCTCGATGAAGTCACCGAAGTAGCTGTCGTCGCTGTCGCCGATCGGTCGGTCGAGCGAGATCGGGTGCTTGCTGATCTTCATCACGCGCTTCGCTTCGTCCACCGTGATCTCGGCGGCTTCGGCGATCTCCTCCACGGAGGGCTGGCGGCCCTTCTGCTGGATGAGCTTCTTCGTGATGTTCCGCAGCTTGCTCATCGTCTCGATCATGTGGACCGGGATGCGGATGGTCCGCGCCTGGTCGGCGATCGAGCGCGTGATGGCCTGACGGATCCACCACGTCGCGTAGGTCGAGAACTTGTAGCCGCGGCGGTACTCGTACTTCTCGACCGCCTTCATCAGGCCGGTGTTGCCTTCCTGGATGAGGTCGAGGAACGAGAGTCCGCGGTTGCGGTACTTCTTGGCGATCGACACGACGAGACGCAGGTTGCCCGAGCTGAGTTGGCGCTTCGCCTCCTCGTACTCCTCGTAGTGCATCTTGACCTGGTCGATGCGCCGCTTGAGGCGATCGGCCGGCTCGAGTGCCGCGAGTTCGAGTGCACCGAGCTGCTGCGTGAGCTCCGACATCTGCTCGGCACTGCGCCCGGCAGCGCGCATCGCTGCGAGCTTGCGCTCGACGGCGCGCATCTCGCGGTAGTGCTCCTCCATCAACTCGACGAACGGGCGCACCTTCTTGATCTGGAGGTGGCACTCCTCGATCAGGATGACGAGCTTGCGGCGCACGTTCTGCGAGTTCGCGAGGTGCAGCGAACGCTCCTCCTCGGTCAGCTTCGGATCGACGAGCGGTCCGTACGCCTCGCGCATGCGGACCATCAGCTTGCGGATGGTCTCGAGGTTGACGGGCAGACGCAGGGCGAGGAAGTTCTTGCCCAGCGTCTCGACGATCTTGGGATCGTCGTCCGGCTTGGGATTCGGGTTGACCTTCAACGTGCGGTCGAACGCGAGTTCACCGCGCTGCACCGCTTCGAGAATGAGGAGCGACTCGTCCATGCACAGACCCGAGCCCATGCACTTCTTGCGGAAGCGCTTGCGCGTGATCTCGATGGTCTTCGCGAGGTAGATCTCCTGTTCGCGCGTGAGCAGCGGGATCTCGCCCATCTGCGTCAGGTACATGCGCACCGGGTCGTCGATCTTCTCCGGCGAGACGACGCGCTCGACCGGCGCTTCGACGTCGTCGCCGAAGTTCCGATTGCCCTTCGGATCGTCCTCGTCGTCGACGACCGCGAGGGACGGACGCTCGGCGTCCGCCTCGTCGACGACCTCGATCCCCTGATCCTCGAGGATCATGAAGAGCTGGTCCATCCGGTCGGGCGGGATGAACTGGTCGTCCAGGAGTTTGTTGATCTCCTGGTAGGTGAGGAATCCGCGGCGATTGCCCTCTTCGACGAGGAGCTTGCCGATGTCCTCGATCCGATCGACGGCCAGATTGTTCTTCTGGGGAGGCTTGGCAGCCTTCGTGGAGCCGGTGACGTTGTCGCCGACGGGTCCTTGGGAACCGCGAGGCGCCGGAGTGGATGCACCGGCAGCGCGAGGCGCCGGAGCGGAAGTGCGCTTGTTCGTGGGTACGTTCTTCAAAGCGTTGAGCCCCCTCGCGCCGTCGGGCGGAACACCCGGTTGGCGGCTTCGAGACGGGCGAGTTCGGGGTCGTCGCCGCGCGCGGCGGCTTCAAGGGTTTCGGCGTTGCTACGTTCGCGTTCGAGATCCGTGAGTCGGCGTTGCGCTCCCGTGGCGAGTGCGCGGACGTCGTCGGCCTTCTGTGCACGACCTTCGAGCTGGAAGGCGATGCGGCGCGCCGCATCGAGCGCTTCCGCGAGCGTCGCGTCGTCGCCGGCGTCGGCGCGGCGCAGGCCGAGGACGGTCGCGACGCGTGAGGCGTCGACGCGCAACGGCATGCCACTGCTCGATGCAGCACCGCTCGCAGCAGCGTGCCCGAGTTCGACGGACTCGTCTTCCTCGTACAGCTCGTACAGAGTTTCGAGCAGCACCATCAGTCCCATGTGGCGCGGCCCGCGCCCTTCCAGGGCGGAGTCGAAGCGCGTTTTGAACAACGCGATCAGTCCGTTGTCGACGAGCGCCGCCCCGAGCAGATCGGCCCAGGCTTCGAGATCTCGACGATCCGGCTGCCGTTCGATGTTCCGCGGAGACGCCTCGGAACGCGTGACGTGTGCCCCGGCCGCGGGCGTCGCCGAGGTCGGAGCCGCGGTGGGCGTGGCGGGAGCGGAGCGCGGACCGCGCGGGGTCTGACGCTCGTTCTGCGCCGCACCTCGGCCTTCGGCGGCGCGCTGGCCCGGCGCGAGAGCGGCGAAGCGCGCCGCGACACTGCTCGCCGAGACACCGGTGCGCTCGGCGAGTCGCGCCATGCGCGCCTCACGTTCGACCGGATTCGGCAGGACGGCCAGCACCGACAGGACCTCGTCGATCGAATCGGAGAAGGTCTGCGGATCTGTGCGATCGACACCGGCGACGAGGAAGTCGAACCACTCGGTCGGCTTCTCGAGCAGCGCCATGAAACGAGCGCCGCGCGAACCGCGCGCTCCGCTGCCGCGCTCGACGAGCATGTCGCACGGGTCCTGACCGTTCGGAAGCGCGAGCGCGTCGATGGTCTCGAACTCGCCGCGCGGGAGCAGTCCGCGGAGCGCCTTCACCGCCGCCTTGTGGCCGGCCGCGTCGCCGTCGAACACGAGCGTCAGTCGTTGGGCGCCCGTGCGGCGCAAGAGACGCGCGTGGTGTTCGGTCGTCGCGGTACCGAGCACGGCGACCGCCTGCCGCAGACCGGCCTGGTGCGCCGCGATGACGTCGGTGTAGCCCTCCATCAGCACGAGGTGGCGCTCGTGCCGCGCCGCTTCGCCGGCGAGATCGAGTCCGAACACGAGCTGCCCCTTGCGGAACAACTCGGTCTCGGCCGTGTTGAGGTACTTCGGCCCGTCGGTGCCGGGCAGCACCCGTCCGCCGAATCCGATGGTGCGTCCCTTCGCGTCGCGGATCGGAACGATCAGCCGGCCGCGGAAGAAGTCGAACGGGTCGCCGCCGCTCTCGGGTCGCTTCACGAGCCCCGCGCCGACGAGGACGTCGATCTCGAACCCGGCGCTGCGCGCCGCGTCGACGAGCGTGCGGCCGTCCGACGGCGCCCACCCCAGACCGAACGCCTCGGTTGCGGCGGGTTCGAGACCGCGTTCGTCGAGGTAGCGCCGCGCCGCCGCGCCTTCCGGCCCGAGCAGCTTCTTGCGGTACAGCTTGGTCGCGCGTTCGAGCGCTTCGTACAGCCGCTCGCGGCGCGCGTCTTCACGCGACCCGCCGCGCTCGCGCCGCGGCACTTCGAGTCCGACCGATGCGGCCAGTTCCTCGATCGCTTCCATGAACGAGAGCCCGTCGAACGCCTCGACGAAGGCGATCACGTCGCCGCTCTTGCCGCAACCGAAGCAATGGAACATGCCCTTGTGCGGCACGACGTGGAACGACGGCGTCTTCTCGTCGTGGAACGGGCAGCGCGCTTTCCACTCCGCTCCGGCGCGCTTCAGTTCGGACACGCGTGCGCGGACCACGTCCTCGATGGACACGGTCTCTTTCAGGCGGTCGACGAACTGGCGGAAGGACGCGTCGGTCACGGTGCTCTCGAGGTCGGTGCGGGTGGACTCGGTGGGAGGAGCAACACGCGGCGCGCACCTTCGATCCCGACCCGCGCCGTTCGGCGCGCGAGGGACGTGCCGACGACGGGGCGACGGCCAGGCGAACGTCCGGGGGCTGCAGATCCCGGGCGGATGGAGAGTTGGCTGAAGCGGGCGAGGAAGCGCGCAGGGCGCCGCGGACGCGGGCGAAGAAAGGCGAAGGGAGCCGGAGGTTTCAGTGCCGTCGTCGGAGCTCCGATTCGGAGCGCCGAGGTTCGGCCCGGAGTTGGGGCGCCGTGCGTTGCGGTTCGGCGGAGCGCGGGGACACCGTTCGCCCGGGACGGACCCTCGAGGGGTCGCGAGCGGGATCGACGGGGTTGCAGCCTGATGGGGCGGCTCGCCGGAGGAACGCAACGCAGCGATTCCTACCGAGGGTCCTTAACGCGACTTGGACGACGAGTCGGCAAATCTTTCACGGATTCGTGCGCCCGTGGGCGCACGCACGAGGGCCAGCGCCATCGGTGCATCCAGCCCTTCCACACGCAGATCGCGGTCGATGCCGGCTTGGGCGATCCACAGGTCGGCCTCCCCCGCCGACACACACAGTCCGGAGAGCGGCGCACGCAGCAATTTGCGCCGCTGCGTGAAACACACACCGACGAGATGGTCGAGGAAGGCCAGCTCGTCGGCGGAGACCGGCGGAGCGCCGTCGTCGACTTCGAGGCGGCAGATCGAGCTGTCGACCTTCGGCCGCGGTCGGAACAGGTTCGCGGGCACCGGTCGCAGGATCTTCCCGCGGTGCGACAACGACAGACGCAAGGACAGCGCGCCCCACGCGTCGTCGCCGGGCCGCGCGACGAAACGCTCCGCCACCTCGTGTTGAACGAGCATGGTCAGCGAGCGCGGCGGATTGGGCAAGCGCACCAGCAACGCGACGACGGGCGACGCCACCGCGTACGGCAGGTTGCTGACGAGGTGCCACGGGCCGTTCGCCGGCAGCCGCTCCACCACGTCCGCCGCGAGGGCGTGTTTGCCGTCGAGCACGTCCGTCACACACAGCTCGAGGTTCGGCTCGTCGCCCATCCACTCGCGTGTCACGGCGGCGAGGCGGGAGTCGATCTCGACGCCCAGCACGCGTGCCCCGCGCAGGAGCAGATGGTGCGTCAGGAAGCCGAGTCCGACCCCGACCTCGAGCGCGAAGTCGCCCGGGCCGACACCGGACGCCGCCGCGACTTCGCGACACATCGCGTCGTCGACGAGGAAGTTCTGTCCGAATCGCTTCGAAGGTCGGAAGCCGAGCGCTTCGAGTTTCGGCAGGAGCGCCGCGAATGCGGGTCGTTTGCGCGGCAGGTTCATTCGCGAGCACCTTCGAGCAACGCCTCCGGAACGAACGCTTGGCGGTCTCGTTGCACGATTCGTTCGAGCAACGGCACCGACGCGCGTCCCCAACGCCGCCCGACTTCCACGAGCCGCCGCCGCGCATCCGCGCTCGGTTCGATCGCCGTCGCGCGTCCGACGAGGAAGCGCTCCGCTTCGATCGCGCAGCGCACCCCCAGATCGACGGCACGCGTTCCGGCCGGCATCGGCAGGCCGTGGAA
Source organism: Planctomycetota bacterium (assembly GCA_044358925.1). GTDB lineage: Bacteria > Planctomycetota > UBA1135 > UBA1135 > Rohdeia. Next base: position 21,879 of record JBIKNC010000006.1, on the reverse strand, counting down.
GCCCGACGCTCCGAACGGAGCGCCATCGACCGGCTGGAAGATCGGTTGCAACGCGTGCAGGTACGAGCCGCCCATCGCGCTCGCGCTCGATGCGTTCGACCACTCGACGGCGGCCGACGGCGGCAACGAACCCGTGACCCACTCCATCGCATTGCCGTAGAGGTCGTAACAACCGCTCGTCGACGATCCCGACTCGAACGTGCCCACCGGCAGCGGGCGCACGAGTCCGAGTTCGAGTGTGTTCGCGACCGAGCGCCGCGAGACACCGCCCCAGGGGAAGCGTTGGAACGACGGTCCCGCGGCGACGTAGACCCACTCACCCGCGCGCAGGAGCCGCATCTCGCGCCGCGCCGCGAACGCTTGCGCCTCTGCGAAATCGCAGAAGGCCGGCCACGCCGCACGCGACGGATCTTCGTCGGTCGTCGCGAGCGGATCGCGCAAGCCGTCGCGCGGTGGGAACGCGCCGGTGTGGAAGCGCCAATCCTCGCGCGTGGCCTCGAAACGATCGACGAGCAAAGGCTCGTCGACACGCAGTTCGGCGACGAGATCGACACCGCGCACCTCGCGCGGATGGACCGCGAGATCACAGCGTCCCGGGGACACGAACGACATGCGTTCGAGCTCGTAGAGCACACGCTCGCCGCTCTCTTCGCCCGAACAAGCGCACAGGCTCGCGAGTGCGACGAGTGTCGCACTCACGAGCCCGTGACGTGAAGCGTTCGACGTGCGGCTCACGCCCGTCGCGGATGCGATCAGGGTTGCTGGGCGCCTTGCGCTTCGAGCACGACGATCTCGACGCGCCGGTTGCGCTGCTGACCTTCCGGCGTGGCGTTGTCCGCCACCGGCAGGTGCGGACCGAAGCCCGCGACGAACAGCTTGTCCTCGGGCAGGTTGCCCTTCGTGACGAGCAGCTCGCGCACCGCGAGGGCGCGCATGATCGAGAGCTGCATGTTGCCGAGCGGGAACTGCGCCAACGTCGCCTCGCGGCGCATCGGCACGTTGTCCGTGTGGCCGCGCACCCACAGCGCTTCGAACGGGCGCTGGCCGATGTCCTGGGCGAGCGAGACGAGCACGCTCTCGCCTTCCGTGCGCAGTGCGGCCGAACCCGAGTCGAACACGACCGAGTCGGCGAGCGCGAAGCCGTAGCCGCCCTCGACCTCGATCGTCGTCACGTCACCGGGTGTGCGGCCCAGTCGGCGCGCGAGTTCTTCGAGCCGCGCCATGCGCGCATCGATGTCCGGATCGACCGGCGCTGCGGCCTCGTTCACGGCAACGATCGGTTCGTCCGCGACGGGGCGCGTGCGCAGTTCGGCGACTTCGGCGCTGAGCTGCTCGTGTGCACGCGCCAGGTCGAGGTAGGCCTGCTGGTAGAAGTTGCGCGCTTCGACTTCCTGGTCGTGCGCCTGTTGGCTGACACAGCCGCTTGCGAGGAGCGCGCTCGCGAAGACGAAGGCGGCGCCGAATCGATCGAGTTTCATCGTCGTGGTTGGCGCCGCGTGGAGAGCGGCGCCGGGTGGTTCGAGTGGAGGCGACGGCGCGCGCGGGGGAGGCGCGCGGCCCGGGAATGGAGCGGCGCCGAGTCGAGACGTCGGCGCCGGGGGTTCGAATGGAGCGGTTGCTCGAGCGGCGCGCGCTGCGCGCCGCCCGGCAGTCCGTTGCCGGCGTCAGTTGCCGGCGGGTTGCTCGGCCGCGCCTTCCGGCGTTGCCGCGGGCGTGGCGTCGGTCGCGCTCTCGGCCGCACCTTCCGCTTCAGCGTCGGCCGGGGCGGGCGTCGGCGCCTCTTCCTTGCTGCCGAACATGCCCGAGACGCCTTGGGCGATCTCGGAGTGTTGGCCGTTGCCGTTCTTGAGCAGCGGGAACGTGATGATCAGCAGGATCGTCGTGACGAAGATGCCGAGCATGACGAGCGGGTGCACCGGCTCGCCGACGGGCTCGGGCCCGCGCCGCTCGCGCTTCGCCTGGGCTTCCTCTTCCTCGAGTTCGGCCTCTTCGAGTTCTTCTTCGTCGAGGTCGAGGACCTCTTCTTCGAGCAGCGTGTCGGCGCCCGAGAGTTCCTCGGTCGCCATGCCCGGATCGGCGAAGTCGTCCTCGAGCACGAGCTGCTCGTCGGCCGCGTCGTCGAGGTCGACGACGTCTCCGCCCATGAGCTCGCGCCGCAGGCTGTCGACGTCGGCGCGGCGCAGCTTCATCGTCTCGCCTTCGCGGAACGCGCGGATCTCACCCTCGGAGACGAGGCGCTTGAGCTCCTCCTCCTTCAGGCGCAGGCGGTCGAGGGCTTCTTCGAAACTGAAGAACTCGTCTCGTTCGGTCACGGGTCGAAGGGGCTGATGGGGTCGTGTGGAGCGGCGCGGATGGGGTGCGCTGCTGGACTCGAAAGTGGAGTCCGGGCCTTGGATTCAGGGACGTCGCGCGGGACTCACTCGCCCGCGGCTGCGCGCTCGGTGGCGGCGAAGCGCTTCTCGAGGTCCTCGTAGCTGTACTCGGAGTCGTCGTGGAAGCCTACGAGTTGAAGGTCGAGGTCGATCTTGCGAGCACCGACGAGTCGCACGTTCTGCGTCGCGCGGCCCCCGCCGTTGGCCTGGTAGACCGCCAACTGCTTGGCCTCGGTGTCGATCAGGTACAGGATCGAGGAGCCGGTCGCGTCCACACCGCACACCGCGATCATGCGGTTGTTCGAGTCCGAGTCCGCGAACGACGGCGGCGCCGTGAACGGGGTGCCCGCCGCAGGTGCCGTCGGCACGGTCTGTTGCGGAGCGGCGAACGCTCCCGAGAGGAGTCCGACCACCGCGAAGAGGCCGAACATGTTCGCGCCGATCAGGCCGAGGCCGAGCAGGCGCGGGTGCTCGAGGAAAGCCGCTCGATCACGCGCACGCGGCGCGGTCGGGGCGGGGCCGTCGGACTGGTGGTCGTTCATGCTCTGGTCGGTCCTCCCCGGCCGCGCGGGCCTGGGGCGCGAGACTGTAGCGCGCGGGCTCGCCCGAGTCGTGTCCTCGTCAACGGGTCGCGCGCGGAAACGTGCAGGTCGCGACGAAGCCACCCGAAGGCGCGTTCGCGAGCACGAGCCGCCCGCCGTGGCTGTCGACGACGTTGTGCACGATCGCGAGGCCGAGTCCGGTCCCCCGCCCGACCTCCTTCGTGGTGAAGAACAGGTCGACGAGGCGCTCGAGATTGGCCGGGTCGACGCCGGGCCCGTCGTCGCTGACGGAGAGCTCGACCTCGTCGCCGCTCTCGACGAGTGCGATCGCGATCTTGGCGGCGCCCGGCCGCTCCTCGAGGGCGTCGAGTGCGTTGAACAACAGGTTCAGGAGCGCCTGCGCCAGCTCCGCGCGCGCCCCCACCACCGTGAACCGGCCCGGCGCCGACGGCGGCGGGTCGAATGCGTCGAAGCGTTCGCCGCCGACCGTGAACTCGAGCCGCGCGGACTGTTGTTCGACGCGGTGGCGCACGAGCCCGCACGCGTCGCGCACGACGAGCACCAGATCGACGCGCTGCGCGCCGGTCTCGCGCGGCGCCATGCGCAGCACCTGCCCCACCGTCGTGCCGATGCGCTCGAGGCCGCTCGCCAGCAGCTCGAGGTAACGCGCGCGGCGTGCGTCGTCGATCTTCCCGCCGCGCAGCGCCTGCACCGCGTTCACGAGACCGCCGAGCGGGTTGTTGATCTCGTGGGCGATGCCGGCGGCGAGGCGCCCCATCGCCGCGAGCCGCTGTTCGACGACGACCGCGCGTTCGGCGCGGCGCGCGGCGGCCAGCGCCTCCTCGACTTCGCGCTCGAGGTTCTTCGAGAGCGCCTCGACGCGCTGCGCCATCGCGTTGAACGAGCGCAACAGCGCGCTGATCTCGTCGTTGCGCTCACCCGCCGCGACACGTGTGGTGAGGTCGCCGCCCGACAGGCGTGTCGCTGCGCGCGCGAGTCGTTGCACGGGTTCGAGCACGAGCGGATGCAACGCCGCGTACGTGCCGACGAGCAACAACACGGTCGAGAGCGCGAAGCCGCTCCAGAGCAGTCGCGTGAGGTCGGAACCCGTCGGGTCCTCGCGCGGCTCGAACCACAGCGCGCCCCACGTGCGGCCTTCGACGGCGATCGGCACGACGAGGCCGCGCCCGAACGCGGACTTCGTGCCGGTCGCGAGGGCACGCGCGAGCGCTTCGAGCAGCTCGTCGCGCGCGCCCAGCGAACGCGTCTGCCCGACCGGGTGCAGCGCGACGCCGCGCGGCCACACGCGCCCGCTGGGAGTGCGCTCCAAGTTCGCGTCGACCAGCAGCGCATCCGCGACGTGTGCCCAACCGGGCCAAGCAAGGATGCGCGCGACGTTGAGTTCGCCGCCCGGGCGGATCGTCGTCTGGAGCGTGTCGACGATCTGCTCGGTCGCGCGCAACACGACCTCTTCGCGCTGACGCTCGACGCGGTTCCCGATGAAGGCACCCAGGCCGCTGAACACGACCAGGTTCGCGACGAACAGCACCGCGAAGACGCGTAACGACAAGCGCGACACGCGCCGGCGAGCGGGTTCGCCGCTCACTCCGCCGCGCGTCCGCTCGTCGTCGTTCATCGCTCTCGCGGGCGTGGTCTCAGCCCGCCGCGAACTGCGACGTGATGCTGAGCAGCGGCAGGAACATCGCGACCACGAGGAAGCCGACCATGCCGGCGATCACGACGAGCAGGAGCGGCTCGATGATGCGGAAGAACAGGTCGATGCGCCGCTTCACCTGACTCTCGTAGGCGGTCGCGACCTTGAGCAGCATGTTGTCGAGTTCACCGGTCGCTTCACCGACCTCGACCATGTTGCAGACGAGCGCGTCGAACACACCCGACTCGTTCATCGGCCGCGCGATCGTCTCGCCCTCGCGCACCGTGGTGCGCACGTCGTCGATCGCAGCGAAGAAGACCTCGTTCTTCGTCGTGTCGCGCGCGATGCCGAGCGCGTCGAGGTGCGGCACACCGGCCTGCACCAGCGTTCCGAACGTACGCGCGAACGCCGCCACCTCGCCCTGCGACACGAGCGGCCCGAGGTACGGAATGCGCATCGACCAGCGGTGCACGAAGTAGCGGTACCCGACGCTCGCGCGCATCGACACGACGTGCAGGATGCCGAGTGCGACCGGCACGCCGATCACGATGTACCAGTACTGAACCGTGAACTCCGAGATCCCGAGGAGCAGGCGCGTCGGCCCCGGCAGTTCGGCGCCCATCGCTTCCAGCACGTCGCGGAACTTCGGCACGACGAACGTCATCGCCGCGGCGATCACGGCCAGCGCGACGATCACGACGATGACCGGGTAGATCATCGCGGAGACGATCTTCCCGCGGATCTCGGCGGCGCGTTCGCGGAAGTCCGCGATGCGCAGCAGCACGACGTCGAGCACACCGCCCGTCTCACCCGCGCGCACCATCGCCGAGTACAGGCGATCGAACGCGCGGTCGTGTTTGGCCATCGCCTCCGACAGCGGCGTGCCCGACGACACGTCCTCGACCATCTCGCCCAGCAGCGCCTTGAACGGGCCGGCCACGGCTTGGCCTTCGAGGACCTGCAGCGAGCGCACGACCGGGATGCCGGCCTCGGTCAGCGTCGCGAGTTGGTGCGTGAAGTCGGTGACGAGGTCCTGCGCGACGCGCCGGCCGCTCGACTTCTTCTTGCCGCTGCCGCCGGCGGACGAACGCTCGCGATCGGCTTGTTCGGCACGCGGACGTGCGGGAGCGGCGCGGTTGAGCTTCTTGGCCATGTCCTGGGTGCGTGCTCGCTGTGTGCGTGGGGGCTCGAGAGTGTCGTTCGTGCAGGGCTGGCGCCCGTCAGATGATGCCGGCGGTCTCGCGCATGATCTCTTCGATGGTCGTCGCGCCGCGCGCGACGGCCGACAGTCCCGACTCGCGCAGGGTGCGCATGCCGCGCCGGCGCGCGAGTTCGCGCACCTTGGCGGTCGACGCGTTCTCGAGCACGAGCCCGCGCAGGTCGTCGTCCATCACCATGATCTCGGTGATCGCCGTGCGACCGAGGTAGCCGGTGTGGAAACACTCCTTGCAGCCCTTGCCGAACCAGACCTCGCGGCCGGCCAGGAGCTTGGCGTCGGGCCCGAGTTCCATGAGCAGGTCTTCGGTCGGCACGTAGCTCGACTTGCAGTGCGGGCACACACGGCGCACGAGGCGCTGTGCGACGACGGTCTCGAGAGTCGCGGCCAACAAGAATGGCTCGAGTCCCATGTCCAGGAGACGCGTGATCGCACTGGGCGCGTCGTTCGTGTGCACCGTCGCGAACACGGTGTGGCCGGTCAGCGACGCCTCGATCGCGACCCCCGCCGTCTCGCCGTCGCGGATCTCCCCCACCAGGATCTTGTCCGGGTCCTGGCGCAGCACCGTGCGCAACACGGCCGCGTAGTCGACGCCGATGTCGTTCTGGATCGGCACCTGCACGACGCCTTCGATGTCGTACTCGACCGGGTCCTCGACCGTGATGATCTTGTCGCCCGGATCGTTGGCCTCGTTGAGCATCGCGTACAGCGTCGTCGTCTTGCCCGAACCCGTGGGTCCGGTGACGAGCACGATGCCGTTCGGCAACTTGGTCATCTCGCGCAACAGGCGCAGGTCGCGCGGCTCGAACCCGAGCACTTCGAGGTCGAGGCTCACCGCGCTGCGGTCGAGCACCCGCAGCACCGCGCCCTCGCCCGAGATGCCCGGCAGCGTCGCGACGCGCAGGTCGACCGCGCGTCCGTCGATGGCCAGCGAGATGCGCCCGTCCTGCGGCAGCTTCGTCTCGGCGATGTCGAGGTCCGCGAGCACCTTGATGCGCGAGATCAGCGCAGCCGCGAGGTGCCGCGGCGGCGACTCGACCTCGTACAACGCGCCGTCGACGCGGTAGCGGATGCGGAACGCGCTCTCGTAGACCTCGAAGTGCACGTCGCTCGCGCGGTCGCGGATCGCGCGGTGCAGGATCGAGTTGAGCAGGCGCACGACCGGCGCGTTCGCACCCGCGTCGCCCACACCGTCGAGACTCTTCGCGGCCGCCGCGACGACGTCCGCGAGGCTCTGCTCCTCGCCGTAGTGCTTCGCGACCAGCTTCTTGAGCCCCGCCGCCTCCGCCACCACCGCACGCACCTCGCGCCCGGTGGTGAAACCGAGGTCGTCGAGGATCGCGGTGTTGAGCGGATCGCCCAGCGCCACCACGAGCGTCTTGCCGTCGACCTTGATCGGCAGCACGTTGAACGTGTGCGCGGTGTTGCCGTCGACGAGTGCCAACGCCTCCTTGCTCGGCGCGATCTTCTCGATCGCCACCGCTTCGAGGCCGGCCTGGTCGGCGAGTGCGGCGGTGAGCTGCTCGGCACTGCACGCCCCCAGCGCGACGAAGTGTCTGCCGATCAGACCGCCGTGGCGCTTCTGCTCCTCGAGCGCTTTCTGCACCTGCGCCTCGCCGAGGACGCCGCGCGCCTTCAGCACCTGACCGATCAACCGGCGGGTGACCGCGCTCATGCGAGTCGCGCCTCCAGATCCGCGCGGTCCTGCGCCGCGTCGAGCGCGACCTCCTTGTCGACGTCGCCCTTGCGCACGAGTTCCAGCAGATAGTCGTCGAGCGTGATCATCCCGAAGCGCCGCGACGTCTGGATGGTCGACTGGATCTTGTTCGTCTCGTTCTTGCGGATGAGGTTGCCGATCGCCGGCGTCATCAACATCACCTCGAACGCGGCGACACGGCCCTTGCCGTCCTTCTTCGGCAACAGCACCTGCGAGATCACACCCTGCACGCTGACCGAGAGCTGCGCGCGGATCTGCTCCTGCTGATTGGCGGGGAACGCGTCGATCATGCGGTCGACCGTGCGCGCCGAACCGGTCGTGTGCAGCGTGCCGAACACGAGGTGGCCCGTCTCCGCGGCCGTGATCGCGGCCGCGATCGTCTCCAGGTCGCGCATCTCACCGACCAGGATCACGTCCGGGTCCTCGCGCAGCGCGCGCCGCAGCGCCTCGGGGAAGTCGGGCACGTCCGCGCCGATCTCGCGCTGCGTGACGAGGCCCTTCTTGTGGCTGTGCTGGAACTCGACCGGGTCCTCGATCGTGATGATGTGGCGGTCCTGGTGCGTGTTGATCCAGTCGATCATCGACGCGAGCGTCGTCGACTTGCCCGAACCGGTCGGGCCCGTGACCAGCACGAGTCCGCGCGGTCGCTTCAGGAGCTCGCGGCACTTCTCGGGCAGCCCGAGCGCTTCCATCGATAGCAGCTTCTGCGGGATCAGACGCAGCACGGCGCTCGTGCCGCTGCGCGTGCGCAGCACGCTGGCCCTGAACCTGTTGCCCGAACGGTGCGACAACGCGAAGTCGGTCGTGCCCTTCTCCGTCACCTCGCGCCAACCGTGTTCGGTGCAGATCTCCTTGGCGAGCGCCGTCACCGCGTCGCTCGTCAGCTTCTCGTTCGACAGCTCCACGAGCCGCCCCGAGATGCGGTAGACCGGCGGTCGACCGGGATTGAGGTGCAGGTCGGACGCACCGCGTTCGATGGCCTGGTCGAGGAGGATCTGGATCGACATGAGCGAGAGGTGCGAGGACGTGAGCGCTGGAACTTCGTGAGGCTGGGAGCGGCGCGGCTCGAGTTCACTCGACCGCCACGAGCGATCCGGCCGCGCGCGTCACACGCAGCACCTCGGACACACTCGTGGTGCCGGCGATCACCTTGCGCGCGCCGTCGGTCAAGAGGGTGCGCAGCCGCCCGCTCGACTCGGCCGTGCGGCGCAGACGCTCGAGGCTCTGGCCCTCGAAGATCAGCTCGCGCAACGGTGCGTCGAGTTCGAGCAGCTCGAACAGACCGACGCGCCCCTTGTAGCCGGCGCCTTCACACACGGAACAGCCGCCCGGACCGAAGAACTCGCGGCCCTCGTGGGCGGACGGTTCGAGGCCGAGCGCGTGCAGCTCTTCGCGCTGCGCCGGATACGGCTTCTTGCACGCGGGGCACAGGCGCCGCACGAGCCGCTGCGCCATCACACCCTGCACCGCGGCGGAGGCGAGGAACGGCTGGATGCCCATGTCGACGAGGCGCGTGATCGCACTCGGCGCGTCGTTCGTGTGCAGCGTGCTGAACACGAGGTGACCCGTGAGCGCCGCCTGCACCGCCACCTCGGCCGTCTCGAGGTCGCGGATCTCACCGACCAGGATGACGTTCGGCGCCGCGCGCAACATGGCGCGCAGGATGCGCGCGAAGGTCAGGCCGACCTTCTTGTTGACCTGCACCTGGTTGATGCCGCTGATGTGGTACTCGACCGGATCCTCGGCCGTGATGATCTTCACGTCCGGCCGGTTGAGCGCCTTCAGCGCCGCGTACAGCGACGTCGTCTTGCCCGAACCCGTCGGTCCGGTGACGAGCACGATGCCGTTCGGCTTGCTGATCAGCTTGTCGAACCACTTCTGGTCGTTGCCGTCGAAGCCCAGGTCCGCCAGCGACAGCAGGTTCGCCGACCGATCCAGGAGTCGCATGACGATCGTCTCGCCGTGGTTCGACGGCAGGATCGAACAGCGCACGTCGAGCGGCTTGCCGCCCATGTCGACCTCGATGCGCCCGTCCTGAGGTTTGCGCTTCTCGGCGATGTCCATCTGCCCCATCACCTTGAGGCGCGACACGAGCGGCGCCGCCAGGTGCTGCGGGTGCAGCGCGACGTCGCGCAGCACGCCGTCGATGCGGTAGCGCACACGCAGGCCGCCCTGCTGCGGCTCCATGTGGATGTCGGACGCGCGCATCTTCAAGGCGTCGGCGAACGTGCGCGCCACGAGCCTGATCACCGGCGCGTCGTCGCCCTCCGCGGTGCCCGCGATGCTCTGCTCGATCGCCGCCGCCTTGCCGCCGGCCGAGCCGTAGTAGCGCGCCAGCGCCTCTCGCAATCCGGTCGGCGTCGTGAGCGCGCACTTCACGTCGCGCCCGAGCTGGAACTGCAACTGGTCGGCGACGATGCGGCTCGACGGATCGTCGATCGCGATGACGAGCGCGCCGCCCTTCTCGACCACGGGCACGAGGCGCTGCTCGACCGCCAGGTCCGCGGGCACGAGGTTCAGCACCTCTTTGCTCACCGAGCCCTTGGACAGGTCGACGAACGGCAACCCCTGTTGCTTCGCCAGCGCCCTGAACACCGTCACTTCGTCGACGTGCCCGAGAGCCATCAGCGCCTCGCCCACCCGCACCTTGCGATCGCGCCCGTACACGAGCGCCGCCCGCAACTTCTCGGCGTCGATCACGCCGGCCGCGAGCAGCATCTCACCGAGCATCTCTGTCATCGCTGGGGGGGAACGGACCGAGGCCTCTCGCCAGTCGACGCCGACGACGGCGCCGCGACCGGAGCTAGTCGGCCGCCCATGCGCCGCCTACCGGTCGTGGCGCGGAGGATAGCAGCCGCCGGCTCGACTTCGGCGTGGCCCGAGCGGCGCGGGCGCGAGCGCTCCGCACGCGGTCGCGCCCTCGGAGGCGCGTCGCCGTGTGGGCGCGACTCGTCGCTCCGGCCGCGCTCCGAGAATTCACGAACGTGCCTACGGCAGCACGTTCACTTCCAACACGCGCCGCTCGCCGCCGCGCAGCACCACGACCTCGACCGTCTCGCCCGGCTCACGGGTGAGCGTCCACCAGGCGTGCAGCTCCTCGATGGATGCGAAATCGGTGCGACCACCGGCGGAGACCACGACGTCGTCCTTGCGCAGTCCCGCGCGTGTCGCCTCCTTGCCGTAACGCGAGAACTCATCCCACGTGACGATGTAGTTCACGCGCATGGCGAACGCATCCGCCGCGAGTCCGAGCCGACGCCGCTCCGCGTCGGAGAGCATGGGGCCGCCGAAACCCACCTGCGGGGTGAGGTGCCACTTGAACGGCCGCCACGAGAAGTCGAGCGGCGACCCCACGCGCCATCCGTCGGCGAGCGCGAGTACAGCTTCGTGCTCGGCGCCATCGCGCACGAATCGCACCGGCACCTGTGTCGCCGTCGACGCCGCATGGTGCAAGGCCCACTGCACGTCCGTGGCGGTCAGGATGCGCTGCTCACCGAGCGCGACCAGTCGATCTCCGGCCAAGAGCCCGCCGACCTGTGCCGCGGACCCTTCCTCGACCGACACGATGCGCGCCTGGTCGACCGGATCGAGCACGAGTCCGATCCGCGCCGGGTCGGGATACATCCACAGGTCGCCGTCGCGCCACCTGCCCGCGGCCAGCGCCTCTTCGTGCAGCGCCGGCAACACCATGTGGCAGTGGATGCACTCGCCCTTGTCGCGCCGCGCGTAGCTCTTCACGGCCTCGAGCCGCAGCGCCTCGTGCTTCGCCGGCGGCTGTGGAGCCGCGGCGTACGCTTCGTGCTCGACCAGCGTCGCTCGCAACAGCGACGCCTGCGACTCGAGCCCGAGCCACACGGTCGGACTCGAATGGTCGCGCCCGCCGTAACGGTGATACACGTGTCCATCGGCGTGCATCAACAGCGCCGAGAAGGTCAGATCGAAGTCGAACGCGTACCGCGCGAGGTCGACGCCGCGCAGATCGGTGACGCGCACGCAGACGTACTTCGCGTAGAGAGACTCGAGGTTCGTGGGCGGACGGACGAACTGTCCGTCGAAGGACTGGCAGTCCTTTCAACTCTCTCAGCGGAAGACGACGAGCATCGGCCGCCCCGTCCGGAGCGCCGTCGCCGTCGCGTCTTCGAGATCATTCATCCACGCGACGTCGCTCGCCGGCGCGGACGCTCCGCTCGCGAACTGGTGGACGGCGGCGACGGTCAGGGCGGCGGCTCCAAGGAGGGCGGTCGTGCGGAACATGCGCGTGAAGCTAACGCGCGGGGCCGGAGCTGGTGCGTTCCCATCGAACGCAAGTGCCTCTGCAGGAGGATTCTGGTCTGGAGCGGCCGGCATCGCGTACCGACTCACTCTCGAACGAAGAGCTCGCCCAACATGCAGCGCACGCCGCCGCCGCCGATGCGTTCGATCGTGTCGACGGCGGGCGCGACGATGGTGCCCGTGCGTTCGAGTTTCAGGGTGCGGGAGCCGAGCGCAGCGCGCGCGCGGGCGGACATGGCCCACACGCCGCCCTTGGTGCCGGCGAGGTGGAGCACGTTGCAGCCGAACGCGACGAGGTCGGCGTCCGACATCGGGAGCACCTCGCGGCCCGTGGCTTCGAGTTCGGCGGCGAGCGTGCGGCGCTCGCTCGCGTCCTTGATCGAGTCGAGCCCGACGAGCGCCACGTCGGGCCCGAGCGCGAGCATCACGTTCGTGTGGTAGATCGGCGCGCCGCCCAGTTCCGTGTGGAACGTGACGGCGCGGTAGCCCAGGCGCTCGCAGAACTCGTCGAGCGGCGCGCGGTGCGTGCGCGAGCTGAGCGCGGCGAACGCGATGCGGCGCTCGCGGTCGAGGAGCAGCGAGCCCGTGCCCTCGAGGAACGCGCCGCGCGACTCGTGGTGGCGCAGGTCGATGACCTCGCGCGCGCCCGTCTTCTCCTTCAGTACGTCGACGAAACGCGGCCGCGCCTCGCGACGGCGGATCTTCGACTCCATCGGGTAGAGGACGAGGCGGCCGTCCGCGTGGCTCGAGAACCAGTTGTTCGGGTAGAGCGCGTCCGGGCCCGGCGGTGTGCCGTCGATGTCACCGTCGTCGACCGCGACGATCTCGATGCCGTGCTTCTCGAGCTCCACGCGCACGTGCGTCCACTCCGAACGCGCGCGCTGGAGTGTGTCGTGCAGCGCGCCGCCCGCCGTCCCCGGCCGCGCCTGGAACACGTTCGACGACGCTGTCTCCGCGTTCGACTCGAACACGGCCGGCCGCACCATGAAGACGGTGGCGGCGAACGAACTCTCGCGCGGCGCGCTCACTCTGTCAGCCCGAGGTGGCGTTGGATCTGCATCCACTGGTAGGCCTGCAGGTGCGGCGAGCCGACGCCGTGGCGACTGTTCGCGTACAGCATCAGATCGAAGTTGAGCTTGCCGGCCTGCTGCAAGGCATCGGCGAGCTGGATCGTGTTCTGCAGGTGCACGTTGTCGTCCATCGTGCCGTGCATGAGCACGAGGTGACCGCGCAGCTTGGCGGCGTGTTCGATGACACTCGTGGCGACGTAGCCCTCGCTGTTGAGCTGTGGCGTCGACATGTAGCGCTCGGTGTAGATCGAGTCGTACAGGCGCCAGTCGTAGACGCCCGCGCCGGCGAGGCCGAGTGAGAAACGATCACTGTGTGTGAGCGCGAGGGCGGCCATGAAGCCGCCGTAGCTCCAACCGCTGATCGCGACCTTCGCGGCGTCGCCGTTGAACGTCGCGACGACGTGGTCGACGGCGTCCTCGAGGTCCTTCAGTTCTTGGAGGCCGAGTTTGCCGTAGCAGGTGCTCGTGTGCGCGTGGCCGCGACCGCTCGCGGAGCGCACGTTGACCTGCAGCACGATCGCGCCCTTCTGCGCGAGGAACTGCAACCACGCGCTCTGGTTGAACGCGTCGCGGACCGTCGGCGCGTCGGGGCCCGAGTAGGTGTCGACGAAGACCGGCCGCGGACCGCTGTGCGCATCGGCGCGCGGCGCGATCACGAGTGCGTCGAGTTCGTACCCGTCGCGCGCGGCGATCGTGAGGCGCTGCGGCTGCAGGTAGAGGAACGTGTCGCCGAGCGTCGCACTGCCGAGGTCGAGCAACGTCTCGCCCGTCACGGCACTCACGAGCCGCTGCTGCGCCGGCGTCTCGATCGACGAGAAGCGGTCGATGAAGGCCGTGCCCGCGGCGTCGAACTCGATGCGGTGGCTGCCGGCGCCGCTCGTCCAACGCTTCACGTCTTCACTGGGGCCGAGGTCGGTCGAGTACAGGTTCGGCGAGATCGCGCCGTCCTTCGTGCCCATGAACCAGATGCGGCCGGCGGACTCGTCGACGCGCAGCACGTCGGCGACTTTCCAGTCGCCCGCCGTGACGACTTCGAGGAGCTCGCCGCTCTGCGCGTAGTGGTAGAGGTGCTTGTAGCCGGTGCGATCGCTCTCCCACAGGAACGAACCGTCGGCGAGCCAGCGCGGCTCGGCGGGGCGCTCGACCCACGTCGTGCTCTCCTCCACCAGCACGCTGCGGACGCTGCCGTCCGTGGGGTTCGCGAAGAGCAACTCCGCGCGCTGCTGGATGCGGTCCTGCACGGTGACGACGAGTGCGTCGCCGCTCGGCGTCCAACCGACGCGCACGACGAGGAAGCCGTCGGGCTGCTTGCTGAGGTCGATCGTCGTGATGCTGCGGTCCGCAACGTGTGCGACACACAGCTTCGTGACCGGGTTCGGATCGCCCGCCTTCGGATAACGCGTGGTCTCGGCGACGACGCCGCGGTTTTCGCTGCGCGGCTTGTCGGGCACGTGGTCGACGACGGTGAAACTCGGCACGGCGTGTTCCTCGATCACGAGGAACGCGACGTGCGCGCCGTCCGGACTCCACCAGTGCGCGTTGAAGTCGCCGCGGCCGTAGACCTCTTCCTGATAGACCCAGTCGAGCACGCCGTGCAGGAGGTCCGGGTCGCCGTTGCCGATCAGCCAGCGCTCGGCGCCATCGGCGGCCGTGGGCACGAGCGCGAGGTCCGAGCCCACCACCACGGACGCGTGTGCGCCGCCCGGCGCGAGCGTCGCCAGCTGCTGCTCGCGGTCCGTCTCGAGCAGGATGCGCTCCGTGCCGTCGACGGCGTCCAGGACCAGCTTCGTGCCGCCGACGACGCGCACGCGCGCTTCGCGTTCACCGCCTTCGCGCTCCCCCGCCGGCGTCTCGGCCGGCGCGGGCACGTCGTTCTTCGTGGCCGGGTCGTACCAACGCACGCTCTCGCCGCGCCCGATGCGCAGCAGCGTGCCGCCTTCCGCCCACGCGACACTCGGCGCCGGCGTGACGAAACGCGCGCCGCCGCCGCGCACGTCGGCGAACGTCAGTTCCTTCGACTGTTGCGCTGCGAGCGGTGCAGCGAGCGGCGCGGCCAGGAGCAGGACGGCGATCGGGAGGCGCAGCGCGATGGTCATGGAGCGAGGGCGAGTTCGGGGCGGTCCTTGAAGTGCACGAGCACCGCGGGGTTCGCGAGCGCGTCGGCATTGTCGATCGTGCGGCCGTTCACGAGGTGCGCGACAGCCGCTTCGCTGATCTTGCCGGAGAGCGTACGCGGCAGGTCGGGCACGGCCAGGATGACCTTGGGCACGTGGTGCGGACTGGTGCGTTGCCGAATCGTGTGGCGCAGTTTGGCTTCGAGCGCCGCGTCGAAGACGGCGCCCGCACTGAGCACCACGAAGAGCACGATGCGTTCGTCGACGCCGTCCTTCTGCGCGACCACGACGCTCTCCTTCACCTCGGGCACGTCTTCGACCGGTCGCGTGATCTCGGCGGTGCCGATGCGCACGCCGCCGGGGTTCAGTGTCGTGTCGCTGCGGCCGTGGTAGATCGCGCCGCCGTGCTCCGTCAACTCGACGAAGTCGCCGTGGTGCCACACGCCCGGGTAGCGCGCGAAGTAGGCGCGGCGGTAGCGCTCGCCGTCCGCGTCGTTCCAGAAGCCGAGCGGCTGCGACGGAAACGCGCGTGTGCACACGAGTTCACCGGGCGCGCCGCGCACGCTGCGGCCCTTCTCGTCGAACACGTCGACCGCCATGCCGAGGCCGCGCACCTGCAACTCGCCGCGGTGCACCGGGCCCGTCGGATCGCCCAGGCAGAAACACGACACGATGTCGGTGCCGCCGGCGATCGAGGCCAGCTGCACGTCGCTCTTCACGTGGGCGTACACGAAGTCGAAGCCTTCGGGCGCGAGCGGCGAACCGGTCGAGAACACGGTGCGCAGCGCCGGAAGCGCGAAGTGCTCGCGCGGGCGCGCGCCGCTCTTCTCGAGCAGCGCCAGGTACTTGGCACTCGTGCCGAAGTGCGTCACACGCTCTTCCTCGGCGAGGCGCCACAGCACGAGCGGGTCCGGCTCGAGCGGCGAGCCGTCGTACAGGACGATCGTTGCACCCGTGAACAGGCCCGACACGAGCCAGTTCCACATCATCCAGCCCGTGGTCGTGAAGTAGAAGAGCGTGTCCGTCCGCCCGACGTCCCCATGCAGCACGAGTTCCTTCGCGTGCTGCACGAGCGTGCCGCCCGCCGTGTGCACGAGGCACTTGGGCAGGCCGGTGGTGCCGCTCGAATACAGCACGTAGAGCGGATGCGCGAACGGCCGTTGTTCGAAGCGCGGTTCGCGCGCGGACGGATCACCGAACGCGTCGAACGCCACCGCACGCGGAACTTCGCGGCGCAGCGCGTCCGCGTCGCCGCACGCGACCACGGCGCGCAAGCCGGGCAGCGCGCGCACGACTTCCGCGACCTTGTCGGCGTAGGGTCGCAACTTGCCGCCGTAACGGCTCGCATCGGCGGCGAACAGCACCTTCGGCGCGATCTGTCCGAAGCGATCGACGACGCCTTGGATGCCGAAGTCGGGGGAACACGACGACCACAACGCACCGATGCTCGCGGCGGCGAGCATCGCGATCACGGCCTCGCGCCGGTTGGGCAGGTAACCCGCGACGCGGTCGCCGCGTGTGACGCCGGCGGCGACGAGGCCGCTCTGCACACGGGCGACTGCGCGCGCGAGTTCGGCGTACGTCGTGCGCCGCAGCACGCCCGTCTCGTCGCGCTCGACCAGCGCCGTGTGGTCGTCGCGCCGCCGCAGCAGGTTCTCTGCGAAGTTGAGCCTCGCGTCCGGGAACCACGCGGCGCCCGGCATGCGCGTGGGCTCGTCGACGACGCGCGCGGGTCCGTGCGGCGCGAAGGCCTGCGAGGCGACGATGCCCGTCTCCTCGAACACGAGGCGCCAGAACGCGCTCGTGTCCGCAACCGACCAGCGCCACAGCTCGTCGTAGCTCGCGAACGTCCGGCCCGCGGCGCGCTCGGCCGCGCGCATGAACGCGAACAGCCGCGTGCGTTGCACGCGCTCGGCCGTCGGTCGCCACAGCGGCGCGTTCATGACACGGGCTGCGCCGCGAGGATGCGACCCGAGCACACACCGAAGCCGATGCGCCGATGACCAGGCTTCGCGGCGTGCGCGCTGAGCACGACCTCGTCGCCGTCTTCGAGGAAGCGGCGCTCCTCGCCGGAGGACAAACGGATCGGATCGCGGCCGCGCGTCGTGAGTTCGAGCAGACAGCCGCGCGAACTCGCTTCGGGTCCCGAGATCGTGCCGGATGCCAGCAGGTCGCCCGCCACCATGCGGCACCCGTTCGACGCGTGGTGCGTGAGCATCTGCGCCGCGGTCCAGTACATGTCGGTGAACGAGCCGCGCGAGAGGCGCTGCGGCGCCATGTTCTTGGCGCGCATGTTCGCCGTCAGGATGTGAGCCTCGACCTCGACGTCGAACGCCGCGCGCGGATCACCGCCGCGCAGGTACGAGAGCGGCTGCGGATCGCCCGCAGCCCTCGCCTTCTGAGCGACGCGGAACGGCGCGAGCGCCTCCGTCGTCACGACCCAGGGCGAGATCGACGTCGCGAAGTTCTTCGCGAGGAACGGCCCGAGCGGTTGGTACTCGAAGGCCTGCACGTCGCGCGCCGACCAGTCGTTGACGAGGCTGAAGCCGAACAGGTGTTCGTCGGCGCGCGCCATCGGGATCGCGCTGCCGTGTTCGTGCACACCGCCGAACCAGAAGCCGAGTTCGAGTTCGTGGTCGAGCGAACGGCTCGCACCGAACTCCGGATCCACGTTCGGATCGGGGCGGCGCTGACCGTTCGGTCGTCGGATCGGCGTGCCCGACACGACGATCGTCGACGCGCGCCCGTGGTAGCCGATCGGCACCCACTTGTAGTTCGGCAGCAGCGGCTGATCGGGCCGGAACAGCGCGCCGACGTTCGACGCGTGGTGGATCGACGCGTAGAAGTCGGTGTAGTCGCCGATGCGCGCGGGCAGCAGCAACTCGACGTCGTGGAACGCGAGCAGCACGTGTTGGCGCGTGGCTTGATCGATCTCGAGCGTCGAGTTGCGCTGCAGCAACGCACTGACGGCGCGGCGCAGTTCGCGCGACGCGCGCCGGCCCTGCTCCATCAGAAGATTGAGCGTGTTCGACGAGACCGCGCGCCGCAGCGCGACGGGCAGGTCGTCGAACAGGCCCGACTCCTCACACGCGGACAGATCGAGCACGCGATCGCCGATCGCGACCGCGCAGAACGACTCCGGCCGACCGCGCCGCCGCGCAACGCCGAGCGGCAGGTTCTGGATCGGGAAGTCGGTCGTCGGGTCGTTCGCGCTCTCGACGAAGCTCTGCAGCGCCGGGTCGTGGGTTTCGTCGATCTCGTTCATGAGTGTCACAGCCAACCGAGCGCGACCAGGTCCGTCGCCGGTTCTTCGAAGGAGCAGGAGCCGAACGCGCCGACCTTGGTGCGCAGGTGGGCGAGTTGAGCGGTGGTCACACGTTCGCCCGACACGACGAGGCCGTGGGCGTCGGCGACGATGGCGGTGGCGGAGCGCTCCGTGAGGCAGCGCTCGACGCGCGCCTCGTCGGCTGCGAGTTCGTACGCGAGCGCCGCCGCCGCGTACGCGTTGACGAAGCCGTACATCGGGCCGCGCGGCGAGTCGCTCGCGTAGGTCAGCGCGCGTTCGCACGACAGCGCGTGGTGCAGGCCGGCCGTGAACTTGGCGGCGAGGTCGCGGCGCGCGCACGCGACGACGAACTTCGCGACCAGCCCCGCGGGCGGGATGGCGCTCGGCACGAGCGCTCCGGTGCGCAGCTTCGCGCGCAGTCCGTGTTCACCGATGGCGTCGAGCAGCCCGGGCCACGTCGCCGGTGCGTCGAGAGCGATCTCCCCCACGAGTTCGACGCCGAGCGCCGCACTGCGCGCCGCCGCGCTCACGTCGGCCGGTGTCGCGACGCGCGCTTCGACGGCCTCGATGCGGAGCACGGGGGCGAGACGCGTCGCGGCCGCCACGCCGTCGGCGAAACGCTCGCCCGCGATCACGGTCACGGGCAGCGCTTCCGCGCCCGGTCGCGCGCGCGCCCAGCTCGCCAGTCGTTCGAGGTCGCCGAGCGCGACGGCCATGCGCGACAACAGACTGCGCTGCTCCCCACGTCGATACCGGACGAAGTTCTCCGCGGCCGCTTCGAGCGCGAGCCCGGCCGGCGGAAACGTGCCCGCGTAGTCGACGAGCCGCTCCAGCAGCGGCGCGACGCCGACACGGACGCCGGCGCGTGCCTCGGCAGCTTCGGCGCGCGTCGATCGAGGGGCGTCCTTCTCCATGGAGGGCCGAGAAGGATAGCGATCGGCCCCGCGCGATCCTCGAACCCTCGCGCGCGAGCGGCGAGCCCTCTATTCTCGTGCGCCCAAAACGCCGCGACGCCCGAAGAGCTGCCACCATGTCGAACAACCCGCTCACCCTGCGCAAGGTCCACCACGTCGAGTTCTGGGTGGGCAACGCGAAGCAGGCCGCCTTCTACTACCGCAACGCTCTGGGCTTCGACCAGGTCGGCTACCTGGGCCTCGAGACCGGCCACCGCGACCGCGCGTCGTACGCACTTCAGCAGGGTCAGGCCCGTTTCGTGTTCTCGAGCCCGTACACGAGCACCGGCCCGATCGCCGAGCACGTCAAGCGCCACGGCGACGGCGTGAAGGACGTGGCCTTCCTCGTCGACGACGTGGACAAGGCCTTCGGCGAGGCCGTGCGCCGCGGCGCGAAGGTGGCCGCCGAGCCGTTCACGATCCAGGACGACTTCGGTCGCGTGCGCCGCGCCGCGATCCACACCTACGGCGACACGATCCACTCATTCCTCTCGACCGAGGACTACAAGGGCCCGTTCCTGCCTGGCTACCAGCCGCGCGAGATCAAGGGCGTGAGCACGGGCATCCTGTACGTCGACCACATCGTCGGCAACGTCGAGCTCGGCCACATGGAACGCTGGTGCGAGTTCTACGAGAAGGTGCTGGGCTTCCAGCGCTACCTCTCGTTCGACGACGAGACGATCTCGACGGAGTACAGCTCCTTGATGAGCGTCGTGATGAGCGACGACAACCAGGTCATCAAGTTCCCGATCAACGAGCCCGCGCTCGGCCGCCGCAAGAGCCAGATCGAGGAGTACCTCGACTTCTACGAGGGCCCGGGCGTGCAGCACGTCGCGCTCGCGACGAACGACGTGTGCCACACGGTCGAGGAACTGCGCCGCCGCGGCGTCGACTTCCTGGAGGTGCCCGACAGCTACTACGCCGGCATCTGGAACCACGTCGGCGCGATCAAGGAGGAGCAGAAGCGCGTGAAGGACCTCGGCATCCTCGTCGACCGCGACACGGACGGCTATCTGCTGCAGCTCTTCACGCGCCCGGTGCAGGACCGCCCGACGGTCTTCTTCGAGTTCATCCAACGCGCCGGCAGCCGCGGCTTCGGCGCGGGCAACTTCAAGGCGCTCTTCGAAGCGATCGAGCGCGAGCAGGCCGTGCGTGGCAACCTCTGAGAGTCTTGAAGAGCGTCGGAACGATGGGTTTCACATCGCGCAGGGGTCTCTCAGACCGCTCCCCGCTCACCAGTGCTCTTCGTCCTGCATCCTTTGCTTTGACTTTGCGTCCTTTGCGTCCTTTGCGGTGAAGTGCAACGCGACCCGATCGGGTGTCGTTGCACGTCACCGCAAAGGACGCAAAGGACGCAAAGTCAAAGCAAAGAATGCAGTTGAAGCCGCCCTCGACCTGGCGGCCGTCCTGAAAGCTTCTTGAACCTCTAGGAACGCACCATGCCGCTCTACCACCAACTCGGCGAAGTCCCGAAGAAGCGGCACTCCATCTTCCGTCGGCCCGACGGCGAGCTGTACCGCGAAGAACTCGTCGGCAACTTCGGCTTCAACGGGCCGTCCAGCTTGCTGTACCGCCGCGAGCAGCCGACCGCGGTCCTCGAGACACGCCACGTCGCCGATCTGACGCCGCGCGCGGCCGCGACGAAGGATCTGCGCCACCGGCACGTGCGCACGGCGCGGATCGCGAGCGGCGGCGACTGGCTGCGTTCGCGCACGCCGCTGTTCTTCAACAACGATGTCGTCGTCGGCTTCACCCGGCCGGACACGTGCGGTGACTTCTTCTACCGCAACGGCCAGAGCGACGAACTCCTGTTCGTGTCGGACGGCGAGGGTGTGCTCGAGAGCGCACTCGGCGACCTGCCGTATCGCAAGAACGACTACCTCGTCGTGCCGCGCGGCATCGTGCACCGCCTCGCGCCGAAGAGCGGCAGCGCGCAGCGCATCCTGACGTTCGAGTGTGCGGGGTACGTGACGACGCCGAAGCGCTATCGCAACCAGCAGGGCCAACTGAAGGAAGGCGCGCCGTTCTGCGAGCGCGACCTGCGCCGGCCCCAATCACTGCGCACCGTCGCGGCCAAGGGCGCGTTCACGGTCTTCGTCAAACACGCGCACCAACTGCACGAGTACACGGTCGCCAACCACCCTTTCGATGTGGTCGGCTGGGACGGTTACTACTACCCGTTCGCCTTCAACGCCGACGACTTCGAGCCGCAGGTCGGTCGCTTCCACCTGCCGCCGCCGGTGCACCAGACCTTCGAGACCGACGGCGCCGTGTTCTGCACGTTCGCGCGCCGGCCGTTCGACTTCGACAAGACCGCGGTCCCGGCGCCGTACTTCCACAGCAACGCGATGAGCGACGAGCTCATCTACTACGCCTCGTCCGAGTTCATGAGCCGCACGGGCGTCGAGTACGGCTCGATCACGCTGCACCCCGACGGCATCCCGCACGGCCCGCAGCCCGGCCGCACCGAGGCCTCGATCGGCGTGCCCGGCACCGACGAACTCGCGATCATGTGCGACACGTTCCGGCCGCTGACGATGGCGGCGGGCGCGGAGCCGATCGAGGACCGCGAGTACTACCGCTCGTGGAGCAGGTGACGCGTACGGTGTCAGACACCGGATCCGTCACGGCCCCGGCGGAGTGCGGACTGCAGAACGGCTCGGCCCCCCAGCGCGCTTCGCGC
>JBIKNC010000304.1:0-4400 GCA_044358925.1 Planctomycetota bacterium | reverse complement strand
TTCGCACCCGTCGTTCCGGCGCCCAACCATGAGCAACTCGCCACGCACCCCAGGGGAACGCACATCGGATCCAACTGCGCCCGTCCGCGACGAAAGTCGAACGCATCGGCGCGCGCACAAGAAACACGTCGACGAACTCGCGCACGACCGTCACGAGCGCCAGGAGTTCGCGCGGCGCCACCGCGAAGTCGACAGCACGTTGCAGGTCATCGGCAGCCTCTGTTTCCTCGCCATGGCCTTCGGAGCCTGGCGCCTGTTCGCGCTGATCAAGCTGTTCCTCGATCAGCGCGGTGTCGAGGGCGGAGTCTCACCGCTCGTGATCGGACTCGAGTTCGTCGTCGAGGTCGCGATCGTCGCGGGCCTCGTCGGACTGAAGCGCGGACTGCAGCGCGCGCCGGTGCGGCTCGCGCTCGGACTCGCTGCGCTGCGCACGGCGATCACGCTGCTCGCCGCCTACGCACTCTTCGCGTCGAAGGCCGTGGAGTCGCCGTCGTCGGTCCTCGTGTACGTCACCCTGGGCGCCTACGTCGCGTTGACGCTCTTCCACTGGTACGCCTTCGTCGCGCTGAAGAGCCACGCCGCGGAGATCGTGCGCCTGCGCCATCCGCGCCACGAAGGAGAGCTCACCTGACGACCTGACGAGCGCACCTCCCGCCCGATGACAGACGAGCCCGCTCGACCGGTTGGTCGAGCGGGCTCGTGTCGCTCGGTCGGTCCGTGGCCCGACCGTCGAGAGTCGGCGATCACATGCCGAGCACGTCGAACTTGATCTGGAAGTTCGCGCCCGGCGCCGTGGAGCCGTTGAACCACGAGACGATGCCCGTCGGAGCGCCGTAGGTCGTTGTCGCCCCGCCGATCTCGACCGAGACGGCGTTCGACATCTGAACGGCGTTGTTCGGGAACACGACCTGGTTGTGCATGAAGACCTGGAAGTAGAGCTTGCGGCCGATCAGCGCCGGGTTGAGCGGCACCGTGAATGTCGGCACCACGGCCTCGGTCACCGTCCAGTTCATGCGCGGCTTCAGGTACCACTTGTCCGTCATGTGCGGACCGTAGAACTTGTTGTCCACCTCGAAGCCCGAGTACAGGAGGCACGCGGTGAGGACCGGGAGCTTGACCGCGGTGACGGTCAAGCCGTCGGCCGTGATCCCGCAGGCTTCGATGGTGTTCGGACCGAACTCGTCGAGGAAGGGCAGGATGTTCGCGTTCGTGACGCAGATCTGCGTCGGGCTGTCGACGCCCTGCGAGAGGACGGGGTTGCCGTTGACCTTGATGACGAGCTCGTCGATGACCGTCGTGGTGACCTGGGGCAGGATGGTCGCGAGGTTCGCCGGGTTCACGACCGCCGTGCTCGAGCCGCCCGAGATGTTCGCGATGGCATTGAGCGGTTGACCGGGCGCGCAGGCCGCCGCGCCTTCGACACCGATGCCGTAGGCGTGGATGATCGCGCCGTGGTCGTTGACGATCCCGTTCAGCGTCGGGAGGAACGGGTTGCCGACGTTCGGCATGCCGTCCGAGATGAAGTACACGAAGTTCTCTTCGCCCGGAGGCTGGACGTCGAACAGCGCGTCCGCGGCCGCGAGCGCCGCCGTGTAGTTCGTGAACACGCCGATCTGGCTCTTGGGCGTGAAGGTCGAGAAGGTCGTGCCGCGGATGCGCACCGTGCGGAGCACGTCCTTGATGTCGGCCTGAAGGTTGCCGTTGACGTCGGCGTTGACCGGCGACGTCCAGCCCTGGTCACCCGGGAGCGGCATGACGTCGGCTGCGACCGCGCTGCTGGAGAAGGCGACGACACCGATGTCGATGTTCGCCGTGGTGGGCATCGAGTCGAGCAGTGCTTCGAGGCCGACGACGGCGGCGTCGAGGTACGAGTTCGGGAGTCCGTCGCCGTTGATGTCGCCACCGGCGCCGGCGTCCTGCTCCATCGAACCCGAAACGTCGATGACGAACACGACGTTGAGGTTGAAGTTCGTGGGCGGCGTGAGCGTCGCGCACGCGGAGACCAGGAACGTCGGGTCACCTTCGTCGGCCACGGGATTGCACGTGAGGTCGACGACGAGTTCTTGGCCGGACGGCGCGATACCCGAATTGGGGTTCTGCGCCAATGCGGGGGCCGCAGCGAAGGCGAGGGCAGCAGCGGCAAGGGAGCTGCGGTATAGGGCAAGGCTGTACATGGTTCGAAGGTCCTGAACTCGCGCCGAAGGAGGGGTCGAAGCGGTGTTTCGTCGAAGAACCCCGACGCGAGCGAGGGTCCCCGGCGAAACGGGAAGACGTGAAGCAAGTGAGGCTGGGGAGCGCGCCATCGAGGGTCAAGGCGACGTGCGCCGCGCGGACTGATGGCGAGAAAGAGAGCGGCAAGGCGCGTGCTCGTCCGCGCGCGAACGCGTCGTTCGCTGTTCGGTCGCTGGTGCGACGTCGCGGGTCGGATGGCGTGCGCTTGCTGTCAGAGTTCGGCGTTTCAGTGAGGCTGCAAAACGCATGCATTCGCGCCGGTCAAATGTTCGTCAATCGTGCTCCGCGCTCCCCGGCACGTTCTGCGGAGCCGCAAGCGCTCGTCAATTTCCGCGTACGTAACGCGGCGCGCGCGGATCGCGTTCGATGCCGCCGTACAGCGCTGCGGACGGCACGTACTCCGTCTCGAGCTGCACCTTGCCGGCCGTCGCCTCGCCCGCAACCTCGGCGATGAGCGCGAGCGTCATGTCGAGCCCCGCCGACACGCCCGCCGCCGTCCACACGTTGCCGTCCTTGACGAAGCGCTCTTCGACGACCGTCACGTCACCGAGAGCGCGCATCCGCTCGAGCGAGCCGTAGTGCGTGGTCGCGCGCCGGCCGCTCAGGAGCCCGGCGCCGTGCAGTACGAACGACCCCGTGCACACCGACAGCACGTGCCTGCACCCCGGCGCCACGCGCCGCAGGAACGCGAGCAGCGCCGGATTGACGGCTTCCTTGCGCGTGCCGAACCCGCCCGGCACCAGGACCCAATCGAGCCGCGGGCACGTGCCGAAGTCGACATCCGTGACGACAGTGAGCCCCTTCGCGCACTTCATGGGCCCCACGCGTTCGCCGACGAGCACCGGCCGCGGCCCCTCCGCCACCTTGTGCCACATGCCGACGAGCTCCCAGGGCCCGATGAAGTCGAGCTCCTCTGCTTGTTCGAAGGCGACGATGCCGAAGTGCATGTACGGTGTCGTACCAAAAGCTGCCACTCAGCACTCTATTGGCCGTGGCAGCGCTCCAACGCCCGCGAAGTGACACGAGCTGCCAGGGAGGCATACATCTCGTCTTCACTTAGCCAGGCCATGTGACGACCGGCCAAGCGGCGGGCCATGGACGTCGAGCAACGCAGCAAGTTCTCGATCTCGTCCCAGCGAAGCCCGGCGACGTGCCGCCCCAGGCCCGCTACGAGTGCGCTGCGGGCATGGGTCTGGAGGCGCGGATCCCGTCCTGCGGCCGCCGTCCACATTGCGATTTCACTCGAGCTGGCTTGGACTTCATCGACGATCGACACTGCATCGACAACGGCAACTCCCGCGTCATGGCCATCCGCATGACGGGCCTTTCGCTTGAGCCAATCTCGGATGTGCTCGGACGTTCGCCCGACGAGATCGTCGAACGCCTCCTCGACGCGGCGTGCATGTGCGCCCGTCACGATTCGGCGTTCGACGACACGGGATGCACCAGCTCGAGCCGACGCCGAACTGAAGTTCGCGTACAGCTCGGGCCTGTAGACGTCGGTGCCGGTCTTCGACATCGCCAAACTCTCGACCCACTCGCGATCGAGCCACGGCGGCCCCTTTTGCCGTGCGTACTGGAACGAGCTGCTGAACGGGTACTCCGCCAAATTCCAGCACAAGCCGCCTTCGATCGGGTTGCGGTCGATGTAGTGCAGCACGGCAACTCGGTACGCGAGGCTGTGCACAGGACGCGAACTGAACCGACCGCGGATCAGCGTTCCATCGCGAGCATGTCGGCGATTGAACTGCCGGACGTAGTCGTTCTGAATGCGCCGCATCGCCTCCGACAGCTCACCGGCAACTGAACGGACGAGCAGGTGGTAGTGCGTCGTCATCAAGCAGTACGCGGCGACTTGGATACGACCGCACCGCACCTGTGCTGCCAATCTCGACAGGAAGTACCGCATGTCTTCCCGCGACTCGAACAGCGGCCGCTTCGCCAGGCCGCGGTTCATCACGTGATGCCACTGTCCTTCACCGTCTTCTCGCTTTCGTCGTGTCATGGATTCGTGCCTCCATGACCAAGACGCGCGAGAGTCGCCGCGGTTGCGGGTCGCAGTACGGTGCCGCACAAAAAACTGCCAACCCTCGGGCGCGGAGGGCGGTAGGAAGCGGCGGGGGCGATGAGCGGAGAGGGCGCGCGCGGCGCGCCCTCTCCGCTCATCG
>JBIKNC010000095.1:0-15738 GCA_044358925.1 Planctomycetota bacterium | reverse complement strand
CGCGTCCGTCGCCCCCGCTGCACGCGCCGCGCAACGTGAGGTTTTTTGCTACGGCACCGTATTCTCAGGCCTGCAGGTCCCTCGCCAGCGCGTCGAAGTCGATCGAGCGCACCTCGTCGCGGCCGATCGGGCCGCGCGTCTGGAAGCGGCGGTACTCGTCGCTCGACGTCATCTCGACCATCGTTCCGCGGCGTGCGCGCATCTCGAACGCGCGTTCGTCGGGCTGCACGACGGGCAGCTTCGCCATCTCCCCGAGGTGGATCGGGAGGTCGTCGGGCAGGCGTTCGCGACGCTCGAGTGCGTTCTTCGCCTTGCGGCAGACTTCGAGCGTCTCCGTCAGGTTCTTCTTGATGCGCTCGAGGCGTTCGGTGTCGGCGCCCGGGCCGTCGAGCGAGCGACGCACCTTCGCGCAGGCCACCTCGAGCACCGCGATCAGGCAGTTCAACTTGCGCATGAGCCGCTGGCGGTAGGCGGGCGACTCGAGGTCGGCCTTGGAGAACTGCTGCTGGTCGTCGGACGATTCGCTCATCGTGGGTGCGCTCCTCGCGTGCGGCGGACTGGGCCGCGCTGGTGGCACACGAAAACTACCCCGACGAGACGAAGCGGGCGACTGGTCCGAAAGTCGTGTCGTGCAGCGCCGCACACGCGGCACACGACCGGGAAGGCTTTTCCATGCGGGCACACGCCCGCTCGGCCCGGCTCGGAGCGGCTCAGGCTTCGAACACGTTCGGCAGCATCAGGAGCAACTCGAACGGCTCGAACTCGTGCAGCCGCGCCGTCGCGCGCACGAGGACCAGCTCTTGACCCTCCGTGTACGGGAAGGCGGGGCGGACGTCGGCGCGCACGCCTTGGCAGCCGGCCGAACGCGCACGCGCGATGTTCGCGCGACTCTCGCGCATCACCGCGTCGACCGCGCCGGCGACGAAGTTGCCGAGTTCGACGATCGCGTCCTTCATGCCCGCGTCGAGCTCGGTCGCCTTGCGCTGCAGGGCGACCTGGTCGTCGGGCATCATCGTGAGGCAGCCGGCGAGCGCCAGGGCGTCCGGCAGTGGCACGAGAAGAGCGCCGTACAGCGCGTCGACGGCACGCTCGAAGCGCAGTTTGAACGCGATGTGGACGACGCCTTTGCCGGCGACGCGTGCGTCGATCTTCTCGACGGTCACGTTCGAAAGCGCCAGCGTTCGGTCGACGATCGTCGACAGGTCATCCGCGATGCGCAGAGCGATCGAGACGACGCGTTCCTTGGCGATGGCATTGACGGTTGCCTCGACGGGCGTCTCGACGTTCGAAGGAGTGGCCATGGCGCCGCGGGTGTGGACGCCAAGAAGTCGGCCGCTCGAGCATGCGCGCCTGAGCCGAACTCCGCGATTCGTCGCGCCGAGTCGGCTGCCGAGTGCGAGGCGCCGGGCTCAGGCGGATCGGCGCATCAGGCCGTGGAGTCCGAGCGTCTTCTCGAGCCCCAGGCGCAGGCACGGCTTCGTGACGTGGCCGTCGACACCGGCGTCGATCGCCGCGGCGACCAGATCGTCGCGGTCCTCCGGCAGGGTCATGAGGATGCAGGCCGGGCTCTCAGGCGAAGCGCGCAACTGCGCCGCGAGTTCGAAGCCGTCCTGGGTCGGCAGATCCCAATCGACGAGCGCCACGTCGAACGGCCCCTGCTCGACGAGCAGTTCGACGGCCTCGGCCGGGGTGCCCGCTTCGACGACAGTGAAGCCCGCATCCGAGAGGATCCGAGCCAGGATCATGCGGATGGCACGGGAGTCGTCGACCACGAGGGCTCGCATGGAAGTGCTCTTCGGCAGCGTGCGCCAGCCACCTGCACGATCGGCGACCACGGCCCGCGCGCCCTCCCCGAGAGGGGACGACCGCGAGTGTGGCGGCGACGACCGGACGCCCGGCCTGGGACGCATCTGACCTTCTAACGCACCACAGCGACCCAACATCGGCTCACCGAACGCCGACTCGCCGGCGCTTCGGTTCCTCGCGTTCCACCCTCAGAGCATGTCCGGCGCGCAGCGTCGACTTCTTCTCACTCTCTCAGTGAGCGAGCAGCCATGCTCGCGAACGGGCTCCAACCGCGCCAGCGGTTGGGCCAAAGGCACCTGAGAGAGCATGTTCGGCGCGCAGCGTCGACTTCTTCTCCCTCTCTCAGGGCAGCGCCGACTCGAGCATCCACTGCGCGTCGTCGTTCGAGATACGGCCCGCGACGATGCCGATGGTCGAGGGCCGCTTGTACTCGGCGACGACGAATTCGCCGCTCGTCACGAACAGGAGCGTCGGATCGACGAGCACGGTCGGGATGCCGGAGCCGCTCGCCGTCGTCACGCTGGTGGTCAGCGTCCCCGAGGCGCCGGACGAGCTGCCGCCCGGCAACGGGCCGCTGCTCGGCCCCGTCGGCTGTTTCACCACCGGCGAGACGACGATCGGCACGGGAGCTGCCGGGGGCGGCGGCGGCTCGTGTTTGTAGAGGAAGAACGCGACCTCGATGCCATCGGTGAACGTCTCCTTGAGCCACACGTCGCCGTTCGGATCGGTGACACCCGCGCGTTCGCGACGTTCGTAGAACGCCGGCAGAAGCGTCGGTGTCGTGAGGTCGAAGTCGAACAACTGGCCCAGATCGGTCTGCGGCGTGATCACCGTCTCGTCGTTCGTGGCGACGTGCGGCGAGAAGCTCGCGGGCTCGCCGTAGGCGATCGACTCGAAGATGCCCTCGTCGGTCAAACGGCCGTCGAGGTCGCGGCGCCAGCGCAACACGAGGCCGGTCTGTTCGTCGACCGCGAGGCTCCACGAGACGATCTGATCGTTCGCGCTCGGATCGTCGCGGCGCACGAGGACGATCGTGAAGCACACGCGGCCTGCGACGGCGATGCGTGCTCCGAGCTGCGTCACGTAGTAGTTCGCGAGCAGGAGATCGACGTCGCGGATGCGGAAGTCGCGGTAGCGATGGATGAAGCCTTCGCGACCGTTCTGCAGCGCAATGAACTCGTCGGGCTGTGCGAAGTTCGACGCGAGGACGTCGACGCACTCGACTTGGTACGTACCGCTGGACGAGACCCGCACTTCTTCGCGGTACTCGACTTCGTTGACGTGCGTCGGCAAGCGGCGCAGCGAGCGCACGCGTCGCACACCCGTGTGCGCAACGGCATCGGGCAACGACTGCAGACTGCCGAGCACGGCCGCGGCCTGCTGCTGCAGGTTCGGATCGAAGGTCGCCGTCGTCGGCGAGCACGCCGCGAACAACAGTGCGGCCGTCGCGGAGACGGCGAGGAGGTGGCGCTTCACCGCACGCCTCCCGCAGTGAACGAGTCGCCGGCCAGGCCGAGCGCGAGACCGCGGCCCATCGACGAAAGCTCGTCGAGGCTGTTCGCGTAGGAGCGCTCGAGGCGGAAGGCGGGTCGATCGCGGCGCTGCGCAGGCTCGTCGGGGACCAGTTGGATCGTGGCCGCTCCAACGGCGATCAACACCACGGCGGCCGCCGCGAGGCGCAGGAAGCGCACTCGCGCAGCACCTTCGACGTGGGCGTGCAGCACGATCGGTGCGTGTGCAGGCGCCGCGAGGCGCGGCAGCCCGCGCAGGACGCGCTCGACCGGCGCGTGTTCCAGGGCGACGTCCTCGTCGACGAGGCGACGCAACACGTGCGGTGCGCGCACGCGTTCGAGGTTGCCGAGCAGGTGCGCGATCGGCGTCTCCGTCGAGAGTTCGAGGTTCACGCGCTCGCGCAGCTCCGCCGGCGCCGCGAGTGCATCGAGCAACGCCAGCGACGCGACCGCGCGGCTCTCGAGTTCGGAGTCGGCGGCGGCAAGCGTGTCGGCGACGCGCGCCTTCAGCGCGGTCGGTGCACGGCGGCGCTCGAGACCTGCGAGGGCGGCCTCGAGGCGCGCGAGACGCTCGGGAGCGAGCGGCTCGTCGCCGGTGTGTTCGTCGGAGGGGGCGGACATGGGAAGTTGCAGCGAGGTGGCAAGGGCGGGCTCAGCCGGCGACACGCGTGGTGGTGGCGTGTGCAAGCAATCGCGGGTCGTGTTCGGCCTTCGAGCTTCGACACGCCGCGAAGGTGACTTGATGCGCACGCGAACCACTCGCGAGAGTGGTACGCCGCGCGCAACCTTCGGCCGTTCGAAGTGCGATCTTCATCCGAGATAGTGTTTGTCGAGCAACGGCGTGAGTTCGCGATCGAGCGCCCGGTGCGCGCGCGCGAGGCGCGATTTCACGGTGCCGAGCGAGATCTTCAACGTCTCGGAGATCTCTTCGTACGAGAGGCTCTCGATGTAGCGCAGCACGGTGATCGCGCGCAACTTCGGCGAGAGCCGGGTGATGGCGCGCTGGATCTCGCTCTCGAGTTCGCGGCGCGAAGCACTCTGCGCCGGCATCTCGATGTTCTCGTCGGTCACGTCGAAGCGCAGACCATCTTCTTCACCGTCGTCTCCGACCGACTCGATCGAGGTCGAGCGGCGCGCGCGAGTGCGCCTGCGCAGGTCGATCGAGGCATTGACGGCGATGCGGTACACCCACGACGAGAAACGGCTTTGGTAACGGAAGTCGCCAAGTTTTCGGCAGACCGTTCCGAACGTCTCTTGTGATGCGTCGAGCGCATCCGTCGCGTTGCCCGTGATCCGAAAGCAGACGTTGTAGACCCGGTCGCAGAAGCGCTCGTAGAGCGTTTCGAACGGACCGTCGAGGCTCCCGCCGCGACCGCCTGCCGCCCGCGCCGCAAGAACGGCTTGGCACTGCTCGACGAGCAGGCGGTCGGGATCGAGGGAGGCTTCGTTCGTCATGGCGAGCACGGCACGCGCCGTCGCAGCGTGATTGGACGGCCCGGAGAGGCCCGAAGTTCCGCGCCTCGGAGACCTTCACCGTACTTGGCACGTCCCCACAAACCACACGCCGCCATGGGTTTGCGGTGGCACGCGCCGACCACTGCTCGGACTTTGGAAAGTCCTTCCGGCCCGTCGCACGCCAAACGCCCCGCGGCTCGTGCCGGCAGCGCAGCCGGGTCGCAGACGTCCGCCGAAGCGTCGGCCGCAGCCGTCAGCCGCCGATGAGGGCGAGCGGATCCACGATCTCCTTCGTGGTCCCGGCCTCGAACGCACACGTCGGCGCGCAGTAGGCGTCGGCCGGTTCGCAGTTCGAAGAGTCGACCAGGAGTTCGACGACCCCGTCGACGTAGCCGACTTCGGTGGTCGACTGGAGGCAGATCTCGCCCGAGGTGAACGCCGGCGGAACGTCCTCCGCCACGACGATGGGGCGAACCGAGAGCAGCGGGCCCGAACCGGGATTGGGCGAGTAGTTGCGCGGTGCGACGACCGAGCTGCTCGTCGGCTCGACGACAGCGAGCACGCCTGCGATCCAAGCGAGGTTGGTCGCAGCGGCACCCTTCGGGGCCGATCCGACTTGGTCCGTGATCGTCGCGATGAACGCGAAGTTCGTGACGTACGCGAACGTCGCGACCGGAACACTCGACTCGAGTCGCAATCCGATCGAGCCAGGCATGGCCGTCGGCACGATCGTCAGCGTCGTGAACGGCGCGTAGATGTCGGGCGGCAACTCGATCGTCCCCGCCGACGTGTGCAGCCCCAGTCGCAGATCCATCGCGGACCAGTTCGCGATCGCGTACGGGACGTAGATCAAGGTCACGAGGCGGAACTCTTCGCCCGCGACGAAGGCGGATTGACCGATCGAGAGCGCGTTGGCGAGCGGGAACGACCCCGCGTCCCGCGGATCGGAGTGACGTGCGATCTCCTCGCTGTCGGTGAAGAGATCGAAGTCCGTGTCGATCTCGAACGGACTCGTTCCGAGGATGAGCTCGAACGTGTCGTCGAGCCCGTCGTTGTCCGTGTCGATGCTCTCGCCGAATCCTTCGGCGAGCAGCTCGCTCGGCGCACCCAACGTCCGGCCCCAAGCCGTGACGAGCGCGATCGCAACGCCGACGCCCGCGAGCACCAGCGACGACGCGGTGCGGTCAGCGGACGTGAAGGGCGGAATCGGCATGGAGGGCGGGGGTCCGGAGGGACCGTCGAGTGTACGTGATAAGCGCGCCGCGCTGTCGAGTAACAACCTTGGGCGCGCTTGCCGTCGCGGGGCTGCGGGCGCACACTGGCTGGCTCGCGCGCGCCCGTAGCTCAGCTGGATAGAGCGTTTGCCTCCGGAGCAAAAGGTCACAGGTTCGAATCCTGTCGGGCGCACCAGCACCTTCCCGATGCGCAACCGGCCGAGCCGCCGGGAGTTGGGCTCGCCGATGCAGGCCTCGCGGTGGCACGCGGAAGGGGCCGGGCTTGCAGTCTCCCAAGTGCGCCGCGCTCGGAGCTGACGGCGCCTTCAGGAGGGCCGCGCACGCCCCGGGCGCTCCGAGCGGCGCAACGAGCCCCACACCTCGCACCCGCCCGTCGCACGCCACCTGCGCTGCGTGGCGCGCCGCGCCGCCAGACACACTCCACGCGCGAGCAGCCGCGCGCCTCCCCGCTTCCGTGCGCCGTGTACGCACCGTGGAAACGGAAGCGCGCCGAACAGTGTGTGTGTCCGGCGCGCTCGTGCGCGAGTCCGCGGTGCTCGCGCCGCTGTCGATCGTCGCCCGTCAGTCGACGTGCGCCATCACGCGCTCGTCACCCATCTGCAGTTTGATCTGCATCTGCGTCGCCGCCTTGCGCTTGCTGAGTTTCGGCAGGAAGCGATCGACGAACGCCATGTAGGTGCGCAGCACGCCCTTCGTCGCGAGACGGATCGTGAAGTCGACCGGCGCCCAGTAGCGCGGACCGTACAGGCCCTGTGCGTTCGCGTAGATCTTGGCTTGCTCGGCCACCATGTACTCGCTGAACAGCATGTACATGATCAGGTACGGCTTGGCCATGAAGTGCACTTTGATGGCCTTCGGCACGATCGGCATCAGCCACGGGAAGCGCACGACGATCGGGAACAGCTTGTGCAGGTTCTCGATCTCGCGCTTGTACTCGAACTGCACGGACGAGGTGCGGTTGAACTTCTCGGGGAAGTCGTCGTAGCCCGAGACCGCGTACCCCATGTTCTTCGTCATGTCCGCGATGTCGAACTCCGGGTACGGCTGCATGATCGAGACCAGCGGGTGGTCCGTGCCGCACTCGATGTTGAGGCGCAGCGTGTCGAGCTCGTCCTCCATCGTTCCGCCCGGGCCGCCGAGCATGTTCAGCGTGCCGAGGCGGATGCCGTGCTTGCGGATCCACATCGCCGAGTTCGTGAGCTGCTCACGCGTCGTGTTCTTGCGGAACACGGCGTTGCGCACGTAGTCCGACGCGGCTTCGATCGCGATGCGCGCGTACACGCAGCCGGCCTTGCGCAACTTCTCGATGTGCGCTTCGGTCGTCATGTTCGCCATCAAGATGACGTCGAACGGCAGACCGATCTCCTTCGGGTACTTCTCGCAGAACTCGTCGAGCCAGTCGTTGCGCAGGTTGAAGATGTCGTCGACGAAGTGGAGGAACTTCAGCGGGTACTTCGCCTGCACCGCTTTGATCTCGGCGATCACGTGGTCGACCGAGCGCTTGCGGACGTACTCCTTGTTCTTCGCGTCGTAGACCTTGCCCTTCCACGCGTGGTGGAAGCAGAACGAGCAGTTCATCGGGCAACCGCGCTGCGTCACGAAGACCTTGCGGTCCGTGTTGCGGTACAGGTCGGCGGCCTCGTACACGACGTCGCGGTCCGGAAAGCCGAGGTCGTCGATGTTCGGCACGAGCGGGCGCTGGCAGTTGCGCGTGATCTCGCCCGTCAGTCGGTTGCGGAAGTGGAAGTTCGGCGTGTCGAGGTAGTCCTCGCCGCGCTGGAGCTTCCCGAGCAGGTCGACCAGCGCGAGCTCGCCTTCGCCGCGGCACACCGCGTTGAAGTCACCGGCTTCGACGTACTCGGGCGAGAACGTCGGGTGCGGACCGCCGGCGATCGTGAAGACGTTCGGCAGGATCTCGCGCACCTTGCGGTTGAGGTCCGCGACGTAGGTGTGCAGGCCGGTCGTGACCGAGAAGCACACGACGTCCGGGTTGTAGTCCTTGAGCTTCTGCACCCACTGCTTGTCCGGGATGAACAGGCCGCGGCTCTCGTGGCCGGCGTCCTTCACGGCGCGCGACAGCCACATGATCCCCAGCATTTCTTGGGGCAGGTACTCGCTCAGGAACAGGACTTTCATGATCGTTCGAGGCTTAGGTCAGAAGTGCGGCAGCGGCCGACTCCGGGTGCGACGCGCCCGCCGCGCGCCTGGGCAGCGGGCACGGGTGGCGCACCATCTCCTCCGTCCGACGCCCATCGGCACGGAGAGGTTCACCGAAGTATAGGAGCGCTCCGCTTCTGCGGCCGCGAAATGAACGCGCACTCAGGAAGTCGCGCCCTTTCCCTGGTGACCGGGACCCCGGTCGCGCGACGGCGGTCGTCAGCAACCCGCGGCGCGCTCGAGAACCCGCTCGACCTCGCTGAACGTCGCGGTGCGTGAGAAGCGCCCCGCGTCGCGGCGCGCTGCGGCGCTGAGCTTCTCGCGCAAGCTCTTGTCGGCGAGGAGCTTCGCGAGGACGCCCGCGAGCTGCTCACTGTCTTTCGGCCGCACGAGGAAGCCGTTCACGCCGTCCTCGACCACTTCGGGATTCCCGCAGACTCCGGTCGCCACGATCGACGTACCGAGGGTCGCGACTTCGATCAGCGTGTGTGAAAGGCCTTCGTACTCGGAGTTCAGGACGAACACGTCCGCCGCCCGGATGTACAGCGGGATCAGCCGGTGCGGCACGTTGCCGAGGAAGCGCGCGCGGTCGCCGAGGCCGAGTTCGGCGGCGAGCCGCTTCCACTCCTCCTCCATGTCACCGTCGCCCGCCACGAGCAGCACCGCTTCGGGCGGGAGCGACCGCATGGCGCGCAGGATGCCGTCGACGCCCTTCCACACCATGAGGCGGCAGATCGTGAGCACGTAGCGCCGCGACGGATCGAGGCCCAGTTCACTGCAGGCCTGTTCGCGCGTCTGTGTGAGCTGCTCCGCCGGCGTGCCGTGGTACGCGTTGAAGATGCGCACGACTTTGTCACCGCTCACGCCGTAGCGCTGGATGCAGATCTGCCGCAGGAACTCCGAACACGCGATCAGCCGCGTGCACCAGCTCCACCAACGGCGCTGCAGGAAGCGCGTGAACTTGACCTGCCAGCCGTAGTCCTTCGTCTCGAACGTGACGATGTCGTCGCCGCCGATCCAGCCCTTGCGGTGCGAGATCTCCCACGCGCCGTCGACCATGATGCGGATCACCGCGGGCACGCCGCGCAGCTTCGCCGCGAGCACGTGCAACAGCGCGAGGTGCTCCTGCACGTACACGACGTCGCAGCCCTTCGCCTCTTGCCACACCGCGAAGAACGCCTTCACGTAGCGCACGGCCAGATTGCCGCGCGAGATCGCGCGCACCGGGAACGGGTGCCCTTTCGGCTCCGGGTCGGAGCAGAACGCGACCACCTTCACCTCGTGCCCGCGCTCGACGAGGAAGCGCCCGAAACTGGGCACGTACACGGCGGGCCCGCCGAGGTCGGGCGGGAAGACGGGACTCGTGATGAGGACGCGCATCGCGGGCGCGGAAGGGTAACCGCGCGTGGGACGCTTCGAATGTCGGGCGCGGCGACGCTCGAGCTGCAGGGCGATCGTGAACCGCGAACCTCGAGAAGCGCCAAGGCGCGGGCGCGGGGGCCATGGGCTCGCGCGACGAGCGAGCGCTCGGTCCACCTCGACAGCCTGGAACGACCCGACGACGCTTGGCTTCCGTCTAGACTGAGGCGGTGGACTATCTGGCCATCATCACCTTCGACCCCAACGTGCGCAGCGGCAAGGCCTGCATCCGCGGCCTGCGCATCACGGTTCAAGACGTCCTCGAGTACTTGGCCGGCGGCATGACGCCGGAGCAGATCGTCGCGGACTTTCCGGACCTCACGCTGACCGACGTGCGTGCGTGTCTCGCGTTCGCTGCGGATCGTGAGCGACGCCTCCGCACGCGGCCGGCGTGAAGCAAGCGCTCGACGAAATCCGTGTGTTCTGCGGCGACGACGAACAATCCGTGTTCGTCGTCCGGCGTCCTGGTTGATGCAACGAGTCTGCGCTCGCGGATTCAGCCCTGCGGCTCCGCGAAGGTGAAGCGCTTCTGCGGGCCCTTGCGCTCGCCCTCGATCGCGTCGAGCACGTCTCGGGTGATGTCACCGGTCGGATAGTCGCCGGTGAAACAGGCGTTGCAGAACTTCTCGAGGCGCGGGTTGCCGCGGCGCGCGGCGGCATTCATCGCTTCGCGGTCGAGGTACATCAGGTAGTCGACTTCGAGTTGCTCGGCGATCTCGGCGCGCGTGCGGCCCGTCGCGATGAACTCGGTCTTCGTCGCCATGTCGATGCCGTGTGGGGCCCGCCGAGGTCGGGCGGGAAGACGAGACTCGTGCTGAGGGCGCGCGCCGCGGGCGCGGGAGGGAAACCGCGCATGGCCGCTGCGATGTACACGCGCGAATCGTGGTGACGGATCCGGGCTAGGGCAGATCGGTCTCGACCCGACTCCAGTCGGGCTCCGACTAGACTGGGGACGTGGACTACCGGGCCATCATCACCTTCGACCCCGCCGTGCGCAGCGGCAAGGCCTGCATCCGCGGCCTGCGCATCACGGTCCAGGACGTCATCGAGTACTTGGCCGGCGGCATGACGCCCGAGCAGATCGTGGCCGACTTTCCGGATCTCACGGTCACCGACGTGCGCGCATGCCTGGCGTTCGCGGCGGATCGTGAACGACGCATCCGCACGCGACCGGCGTGAAGTCGCGGCGCTCACTCCCGTCCGCGATGATCACGAGGCGCTGTAGCGCCGATCTCAACCTGCGCGTTCGATCTCAGCCAGGATGATCTCGTAGATCGCGTTGCTCACGCGCGCTTGTTCTTCTTCGGCATGAGAGAGCGCCGACTGCACCGAAGCAAAGTCTCGCATGTCGGCCGAGTACTGAGCGCCCCAGTGATTCACCAGTCGGGCGCGGGCGCCAACTTCCATGTCAAGGTGGTGGCCCGCGGCGAGCGAGAAGACGTAGCGCTGCGCGACGCTGTCGAGGCCGTCGGCATGATGCAGCGAGACACCCATGAGAGGACCGACGAACAGCCTTCCGATGCGAGGGAGTGAATCCTCGTCGATCTCGCGCAGGTCTTTGTCCAACGCCGCTCGAAGGGCCGTGTTCAGAGTGCTGGCAGCAACGTCGAGCTCGGCGAGTAGATCAGCGATGCTGTCTCCACGCTGCTTGAACAGGTCCATCTCGAATTTGAAGGTCGCAGCCGGACTCTCGAGATGGCTCGACTCGGCGCCGCGCTCGCGAGCAACACGGAGCGCCGCGCTGATTATTCTGCGAGCATCGTAACCCTCCGTCGGAGCAAAGCTCACACTGGCTACGACCATGACAGACTGCGCGTATGGGTACGTTGCGATGAAACGATGGTCAAAGTCCGCGATGAACCAGTCGCGGAGCTTCCGCATGAACTCGTCGCGCCCAGAGAGCTTCTCTAACCCATAGGGCTCGAAGAGCGCGCGATGCTCGCTCGAAACCTGAAACTGAACCAGTGAAAGCTCGAAAGCGTCGTCACCCTTTGACTTTCGCAGCAGGTTCTCGAGTTGAGGCCACTTCGCACCCCAATAGGACTCCAGGACGTACTCTGCAGTTCGATCGAGCACCTCGAATTCCTCGAACGGGGGCAGCCACGATGTGTCGGGGTTCCCGAGCTGGTTGCCGGGCGGCTCCGTCCGAAGACCGTCTGTGGACTCGACACCGGCAAGCGCGACCGTACCTGCGTCTGAATTCAGGCCCGGATCGACATCCGCGGATTCCGAATCCGCGAGCAGGCCCTTCGCTCTAGGGGTCAGTGCGTCGTTCCTCGAGTCTTCGAGAAGCACTCTCCAGCCGAGAACCAAGAAGCCGCACCCAAGAGCGACCAGCAAGAACACTTGAGCGCGTGACTTCTTCATATGTCCTCCAAGTGAGCGATGAACTCAGCCTCCGCCGCCGCTTCCTCCTCCGGGCGGCACTGAGGAGATCACACAGTCTTCGCAGGCGTACGTTCCCGAAGCGGAGATCGCGGGCAGCGGCGGGATGCGGACGACTCTCAGCGTCTCTGTGAACGTGAGGCCACAGGGCAGCCTGAGCGTTCCTCCTTCTGCGTACGTTGAGCCGGATGGACCTGCCGGGTAGCGCGTCGAATCCGTATCGAGATCGTCACCGTTGTCGTTCTCAAGGAGTTCGTCGTGGATGACGCCTATGTCGAACGGTCCGAATGTGACCGACTTCACGCGGGAGAATACGCACTTGGACTCGTCGTCGATCGGCACACAGGCATTCCCGCTGAACGTGCACTTTGGCCAGGCGGCGATGACTGAGCCCCCAATGCTCACTGTCGTTCCGAGATTCGTCTCGAAACCTGGCGTCACGACCGGCACGCAGTCGGTGCAGGTCGCTGTGATCTGGCATGCCTCCGCGGCAGGGAGACAGGAGATGGTTCCAATCAGTGCGAGTGCGAGCTTGGCGAGGATGTGGATGTCTCCGATGGTGGTCGAGGTCGAGGGAGCGATGGCATGGAGCTTGCCCCCCCCCTCAACGTTCCTGTCAAGCCCCCACGCTTCGAGTTCGACCGCTCTCGACCCGAACGGAAGAGCGGGGTTTGCAGTACCGCACGACCGCCCGCCCGCTCAGCTCTGCGGCTCCGCGAACGTGAAACGCTTCTGCGGGCCCTTCCGCTCGCCTTCGATCGTGTCGAGGACTTCGCGGGTGATGTCGCCGGTCGGGTACTCGCCCGTGAAGCACGCGTTGCAGAACTTCTCGAGGCGCGGATTGCCGCGGCGCGCCGCGGCGTTCATCGCCTCGCGGTCGAGGTACATGAGATAGTCGACTTCGAGCTGCTCGGCGATCTCGGCGCGCGTGCGGCCCGTCGCGATGAACTCGGTCTTCGTCGCCATGTCGATGCCGTACGGGCACGGTGACACGAGCGGCGGACTCGACGACGCGAAGTAGACCTTGCGCGCGCCGGCTTCGCGCGCCATGCGCACGATCCGGAGCGACGTGTTGCCGCGCACGATCGAGTCGTCGACGAGGAGCACGTCCTTGCCTTCGAACTCGAGCTTCATCGCGTTGAGCTTGCGGCGCACCGAATTCCGGCGCGAGTCCTGGCTCGGCATGATGAACGTGCGGCCGATGTAGCGGTTCTTCACCAGGCCCTCGCGGTACGGCACACCCATCGCCTGCGCCATCGCGAGCGCGGCGTCGCGTGAACTGTCCGGGATCGGAATGACCGAGTCCGGGATCGGCGCGTTCTCGGCGCGCCACTGCTCCGCCAGCGCCTCGCCGAAGCGCGTGCGCGTCCGATAGACGGACACGTCGTCGATCATCGAGTCGGGGCGCGCGAAGTAGACGTACTCGAAGATGCACGGGCGGTGCGGCTTGTCCGACAGCGTGCGGCGCTGCGGCGGGCCGCCCTCGGGCACGTACACGGCCTCGCCGGCCTGCAGGTCGAAGTCCTTCGTGTAGCCGGCGACGTCGAGCACGACGCTCTCCGAGGCACATGCGTACCACATGCCCGACGGCGTGCTCTTCGAGCCGAAACAGGCCGGCTTGATGCCGTACGGATCGCGGAACGCGACGAGCCCGACGTCCGGCAGCGCCGCGACGACCGAATAGGCGCCCTTCACTTCCTCGTACACGGTCGCGACCGCGGCGAACACGTCGTTCGCGGTGACCTTGGTGCCGGGGCGGATGCGCTCGGCCAGCGCGCGCACGAACACGTAGAGGATGACCTCGACGTCGCAGGAGGAATTGAGGCGCGCACCCGTCGATTGGAAGTGGCGCACCTTCAGGTCCTGGAAGTTCGTCAGGTTCCCGTTGTGCGCCATCGCGACGCCGATCGGGAAGTTCGTGTGGAACGGCTGCGCGTCCTCGGGCCCGCCGCCGCCGATCGTCGGATAGCGCACGTGGCCGATGCCCAGGTTGCCGCGCAGTTGCGCCATGTTCGCGTCACTGAACACGTCGCGCACGAGACCGAAGTCCTTGCGGCAGTGGAACGTGTCCGTGAAGGTCGTGATCCCGGCCGCGTCCTGGCCGCGGTGCTGGATGGCGAGGAGCGCTTCGTAGATCTCCGGCGCGACGTCGACGCCGGCCGGTCCGAGGATGCCGATGAATCCGCACATGGGGTGGGCCTCTCGCCTGCGTCGCGGTCGCGTGAGTTCGACGTTCGTCGCGCTGCGGGCGAACGGGCATCGTACGCCGCGCGGGACCCGGGGAACACCGCGGCGCGACCCGCGACACGGCAAGTCGCCGGGCGCGACCCGCGAGCTCGGAGACACGGCGCGCGCGACCGATCGCGGCCGACGCGACCGCTGTCGCCCGGCTACGATCGGTGGAGATGAGCCGCGCCCGCTCCCCCATCGCCATGCAGCGACTGCAGCGCGCGGACCAGCAGCTCGGCATGCTCGCGTGCCTCGCGCTCCAGCCGCTCCGGCTGCTGCCGCGCGGCGCCGGCCGCCGCGGCGACCTCGAACGCGTGCTGCTGGTCAAGTTCTGGGGCATCGGCAGCCTCCAGCTCCTCACGCCCGCGGTCGAAACGCTGCGCCGCCGCCACCCGGGTGCGCGCCTCGAACTCCTGACGCTGCGCCAGAACGGCGAGTTCGCGCGCGGCCTGGGTGTGTTCGACGAGGTGCTCGAACTCGACGTCGAGAGCTCGTCCTGGGCGCCGCTCCTCGCGCGCATCACGCGCACACTCTTCGCGCTGCGCCGGCGCCGCTACAGCGCGCTCTACGACTTCGAGTTCTTCACGCGTTTCTCCGCCGTCGTCACTGCGATCGTCGGAGCGCCCTTGCGCGCCGGGTTCGCGAGCCCACGCGTCTGGCGCGGCGGCTTCCACAACCACACCGCGCCGTTCAACCGCTACTGGCACGTCGCGCGCAACTTCCGCTGCCTCGCGGGCGGCGAGAACGGGCGCGCGGTCGGGCACGCGGACGTCGCGGCGAGTGCGGTCGACGATGCGGCGCGCGAACGCGTCGATGCGTTGCTCGGTGAGGAAGGATTGAGCGGCGCCGGCCCGCTCGTCGTGCTCAATCCGAACGCCGGCGCGCTGTCGCTCGAGCGCCGCTGGCCGCCCCAGCACTTCGCCGAACTCGCGACGCGCCTCGCGCGCGACCTCGACGCACGCATCGCGCTGATCGGTTCGCGATCGGAGCGCGAGTGGACCGGCGAAGTCACCGCGCGCGTCGGCCCCGAATGCACGCGCCTCGCGAACCTCGCGGGTCGGCTCGACACGGCGGCGCTCAACGCGCTGCTCGAACGCGCGGATCTCTTCGTCGGCAACGACTCGGGGCCGATGCACCTCGCCGCCGCGCTCGGCACGCCGACGCTCGGCCTGTTCGGGCCCGAGACGCCGGTGATGTACGAGCCGCTCGGCCGCCGCGCGCGCGCCCTCTACCGCCCGCCCGCGTGCAGCCCGTGCATCAACGTGCACGACAACAAACTGTCGAGTTGCTCGCGCGGTCGGCCCGAGTGTCTGTTGAACCTCGGCGTCGATCTCGTCGAGCAGAGCGCGCTCGCCTTGTTGCGTGGTGAACGCCGCAGCGACGACCGACGCACCGAAACGCGCCCCAGCGGCGAACGCGAACACACGACCGGCTGATGCGCGTCCTCCTGCTCAACCCACCCGGGCAGCGGACCTACATCCGCGACTACTTCTGCTCGAAGACGACCAAGTCGAACTACCTGTTCCACCCGGTCGATCTCG
>JBIKNC010000303.1:0-4418 GCA_044358925.1 Planctomycetota bacterium | reverse complement strand
CCGCGCGGTCACCGACGGCGAAGGGGCGGCAGTTTTTGGTACGGCACCGTACTGCGTGGCGGATCCGTGTCTGACACCGTACGCGTCAACCGATCACGGTCCGAGCTTCGCGCGCCACTCCTCGGCGCTCACGGCGTGACCCGCGTCGGGCTCGGCGGCGTGCCACCTCTCGTAGAGCGCGACGACCCGCGCGCCCGATGCGGACAGTTGCACCGCGGCCTCGGGCGGCAGCGTCGCGGCCCGCTCGGCCAGTGTGGCGAGGCCGGCTTGGCCGGCGAGGAGGTGCGGCTCGGCATCGGCGAAACGACCCTGTCGCAGCAACGCCTCGCCGAGCATCGAACGCGCCATGAACGTCCGCCACGCGTCGGGTTGCAGGCGCTCGCGCAGTTCGACGCACTCGCGAAGGACCTCTTCGGCGCCGGCGACGTCGTCCAGGCCGAGGAAGTCGTTGCCGAAGTTCTCGAGGGCGTTCGAGAGTTGGAGTTCGTCGTCCGCGATGAGCGTGCGGACCTTCTCGAGAGCCGAATGCGCCACGGAGAGCGCGTCGTCGCGGCGTTCGAGCGCGATGAGGTTCTTCATGAGCGTGTTCGCGATCCACAGCATGGACGGATCCGCTTCGAAGACGTTCCACGCGGCTTGGAGGTACACGACACCCTCGGCGGCGCGGCCGCACTCGCACAGGTTGACGCCGAGGTTCGCGGCGACGAGTGCGGTGTTCGGATGGGCATCGCCGAACACGCGCTGCGTGCCGGCGTGGCTGAGTTCGAGGTACGGGACCGCCTCGGCGGGCCGCTCGAGCATCCACAGCGCGTAGCCGAGCTGGTTGAGCGTCGACGTCGTCTCCGTCGCCTCGTCGCCGAACACGCGCCGCGACGCTTCGATCGAGACCTTCAGGAGTTCGACGCCCTCCTCGACGCGACCCTGCGCGACGCGCAAGCCGCCGATCCGGTTGGCGGCGACGAGCGCGTCGGGGTGCTCCGCACCGAAGATGAGCCGAAGGCCATCGTACGCGTCGCGGAGGTGGACGCCCGCCTCGTCGAAGCGACCCACTTCACGCAGCACCGAACCGAGGTTGAGCGCACTCAGCAGTGTGCTCGGGTGGTCCGCGCCGAGCACGCGCATGCGCTTCGTGTGCACCTCGGTCAGGATCGGCACGCACTCCTCGTAGCGCTCGCCCATCTGAAGGGCCACACCGAGCGACGACAGCGCGTCGAGTGTGCTCGCGTGCTCGTCTCCGTACAGCTCGCGGAAGCCGGCGAGAGCGACGCGGGCGTACTTCTCCGCCACTTCGACGTCATCGACATCCGTGACGATGGCGGAATAGCTGAGCGCCGCGGAGAAGTAGTCGGGCGACTGCTCGCCCGAGATGCGCCGATAGCGTTCGAGCAGGTCGCGCATCTGCGCCTCGGCCTCGGCGACGCGACCCGTCTCGTTCAGCAGCGCGCACAGCGCCCCCGTGCCGACGAGTACGTCGCGATGATCCGGGCCGAGGAGGCGCGTCGTCTCGGCGAGCGATTCGCGTTGCGCACGTTCGGAATCCTCGAAGCGCCCGAGTTCACTCCACACCTTCGCGAGTGCGTACTGCGACGCCCAGGTCAACGGGTCGTCCGCGCCGAGGACGGCGAGGCGCCGCTCGAATGCGATCGCGTAGAGCTTCTCGGCGTCGGTGAAGCGACCGTCTTCGTAACACACCTCGGCGTAGCTCATGAGCACCGTCAGTGTGTTCGGGTGGTCGGGCCCGAGCTGTGCGCTGGTCAATTCGAATGCACGTTCGATCGGATCGATCGCACCCTTCTGCAGCCCGAGCAGGCGCATCGTCTGCGCCAGGCTGAGCAGCAGGCGCGCCTGCACGAGCGGCGTGCCCGTGAACTGCTCGTCGACCGCGGCCAGCGTGGGCTGCAGCACGTTGGCGTCGAGCGCCGCGAGCGCGAGGTTCGTGAAGTTGACCGGCGCGAGTGCGGCTTCGACGCCGGTGCGTTCGCCCTCGGGCAGCGCTTCGAGCAGGTCCGCGCGCAACGCACGCCCCATCGCACGCGGATCGACGCGTGTGATCTGCGCCGCTTGGAACTGAGCGACCAGTTCGAGCTCCGCGGCGCGCTCCGTCGCTTGCAACTCAGCAGTGCGCGCCCTTTCGGCTTCTTCGGCAGCGCGCGCCGCCTCCTCCTCGGCGCGCTGCGCCTCGCGCTGCGCGAGTTCCGCGCTCGCGAGCGCATCTTCCTTCGCCGCCTCTTCGTTCCGGGTCGCGAGGTCGGCGCGCTCCTTCTCGTCGATGGCGCGCACCAGGCCCCAACTCGTTCCGACGATGCCGCCCACGAGCGACAGCATCAGCACCAGCGCCGCGACCACCGTCTTCTTGCGGCGCCGCACGAGCT
This sequence comes from Planctomycetota bacterium, assembly GCA_044358925.1. GTDB lineage: Bacteria > Planctomycetota > UBA1135 > UBA1135 > Rohdeia. The sequence continues at coordinate 2,046 of JBIKNC010000303.1, read as the reverse complement.
TGCGCAGCCGATACACCGCGCTCGGCGGCGCGGCTTCGACGCTCTCGTCGCGCAAGTAGCGCGCGATGTCCGCCGCGAAGTTGCTGGGTGAGTCGTAGCGGCGCCCGCGGTCCTTCTCGAGCGCCTTCATCACGATCCAGTCGAGGTCGCCGCGCAGTCGGCGGCTCCACGACTCGACGTTGACGTGGCGCTCCTGTGCGATCGGCGACGCGGACTGCGCCAGCGTCGACACACGCGTCGAAGGCTTGGCGGGATCGACCTCGCGGATCGTGCGCAGCAGCTCGTCGAAGCCCGCCGCGAGCGCGGTCTTGATGTCGAACGGCTTCGTGCCGGTGAGCAGCTCGTAGAGCAGCACGCCGAGTGAATACACGTCCGCGCGTGTGTCGATGTCGAGGCCCGACATCTCCGCCTGCTCGGGCGCCATGTATTCGGGCGTGCCGAGGATCTGCGCGTACTGCGTGAAGAGCGTTTTCTTGGTGAGTTCGGCGCTGGTCGCCTTCGCGATGCCGAAGTCGATCACCTTCGGCACCGGCACGCCGTCGTGCAGCGTGACGAGCACGTTGCTCGGTTTGATGTCGCGGTGGATGACGCCCTTGTGGTGCGCGTGTTGGATCGCTTCGCACACGCGCGTGAACAGTTCGAGCCGCTCGCGCAGGCCGAGCTTCGCCGAGTTGCAGTACTCGGTGATCGGCACGCCTTTGACGAGCTCCATCACGAAGTACGGGCGCCCGGTCAGCGTCGCGCCGCCGTCGAGCACCTTCGCGATGTTCGGATGCTCCATCAGCGCCAAGGCCTGGCGCTCCGCCTCGAACCGCACGATCACCTCGCGCGTGTCCATGCCGAGCTTGATGATCTTGAGCGCGACCTTGCGCACCACCGGCTCGCGCTGCTCGGCCATCCAGACGGTGCCCATGCCGCCTTCGCCGATCTCCTGCAGCAGCTTGTAGCGGCCGATGGTGTCGCCGGCCTGTTCGCCTGGAGCCGCGGCCACGTGCCCGGCGGTCGCCATGAGCGGCGCCGCCGCGCGCGGTTCGAGGAAGCCGTCACCCGTGCGCACATCCGCCGCGAGCAGCGCTTCGAGCCTTCGCCGCAGACTCGTGTCGCCGCGTGTGGCCTGCTCGATGAACGCGGCGCGCGCCGCCGTGTCGCGCAGGGCGCGCGCCGCGTGGAACAACTCTTCGATGTCGGGCTTCGATTCGCTCAAGGCGTGCTTCCTCGGGTGGTGATCGCGCCGGTGCCATCGAGCGGCGCCCGCGTCCGATCCTCACATGCGTAGGATCGCGCCGCGAAGCCTCACGCCGCCGCGAGAATTTCCGTGCTGCCCTTCAGCGCGCCAGCCGGTCCTTGAGCCACGCGCGCGCGTACGCCCAGTCCCGATCGGCCGTTGCGGGCGCGACGCCCAGCGCCGCCGCCGCCTCCTCGAGCGACAGCCCCGCGAACCAGCGCAGCTCGACGAGCCGCGCCTTGCGAGGCGCTTCCGCCGCGAGGGCGACGAGCGCCGCGTCCAAGTCCAGGAGTTCGTCGCGCTCGTACTCGACCATTGCCGCGTCGGGCCCGAGCGTCACCCGCACCCACCCGCCGCCGCGTTTGTCCGCGTCGCGCGCCCGCGCCCGATCGACGAGCACGCGCCGGATCGCCTCCGCCGCCGCCGCCCAGAAGTGCCCGATCCCGTCCCACTGCGCGCCGCCGTCGCCGACGAGCCGCAGGTACGCCTCGTGCACGAGGGCGGTGGCTTGGAGCGTGACTCCGGAGCGCTCCTGTGCGAGCCGCCGCGCCGCGAGTTGGCGCAGTTCGGCGTACACGAGCGGCAGCAGCTCGTCGCTCGCGCGCGCCTCGCCGCGTTCGAGCGCCGCGAGCAGGGAGCGCACGTCGTTCATGGGCGGCGTGCGTCGGTGCGTCGAGCTGCGGAGCGGGGAGGCATGCGGCCAAGGTAACGCCGGTGGCGCGAGCGTTGACGCGTACGGTGCCAGGCACCTTGGCGTCACGACCGGCGGGTCGCGTCTGCGGCGCGGGTGCAGCGGACGCGCAAAGCGCGTCCGCTGCACC
>JBIKNC010000302.1:0-4429 GCA_044358925.1 Planctomycetota bacterium | reverse complement strand
GTGCTCGAACGCATCGCGAGGCGCGAATGGCATCTGCCGGCCGGGCTGGTTCATCTGGTGCCCAACGGCGTCGACCTCACACGTTTCGCGCCGGGCGCGGCGCGCCGCGAAGGTGAACGTGTGCGCGCCGAACTCGGCCTCGGACGCGACGTGTTCGTGCTCGTGAGCGTCGGCGGCCTGCGCCCCGAGAAGCGCCCGGATCGCCTGCTCGAAGTCGCGGCGCTGCTGCCGGGCGTGCACACCTTCGTGGTCGGCGACGGAGCCCTGCGCGCCGACCTCGAACGCCGCGCCGCGCGCGCCGATCTCGCCGGGCGCGTGCACTTCTTCGGGGCGTGCGCCGACCCTCGGCCGCAGCTCGCCGCCGCCGACCTGTTCGTGCTGCCGAGCGACACCGAGCAGATGCCGATCGCCATGGTCGAGGCCATGGCACTCGGCCTGCCGGTCGCGGCCACCGACGTCGGCGACGTGCGCGTGATCCTGCCGAGCGATCAACACGGTGGGATCGTGCCGCTGGCCGGTGACGCGGACACAGCCGCCGCACTCGCGCGCGTGGCCCTCGAGTTCGCGCGCGACCCCGCGCGTCGGCGCGCATTCGGCGCGCGCGCGGCGGAACGCGCGGCCGATGCGTTCGGGTTCGATCGGATGGCGCGTCGTTACGCAGAGCTGTACACCGCCGCGGCGGCGCGCGACCGTCGCTCGTGACCGTCGACCGCGAGCCGCCGTAACCGGGCTCGCCGCGGACGGCCGCGCGGCGCGCCCGGTTAGACTCGCGGACTCCGCCACGGCCCCTCGAACACCGCTCACGAGCCCCCTCGCTGAGGCCGCCGGTCGCTCATGCACGCCAACAGCTCCCCTTCCGCTTCGACCTCCTCCGCGCCGAACACGCCCCATCCCGTGCAACCGCTCCAAGAGACCGACCGCGGAACGAACTTCGAAATCCTGATGCGCGTCGCCGACCGCGCGTTCGCCCAGATGATCGCGATGATCAACCTGGCGAACACACGCAAGGACAAACACCCGACCGATCCGAAGATCGGCGGTCACCCGGCCGCGTGTGCGAGCGCGTTCCACGTGCTCGGCGGGCTGCACCTGGTGGTGCGCGAGCCGCAGGACTTCGTGTGCTGCAAGCCGCACGCGTCCCCCATCGACCACGCCTACCACAACCTGCTGCGCCTCTTCCGCCGCAGTGAGGACGGTACGTGGCTCTCCGACGACGAGGCCGAGGCCGCGATGACGCGCCTGCGCAAGTTCGCGGTGCCCGGCGCGTCGGACGTCTTCCAGAGCTACCACGCGAAGAGCGACCCGGACTCGTTCCACTTCCTCCCGTCGGGCACGGTCGGCATCCCGCCGGTCAATGCGCTGTTCCTCGCGCTCGCCTACCGCTACGCGCAAGACCACGGCTTCGAGGTGCCGGCGAATGCGCACTTCTGGGCGCTGATGGGCGACAGCGAGTTCCGCGAAGGCTCGCTGCTCGAAGCGATGCCGGAAGCGGCCGAACGGCGCCTCGGCAACGTGACGTGGATCGTCGACTACAACCGCCAGAGCCTCGACGGCACGCGCCCGTCGTACGAAGGCGGACTGCAGTCGACCGACGCGGATCGCATCGAACGCACGGCGCTCGCGAACGGTTGGAAGGTCATCCAACTGCGCCACGGACGGCGCCGACTCGAAGTGTTCGAGCGCCCCGGCGGCAAGGCCTTGCGCCGCTTGCTCGAAGGCGGCCTGTCGGACCACGACCTGCAGTTGATGCTGTTCAAGAAGGACGCGGAGTACGCGCGCACCGTGCTCACGCGCCACGATCCGGCGTGTGCACCGGTGCTCGAACAACTCAGCGCGGCGCAACTGCTCGCCGTGCTCGGCGACGTCGGCGGCCACGACCTGCCGCTCATCGTCGAAGCGCTGCGTCGCTCGCGCACCGACACCGAAGTGCCGTACCTGATCGTCGCGCACACGATCAAGGGCTACGGCCTCGAGTGTTACGCGGACCCGGCCAACCACTCGACGCTGCCGAGCAAGGAAGAGGTCGTGGCGGTCCTGGAGCGCAACGGCCTGTCGTTCGAGCGCCCCTTCGCGCACTTCCCCGGCCACACCGAGGAAGCGCGCTTCCTCGCACAACGCGCCGAGAAGTTCCGCCGCGGCATGGAACAGCACGACGATCTCGTGCAGCGCAACCGCGAGGCCGTGCGCCGCGCGGTCGACGACGCGGGCGGTCTGCCCGAGGCGCTGGGCATCGACCTGTCGATGTTCCCGCTCGTCCACACGCAGCAGATGTGGGGCCAGCTCGCGGCGAAACTCGTGCGCATCGGAACGCACGGCCTGGGCGGAGCGCCGCTCGGCGGAACGAACAAGGCCGAGAGCGCACTCGACGAACACGAGCGGCGTTGGGCGCCGGCCGCCAACCTCGTTCTGACGATGTCGCCCGACGTCGGCACGTCGACGCAGATCGCGCCGACGATGAACGCGCGCATCTACGGTCCCGAGGAGAAGGGCCGCATCGATGCGACGTTCGGCGCGCGCCACCCGGAGACGACGGCGCGCAGCGCGGCGTACACGCGCCACATCCGCTTCGAGATCGCCGAGCAGAACTCGATGAGCGCGGTCGGCTCGTTCGGCGTCATGAATCTGTACACGGGCGTTCCGCTCGTGCCGATCATGACGGTGTACGACTTCTTCCTGAAGCGGGCGCTCGACCAGCTCTACTACAACGTCTACTGGCGTTCGGAGTTCGTGCTCATCTCGACGCCGTCGGGTGTGACGCTGTCGCCCGAAGGTGCGCAGCACAGTTGGAAGAGCGACATCCAGATGCCCAACCTGATCACGTGGGAACCGGCCTACGCGATCGAACTCGACTGGATCCTGTCCGACGCGATCGCGCGGCAGGTCGAAGGCACGAACGCCGGGCGCAGCGGTGTGTTGATCCGCGGCGTGACGCGTTCCCTGGATCAGAAGCAGCTCGTCCAGCAGCTCGCGCGCGCGGCGCGCAACAAGGCCGAGCTCGCGGGCGGTGTGCTGCTCGCGCCGGAGGGCGGCGGCGACACGAGTGCCGTCGACGAGTCGACGGTCGCAGCGAAGAACGAGGCGACGCTGCTCGGTGAATTGCGCCGCGACGTGCTCGCCGGCGCCTACTACTTGGTCGATTGGCGCGGCTACGCCGGTTACGAACCGGGCGACAACGTCGTGCACGTGTTCGCGATGGGCTCGCTCGTCACGGAGGCACTCGAAGCGAGTCGACGGCTGTACGAGCGCGGCGTGTTCGCGAACGTGATCGTCGTCACGTCGCCGGAACTCCTGTGCGGCATCCTCGGACACAACGACGGCTATCGCCATCTCGTCGAGAGCCTCGGCGTCGACGGCGACCTGCACGCCGTGCCGCACTCGGCCGATCTCGACTCCGACGTCGTCGCGATCGCGGGTCGGCGCGTTCCGATCGTCTCGGTGCACGACGGCGAGGCGGGCCTGCTCGACAACTTGGGTTCGATCGTCGGTGTGAAGCAGGAGACGCTCGCGGTGCGACGCTTCAGCAAGTGCGGACGCCCCAGCGAGGTCTACGGTTACCAGGGCATCGACGCCGACGCGGTGTTCGAAGCCTGCGGTCGTGCGCTCGCGCAGACGGCGCTCGAGAGCCTGCGGGTCTCGCGCGGACAGCTCGAGCGTCTCGCGGGCCGTTCGAATGAACGTCCGCACTGGCGCGAACTCTGGCCGGCCGGTGAGTGAGCGCGCGTGACGACGCACGACTCACACGGCGGCGACGAGTGGCACCTCTCACGCGCTCCGTTGCCGGCGCGTGAAGCGGGCGATCCGGAGCCGTTCGAACCCTTCGTGCGCCTGCGCAGCGAACGCATCTACGACTCGCCGTGGTGCGGCCTGCGGCGCGACCACATCCGCACGGCGCCGGGCCGCGAGCAGGACTACCACGTCTTCGAAGTCACGAACGCGGTCGCGGTCGTGCCGTTCCTCGAGAGCGGCGACGTCGTGATGCTCTGGCACCATCGCCACCCGTCGGGCCGCAGTCAATGGGAGCTGCCGGCGGGGCGTGTGCACGCGAACGAGGCGCCGATCGATGCGGCCGCGCGCGAGTTGCTGGAGGAGACGGGTCACCGCGCGCGCGAGCTGGTGCCGCTGCCCGGCTTCTTCCCCACCGGCGGCATCAGTGCGCACTTCGCGCACGCGTTCATGGCGGTGGGATGTGAGCGGGTCGCGGAGCTGTCGCTCGATCCGGCCGAACGTTTGAGTGTGCACGTGGTGCCGCGCGCCGTGGTCGAGCGACGTCTGCACGCGGGCCACTACCTCGATGCGTTCACGGCGCTGCCGTTGCACTACGCGTTGGCGCGCGGGCACGGGGCTGGTTGACGCGTACGGTGCCAGGCACCCTGTCGCCAGATCCGGCACTTCGCGGTCGCCCACGGAACGCCGAAGCGGCGCTCCGCGC
>JBIKNC010000094.1:0-15812 GCA_044358925.1 Planctomycetota bacterium | reverse complement strand
CTGCCGTCAACGGCCCCTCAAGTCGTCCAGATTGCGGCCCTCGCGCATCGCGTCGATGAAGCGGATCGCCTGCGGTGGGAACGACTGCACGTCCATGCGCTCGAACTCGAGGCGCGTGCCGTCGCGCTTGCTCAGCACCAGATTGCGCGCGGTCAGATCGACTACGTATTCGCGCGGCTCGAGCTGCGGCTCCAGCGACAGCGTCGCCTGGAAGTTGTCGTGGCCCAGCAGCGCCGCCGTCTCGAGCGTTTCACGCGGCCCGATGCGCCAGTAGTGCGCGCCGCCCTGGATGCGCGTGCCCTGCACGAGCGTGCTCGCGTCGGGCAGCGCGTGGAACGTGATCGTGAGGATGTGGTCGCTCACGAAGAGCAGCCCGCTCACCTGCCGCGGAGCCGGCACGGGCGCCGCGGGTTGCATCCGCGTCAGGCGCCACGCGCCCTTCAGGCCGGTCGTCAGTTGCTCGACGCGCCGGTTCTTCGCGGCCGTCGCCGCGTCGACGGTCGGCGGCGCCTTCTCCTGCGGCGGCTGTTGCTGCGCGGTTTCGACGGCGCGAGCACCGGTCACGCCGCCCGCGGCCGGCGCATAGACCGCGCTCAACTTGGGGGCCGCGAAGCCGCCGACGAGGCCCGCGACGAGTGCTGACAGAGGAAGTCCGACGCGACGGCCCATGGATGCTCGGTGGTTCGGGCGCGCGGCGCGGAGCGACCCTCGCATCCGCCGGAGCGTCGCCGACGCCCATTAGAGTAGCCGGCTCGAATCGCGCCGACCCGTCGCCACGCTTCTCCGCCATGCCGTTTCGCTTCATCGCCGCCCTCGTCGCTCTCTTCGCCGTGTTCACGACGGCGAGTTCCGCTCAGGAGAGCCACGCGAGCTCGCAGTTCTTCCATCAAGTCGTCGGCAACGAACTGCGCGGTGTGTGGCGCGTCGAGGTCGAGGACGGGTTCCACATCTACCACAGCGAAGTGGGCCCCGGTTTCGCACAGGCGACGGCGGTGGAGTTCAGTGCGGAGGGCGTGACGTTCGGGCCGCTCGTGTTGCCGGCGCCGGAAGCGGTCGTGCAACCGAAGCTCGGCCCGAAGAAGAGCGACACGTTCGTGTGGGCGCACCACGGTGTGTTCTTCGCGACGGTGCGCGGCACGTTGGCCGAGGGCGCGGCGGCGCCCGCGTCGGTCGCCGTGAAGACGAGCGGCCAGGTGTGCGACGACAACGGTTGCCACTTGTACTCGGAGTCGTACACGAGCAGCAGCACGGCGAGCGTGCCGAGCGACGTCGCCGAGGTGTTCGCGAGCGCCGACTTCGCGGCGAACGAGGCGCACTGGCCGTGGCCGCTCGCGGAGGCGCAGCCGCAGGTGTTGGCGGCGCTCGCGAACAAGCAGCCCGTCGAGCCGATCCTCGCGGCACTGTTCGTCGCACCGCCCGCGAAAGTGGTCGCGGAACCCGCGCCACAGAGCGCGCCGGCCGTCGTCGAAGAGCGCCCGAGCAGTGCACCGACGAACAATCCGCCCGCCCAACAGAGCGGCTTCGGCTTCGGCGCGCGCCAACACGCGTACGGCGAGTTCTTCCACCGCGTCGAGGGCAACGAAGTGCGCGGTGTGCTGCGCTTCGAGGTCGATCCGGGCTTCCACCTCTACCACCCGACGGTCGGGCCGGGCATCGCGAAGCCGACGGTCGTGACGCTGCAAGCGCCCGGCGTGGCATGGAACGCGGTCGTGTTCCCCGAACCCGAAGCGACGAGCGAAGGTCAGTTCGGTTCGTTCGTGTGGGCGCACCACGACACGTTCACGGTGCTCGTCACGGGTGTGCTCGCCGCTGGCGCAGAGGCTCCTGAGAACGACGCGATCGTCGTGAGCGTGAAGGGCCAGACGTGCGATGCGAAGGGCTGCGTCGACTACGACGACGAATTCGCGAGCGAGGGCGACGGCGCCGACGACGAAGTGATCGCGGCGGTGTTCGCGAACACGGACTGGAAGAACTACGCGGCCAACTGGCCCTTCGATCTGGCCGCGCGTGAAACGGCGGCGTACGCGGAACTCGGGCTCACGCCGCCGGCCGTGGTCGATGCGAACGGCGCAACCGACGGCACGGCGACCACCGGCACGGCGACCACCGGCACACCGGACGCGCTGCCCGCCGGCGACACGCCGCCGCCCCCGACCGACGGCACGGGATTGATGGGACTGCTCGCGCTGGCGATCGGCGGCGGCTTGTTCGCGCTCGTCATGCCGTGCACGTACCCGATGATCCCGATCACGATCTCGTTCTTCACGAAGCAGGCCGAGAAGCGCGGCGGCGTCGTGTGGCCGCTCGCGCTCGTGTACGGCGCGGGCATCGTGAGCATGTTCACCGCGATCGGACTCGTCGTGTACCTGCTCGACGTGTTCGCGGCCGCGCTCGGCATGGAGGCCGGTGACGCGGGCTCGGCGATCATCGCGTTCGCGATCTCGGGTTGGTTCAACCTCGTGATCGCGATCGCGTTCCTCTACTTCGCGCTCGTGCTGTTCGGCGCGATCAACCTGAACCCGCCGCAGTGGGCGATGCGTTTCGTCGGCACCGCGCAGGGCAAGGGCGGTGTGAGCGGCCTGTTCCTGATGGGCTTCCTGCTCGTCATCACGTCGTTCACGTGCACAGGACCGTTCGTCGGCAGCATCCTCGGCGCGGCCGCGCAGCAGGGCGGCGGGCGCGTCGTGCTCGGCATGGCGGTGTTCGGCCTGACGATGGCGTTGCCGTTCGTGTTGTTGAGCCTCGTGCCCGGCAAGGTCAGCAAGCTCCCGCGCAGCGGCGCGTGGATGAACACGGTCAAGATCACGCTCGGCTTCGTCGAAGTCGCGGCCGCGATCAAGTTCCTCTCGAACGCGGACATCGCGTGGAACTGGGGCATCCTGCCGCGCGAGCTGTTCTTCTGGATCTGGTGCGTGGTCGCGCTCGTGATCGCCGCGTTCCTGTTCGGCTGGATCAAGGTCAAGGGCGAGAGCAGCGAGATCGGGCCGGCGCGCATGACGGTCGGCCTCGCGTTCGCGCTGCTCGCGGCGTACTTCGGCTACGGAGCGCAGGGCAACCAACTCGGCGGTGCGATGACCGCGCTGGCTCCGCCGTACAGCAACCGCGTCGTCAACCAGCCGAAGATCGATCGGATGCAACAGCAGATCGATTCGATCCACGAGGCCCTGTCGAATGGCGCGGTCTCACGCGCCGGCGGCGGGGGTTTGGTGGAGAAGGGCCCGATCGTCGTGCTGGACGACATCGATGCGGCGGCGGTGCGCGCGCAGAAGACCGGTCGAGCTCTGCTGATCAACTTCACCGGGCACGTGTGAGCGGTGTGTCGCCAGGTGGAAGACTCGGTCTTCCCCGAGCCGGCGGTCGCCGAAGCTCTCTCCAAGTACGTCGAAGCGCGCTACCACACCGACGAGGATGCGTCGCGAGCGGTGCAGCGCGCCATGACCGGCACGATCGCGCAGCCGACGTTCGTGATCGTCGATCCGGTGACGCGTGCGGTGATCCGTCAGTCGCCGAGGCCGCTGTTGTCGGTCGAGGCGGCGCTGGAGTTCCTGCTGCCGGTCCCGTGACGAGGTGTCACGCGGGCTGGCGGTACGGTGTCTGACACGCAGGCGCCACGCAGTACGGTGCCGCACCAAAAACTGCCGCCCCTTCCCTCTCGGTGACCGCATGGCATCGGTGCGCATCGCGCACCGATGCCATGCGGTCACCGAGAGGGAAGGGGCGGCAGTTTTTGGTGCGGCACCGTACTGCGTGGCGCCTGCGTGTCAGACACCGTACCGCCAGTGCTCGACGAGCAAGTCGTTCACGCGCGTTGCGTGCGTGATCGGCAGACCGTGCGACGCGCCGGCGATCTCGACGTACTTGGCGCGCAGGCCCGCGGCGAGCGCGCGACCCAGCGCGGGCGGCGCGATCGGGTCGTGCTCGGCGCTCACGACGAGCGAGCGGATCCCGATGAGTTCGCGCAGGCGCGCGCTCACATCGGACCTGCGCATCGCACGTAGTTGCTCGCGCGCGGCACGCGGCGTGTCGGCGAGGTCGTGACCGAACAGCTCGCCGATCTCGTGCGCGCGACGCTCCGCATCCGCGATCGGTCCCGGCGGCATGACGAGTCCGAGGAAGCCGCGCCGACGCATGGCGCGCGTGCCGAGCTGCGAGCGCAGCCCGAGCCACAGCATGCGACGCGTCAGCGGCGCCACCTGCCGCCCGTTGGCGAACGTGCACAGGAGCGCAAGGCTCTTCACGCGCTCCGGCGCCGCCAGCGCGAGTTCGAGCGCCACCAGCCCGCCGAGTGAGTGACCGACGACGTGCGCCGCAGCGCAGTTCGCGGCCGTGAGCAACTCCGCGGCGTCCGCCGCGAGGCGCGGCACGTCGACGGCCGCGCGATTGGGCACGCTCCCGCCGAGGCCGCGGCTGTCGTACACGATCGTCGAGAAGTGCGGCGCGAGTGCGTCGACCTGCGGGCGCCAGCCGGAGCCGCTCACGCCCACGCCCTGGATCATGAGGACGGGCTCGCCGCGGCCGCACAGCTCGGCGCGCAGGACGCAGCCTTCGAGTTCGACGTACAGCTCGCCGCGCGGCGGCCGCTTCGGAGGCGAGCGCTCCTGCATGCGCCGATTCGTACCACGAACGGCCGCGCCGGCACGCACACACGTCGACGCTCACGTCGCCGCGCTTCCTGTGGTACGACACGCAGCATGCAGGACGTTGCACGCGCCAAGGAAGCCGCCGGTCGCGCGGCCGCGCAGTTCGTGAAGGACGGCATGCTCGTCGGCCTCGGTACGGGCAGCACCGTCCGGCCGTTCCTCGCGGCCCTCGGTGAACGTGTCGCGCGCGAACACCTGCACGTGCGCGGCGTGCCGACGTCGGAGGACACGGCGGCGCGCGCGCGCGCGTTGTCGATCCCGCTCGAAGAGCTCGCGAACATCACACGCATCGACCTGACCGTCGACGGCGCCGACGAGATCGACGCGCGCTTCGACATGATCAAGGGCGGCGGCGGAGCGTTGCTGCGCGAAAAGGTCGTCGCGCGTCTCTCGCGCCACGTGCTGATCGTCGTCGATCCCACCAAGGTCGTCGCGCGCCTGGGCACGACGTTCGACCTGCCGATCGAGGTCGTGCCGTTCGCCGCGCCGGTGGTCGAGCGCGAACTCGTCGCCCTCGGTCTCGTGCCGCGCATCCGGCGCGCGAGCAAGGACGAGGGCGCGCCGGCCTTCCGCACCGACAACGGCAACCTCGTGCTCGACACACACGTGCCGGGCGGCATCAGCGACCCCGCCGGCCTGGAGCGCGAACTCGTCGCGATCTGCGGCGTCGTCGAGGTCGGCCTGTTCGTCGGGCTCGCGCACACGCTGATCGTCGGCCACGCCGACGGCACGACGCGCATCACGGAACGCGACTGAAGATCGGCGTGGCTCGGCAACGCTCCGTCGCGCTGCGTTGCGGCGCCGACGTGCGGTTGGCAAGTCACGCAATCGACGTGCAGTTCGCAAGCCGCTGTCGATGCGCCGTTGCTCTGAAGTCTCCTGTCTTCCTTTGCGCTGACTTTGCGTCCTTTGCGCCTTTGCGGTGAAGTGCAACGCCACGCCACGCGCCATCTGTTGCACGTGACCGCAAAGGCGCAAAGGACGCAAAGTCAGCGCAAAGGAAGACAGATGGGCGCTTCGCCCCTTCGGGGCGCAGCGCCCCCAAACGACCGCCGCCCCCGTCCGGTGCGTGACCGGAGGGGGGCGGCTCGTTCGTCGCGCGCGGACCTCGCGGCCCTCGCGCGCTCAGCAGATGCTCACAGGCTCGCGATGAACGCGAGGACCTTCTCGATGTCGTCGTTCACGTTCACCGGGTTGAGGCCCAGCTTCACCTTGGAGACGCCCGGCACGAAGTTCTCGTGGCCGCGCATGTCGTGGAACTCGTTGAACCACTTGAGCGTGCCCGGGTACGCGGCGTTGCCGTAGACCGGGTCGTTCATCTGCGCATCCGGATCCAGCAGCGTGCGCAGCGAGACCAGCGAGTGGTCGTGCATGTACGGGCCGCTCGACAGGACACCGAGTTTCGTCGGGATCGAGAAGAGCTGCTCGGCGCGGTCGAAGTCCTTCGGCGGGCTCATCGGGTCGAACGGGTCGTCGAGGCACGGGTAGCTGTTCGGGTCGTCGCGCGTGAAGGGGTCGTCGGCGTCGACGTTCAGCGGCGTGTACGTCTCGAGGTCCGGGAAGCCGTCGAAGTTGCGGTCGAGGTCGACGATCATGTCGCCGTCCTCGTCGACGTTGACGCCCGAGTTCACGTTGCGCAGGCCGATCGACGCGACGTTCTCTTGCAGCGAGAAGCAGTTCTGGTCGAACACGAAGCCGAAGTCGAGGCCGTTCGTCAGCAGCGGGTTCAGGAAGTCCGCCGTGTAGCCGCGCGGGTTGCCCGAAACGCCATCCTGGTCCGGGTGGCACACGGCGCATCCGGCGCGACGCTGCGTCGGGTTGGTGCCGGTGTCGTTGCGACCGTGGAAGAGGTCCGCTCCGATCGCCGCGTCGGCCGTGAGGTCGTTCGTGAGCGGATCGAAGTTCGGGTTGAGCGGGACCGGGATCACCTTCGAGTAGTCGGTGATCGACTGCTGCTCGGTGTCCGTGAAGATGCCGTGTCCTCCGTTCTCGCCGCCGAACATCGGGCCCGTTTCGGCCACGCTGATGCGCGTGCCCTTCCAGAGCAGGAGACCCGTCAGAGCCGGGCCGCCGTACACCGGCATCGTGCTGCGCGGGCCGGCCGGACGCTGCCACACGTTGCCGTCCTCACCACCTTCGTAGTGGCACGAGGCGCACGAGTTGTTGAAGCCGCCGGTCGTCTGAGTGCGCGAGCCGTCTTCGAAGATCTCCTGGCCCATGCGCTCGCTGGCCGTCATCAGGTCGGGACCCGTGTGGGTCGCGATCTGGTTGCGGACTTGGCTGAACACGCCCGTCTTCCAGTCGACGCGCAGCACCGAGAGCGAGCGCGACGCCTCGTTCTGGACGTAGATCAGCGCGTCGTCGTTCGACGTCGACGCGTCCGCCTGGATCGTCCAGCCGAGCGGCATGTCGCCCATCGGCGTCGTCGTGTCGAACGGTGCGCGCTCCGTGAAGCCGTGGCGCGGCGGGAACGTCGCGAGCAGCTTCATGCGACCGGCGGAGTACGAGTACAGGAACACGTCCTCCGAACCGCGGTTCATCATGAGCACGCGGTCACCGGCCGGGTTGAACAGGGCCTTGCTCGGCAGAGCGCCGCGGCGGCCCATCTTGTTCAGCTCGTAGCCTGCGGTGCCGATGACGGCGCGCAGACCGTTCGAGACGGCGATCGGCTGGCCCGGCTCGAGGATGGCTGCTTGGAGCGCGACCACCGTGCCGTCGAGCAGCGGGTTGTTCGCGATCGGAACGTTGCCGCCCCACAGACCGCCGCCCAGGTTCGACAGCGCGATCGCACCCGTCACACCGACGAGTTGCGAACCCGACAGGAAGCCCGGCACGGCGAGCGGCACCGGGAGTTCCGGGCCGAACCAGCACACGACCGCGGAACCGGTCGGCACGCCCGAGAGGCGCACGCGCAGCGTTCCGCCGATCACCGGCGAGTCGATGCCGCCGAGCGTCGCGATGCCCGTCGACGTCGTGCCGTTCATCGAGAAGCTGTTGTTCGGACCGAACGGCACGTACTCGGCCGGCGTGGCGTCGTCGGCCAGTTCGTGGTGCAGACGGCCGCTGCGGTCGCCCGGCTGACCGTACGACGCGTTCGTGATGTCGAGGATCGACAGTGCCGGGTAGACGCGGTTGGCGAACGCGCCCGCGAGACCCGGACCGAAGTTGTGGTTGACGTCGTGGTTGACGTTCGTGAGCTGGCTCGGCACCAGCGCCTGCGTGCCGTCCGGCGAGAGGGCGATGTCCACGCTGAAGCGCGGCAGGCCCTGACTCGCGATGTTCTGGACGTGGACCGGGTTGTTGATCGGATGGAACGGATACTCGTTCTGCTGGATCTTCGCGTCGAGCGCGACCGCCGTCGGAACACCGCTGCCGTTGAGCGTCACGTCGAGGACGGACACGTACGACGAACGGAAGTGCGTGACGTAGATCTTCGTCGAGTCGGCGCTGAGCGCGAATCCGCGCGGCGTCCACAGGTCGGGGATGCCGTCGAAGTCCGCATCGACGTCGGCGATCGTGCTGCCGCCCGGGATGAAGTTCATGTCCCACAGGTACTCGAAGCGCTCGACCTCGGTGAGCGTCGTCGAGTCGAGCATGATCATCTCGCCCGAGCGCTGGGCCGAGATCGCGAAGTACTTGCCGTTCGGCGCGAGTGCGATGCCGTAGGGCTCGGTGCCGACGTTCGTCAGCGTGTTGACGACGGTCTTCGTGGCGCGGTCGATCACGCTCACGCTGCCGCGCACTTCGGTGCCGTTGAACGGCGTGACGAAGTTCGTGGTGACGGGGACGTTGCCGCGCTGGTTGACGACCAGCAGTTTGGTGCCGGTCGAGTCGAACGCGAGGCTGCGCGGCCACACGCCGACGTTGATCTCCGAGAGCAACGTTCCCGTGCTCGTGTCGACGACCGACACGGAGTTGTTGTCGCGGTTGAGGGTCCAGACGATGTCGGCGTCGGTCGGGTCGACGGCGACGACCTTGACCTGGGACTGGGCCAACACCGGCGTCGCGGCCGCGACGATGGCGATGGGAGCCAGCAGGATGGAGAGGCGCTTCATGAGTCGCTGTGAGAAGGAGTGAGAGAGACCGCACCCGCGGTTCCACGAAGTCTCGTGGTACGCGGGCGCGGCTTGGCGGCGTTCGGCTGTCTACCCGTGCGGGAGGACGGAGGCGACGGCCGATTCGAGCGTGAACCCCCCGCGCCGAGCGCGAACTCGGGCGGCGCATTCGGGGACTGCTGCGAGCAGCGCCGAACGCACAAGGGTACCCGGTGGCATCGACTGGGGTGGGAGTCGGTGCACCGGGTGAGTGCTGAGGCGGAAGGGTGCGCTCTCAGGTTCCGCAAACTTCTTCCGAGCGAGGAAGTTGCTTCGTGTTCAGGTCGGGCGCGCCCGCGTCGGCGCTGCGCGCTCAACGTGTGTTCCTGTGCGAACTTGGACACATGCGCTCGGCTTGGCCCGCGGCGTGCGAAGCAGGTCCGCATGTCGAGCGGCAGCAGTGTGTTTCCGATGAGCATCGGATCGAACGGCACGGTTCGGTCCGGGGCGCCGGCGAGCGATCGTTCCGCCACCAGCGGATTCGGCGCCGAGGTCGGTGACACGTCGTTCGGCGAGCGGCTCGCGGCCGCGGAGCGCGAGGTCGCCGGCGCGCTTCGGCGACAGGAGCGGAGCGAGACCGCCGAGGCCGAGCGATCGGAAGCGGATTCCACCTCGGCGCCTTCGCGCGAGGCCCCGACGGCGGATGCGGCCGAGCGCGGCGCTTCCGCGGATCGGGCGGCGCGCGCCGGCGACGACGCACGGGCGGAGAGCGAGGCGGACGAACGCACTTCCGAGGACGACGCTGCGGCCGCCGAGGCTGCCGCTGCCGCACTCGCTGTGACCGTGGCGCCGCCGGTGCGCGCGTTGACCCTCGAAGGCGGCGCGCCCGAGGTCGTCGGTGGCTCGCGCATCGCAGCAGCCCTCGAAGCGCTCGCCGCGTCGGCGCAGCGCGGGAGCGGAGCGGCGGCCGAGCCTGCGAAAGCGCCGCGGACTCCGAACGTCGACGCGGGAGCCGCGACACCGGCACCGTTCGATGTCGAGGGCGCGGGCGACGCTCCCCCTGCGCCGCCCGAAGACGCGAGCAGCGCGGTCGAGGTCGTCGAAGCCGCGACCGATGCACACGAGGCGCCGCTGCCCGAGAGTCGCGTCGACGCACGCGTCGATCAGCAGTCCGTGCCGACGGCGGCGAACGACGGCGGCGACTTCGAAGTGCAACTCGCGAGCGAGTCGCGCCCGAACATCGACCTCGCGGCGTCGAACGAACGCGCCGCGCGTGTGCTGGAACAGGTGCGCTTCTTCGTGCAGCCGGGCATGAAGCACGCGACGCTCGAATTGACGCCGGCGAACCTCGGCCGCATCGACGTCGAGATCTCGATGGATCGCGGTGAACTCGCCGCACACCTGCGCGTCGACGCCATCGACACCTACGAAGCGCTGCAGCGGCACATGCCCGAACTGCGCGCGAGCCTCGAACGCGCCGGCCTCGACGTGACGCAGCTCGAACTGTCGTTCGGCGCGCGCGGCGAGACCGCGTCGCAGCAGCGCGGCGACGAACGCGCTTTCACGAACGGCGGCGGCTCGCAGCGCAGCGCTGACCCACGCGGCGAGCTGCGCGAGATCGCGCTCGCTCTGCGCCCGAACACCATCGCGGTCGACCGTGTCGACACGCTGGCCTGAACCACATCGACGGAGAGATCCCCATGCAACTCGAAGGCGTCTACGCAGACACGACCACCAACAACAACGTCGGGCAGGGTTCGAAAGAACTCGATCGCGACGCGTTCATGCAACTGCTGGTCACGCAGATGCAGAACCAGGATCCGCTCGAGCCGCAAGGCAACCAGGAGTTCATCGCGCAACTCGCGAGCTTCTCGTCACTCGAGCAGATGGAGAACATGAACACGAACCTGACGACGCTCGCGCTGTTGCAGCAGTCGAACGCGTTGCTCTCGCAACTGTCCGAGAGCAGCAACCTGATCGGCAAAGAAGTCACCTGGAACGACGCCGAGACGGGCGCGGCCGGTCAAGGCGTCGTCGAGTCCGTGCGTCTGCAGGACGGTTTGACGTTCCTGTCGATCGACGGCAAGGACGTGCCGCTGTTCACGATCACCGAGGTCCTCGGCACGCCGAAGCCGGACGCCGAAGCGCCGATCGGCGAAGGCGACACGACCACGGACGAGACCACCGAAACGAGCGACGACTCTCAAGACGCCGCCTGATCCACCACCACCACGCCTCCGCAACGACACCATGTCACGAGCCCTGCTTTCGGCCCTCGGCGGCCTGCGCGCCCACCAGGAGTGGATCGACGTCATCGGCAACAACCTCGCGAACTCGAGCACCTCGGGCTTCAAGAGTTCGCGCGCGCTGTTCGCCTCGATTCTCAGTCAAACGCTGCGCGAAGGTTCGCCGCCCTCGGGCGCCCTCGGCGGTTCGAACCCCGTGCAGATCGGTCTCGGCACGACGCTCGCCGTCGTCGACCGCGACACGTCGCAAGGCACGCTGAACTTCACGGGCCGCACGTTCGACCTCGCGATGCGCGGCAGCGGCTTCTTCTCGGTCAGCGACGGCTCGCGCAACCTCTACACGCGCGTCGGTGCGTTCGGTCTCGATGCCGATCGCAACATGGTCGACCTGCGCACGGGCTTCCGTGTGCTCGACGACACGGGTCAACCGTTCCGCATCGACACGGACGCGAGCGTCGTGCCGCGCCCGACCGGCTCCGTGGCTCTGGTCGGCAACCTGCCGGCGCAGGTCGGCGGTCCCTTGTCGGAAGTCGTGAGCACGGCCAGCCCGATCAACGACGGCACGTCCGCGACGATGCTCGGCTCGAACACGGCCGCGGGCGGTCTGTTCACCGGCCTCACGCCGAGCACGAACTACTCGATGGCGATCACGATGAACGGCTCGGCCGCGCAGTCGGTGACGCTGACGTCGAACGCTGCTGGTGAGATCGACCTCGCCGACGTCGTCGACGAGATCAACAACAACGTCAACGGGGTCACCGCCGCGGCGGTCGGCGGTCAACTCCAGTTGACGAGTTCGCAGACGGGCAACAGTTCGACGATTCTCGTCACGCCGTTGTCGTCCGGTAACGACCTCGCCGGTGTGCTCGGATTGTCGTCGACGCTGCGCATCGGCACGCAGACGACGGCGACGTCGTCCACGCAGCTCAACGCGATGCCGACCAACCTCGTCGACTACGTCGACGGCGACGTCATCCAGGTCTCGGGCACGGACGCGGACGGCAACGTCGTGGACGCCGACTTCACCTTCGGCGCGGCGAACGACGGGACGACCGTCGGCGATCTCGTGACGTTCCTGCAGAACTCGTTCCCCGGTTCGAACGTGTCGTTCGACGCCACGTCCGGCCAGATCGAGCTGACGGCCGTGCAACCGGGCGAAGCGGAGATGTCGCTCGTGCTCGTCGACCAGGCGGGCAACAGCGGTTCGACGAACTGGGCCGCGACGGCCTTCGTCGTCGAGACGCAGGGCACGGGTCCCGACACCGTCGAGACCTCGATCCAGGTCTACGACGCCTCGGGTGTCGGCCACGTCGTGAACTTCCAACTCGAACGCGTCCAAGGCGGCACGTGGCAGATGTCGACGAGCCTGCCGGGCGATGGCGACCTCGTCCTCAGCGGCGGCGACACCACGCTGGAGTTCGGCGCTGACGGCCAGATCCAAGGCCTCGCCAACGCGAACGTGACCGTGCAGTTCGCCGGTGCGTCGCCGCAGACGATCGCGCTCAACTTCGCCGGCAACGACGAGTTCGACGGTCTGACGCAGTTCGGCGGTTCGAACAGCGTCGTGGCCGACTTCCAGGACGGCTATCCGGCCGGTGCGCTCTCGAACCTCTCGGTCAACGCCGACGGTTCGGTGACGGGCTTCTATTCGAACGGTCAGACGTTCGAACTCGGCCAGTTCGGCATCGCCACGTTCCCGAACGAACTTGGTCTGAACGACGTCGGCAGCGGCTATTTCGCCGAGAGCGGAAACAGCGGCCAACTGCGCCTCGGTGCCGCCTCGTTCGGCGGTGTCGGTGAAGTCGTGGGCGGCGCGCTCGAGGACAGCAACGTCGTCACCGCGGAGGAGTTCGTGCGCTTGATCCAGGCGCAGCGCGGCTTCCAAGCCAACGCGCGCATCATCTCGATCCAGAACCAGCTCCTCGAAGAGGCCGTGAACATCGTCTGATCCCAACTCGGTGAGCCGACCAACCGCGGCCCACCCACCCTCAGCGCGCGGCCCGTCGTCGGTGTGAGCCGGCGGCGGGCCGCATTCGTGACGGATCCGTGTCTGACACCGTGCCCGTCACGTGTGTGGCAGCATGGCGCCATGAATTCGGCTCCCCCGGCGGCGGCGTTGTTTCGTCGCGCTCTCGTGTGTTTCGTCGGCTGCGGTCTCGCGATGCTGATCGTCGGCGGACTGTCGCTCGTCGCCGAGGCGCCGCTCTTGTTTCCGGCCATCGGCGCGAGCGCCTTCCTCGTCTTCAACGCACCGACGTCGCCGCTCGCGAGCCCCAAACACGTGATCGTCGGTCACCTGATCGGCGCCACGCTCGGTTGTGTGTGTGCATGGCTGTTCGGCGTCGCGGCGCACGAACCGTGGCTCGCGACCGGCGAGCCGTGGCGCGCCGCGCTGTCGGCCAGCCTCGCACTCGCACTGACCGCGCCCGCGATGACCTTGACCCGCAGCGCGCACCCGCCCGCCGGAGCGACGACGTTGATCTTCGCGACGGGCCTGATGGGCGGAGCGGTGGACTTCGTGGCCGTGCTCGCGTCGGCGGTGGCGCTGACGGCGTTCGGATTGCTCGCGCACCGCGTGTCGAAGGACGTCTATCCGCGCTGGTCGCCGAACGTGTGAGCGGGGCCGCCCCGCCGTGACGGATGCGGTGTCTGACACCGTACGCGTCAAACCTTCCATGGCGAGTGGAAGGAAGTTCCGAGCCCAGCGCGTGGCGACGGCCCTGCGAGGGTCGCGAGACCGGCCGCGACTTGGCACGTGGCGTGCTCCCAGGAGAGCATGAACCGCGGTCTCTACTCGGCAGTCACGGCGATGAGCGCCGCCGAACAGGCGATCCAGTACACGGCTCACAACCTGGCGAACCTGTCGACGCCGGCGTTCAAGCGCACGGTCACGCGCACGCAGGAGTTCAACATCGTCTCGGACCACGGCGTCGACCGTGGGCAGAAGACGGTCGGCACGGTGGCGTTCGAGCAGGGCCCGATCGACGCGAACGGTGACTCGCATCAGCTCGCGCTCGACGGCTCCGGGTTCTTCGTGTTCGAAGGGCCGACCGGTGAGGTGCTCACGCGCTACGGCGGCCTGCTCGTGTCCGACGAAGGCGAGCTGACCAGCGAGGAAGGATTGCCGATCGCGTGGGAGCGTCGCGGCGGTCGCCTCGATCCGTTCGCGGGTGAGTTCACCGTGCGCGACGACGGCCTCGTGATGCAAGGCGGTGAGGAGATCGGAGAGCTGCGCGTCGTCGACTTCGCGGACACCGCGCAACTCGAAGAACTCTCCGGCGGCTACTACCGCGCGTTGCCGGACGCCGTGGAGATCGCGAGCACCGCGAAGGTCCTTCAAGGCGCCACCGAGGGCGCGAACATCTCGGGCATCCAAGAACTCGTCGAGATGGTTGCGCACCAGCGCGCCTACGACGTCGCGTCGCGGAGCGTTTCGCTCATCAGCGACAGCTACCAACGACTCAACCGACCCAACGCCTGATTCGCTCGTCCCCGAGCCCTAGCGAGAGAGCCCCATGATTCGAGCCATGAGAACAGCAGCGACCGGCATGCTCGCGCAGCAGATGCAGGTCGACGCCCTCGCGAACAACATCGCGAACGCCAACACGGCCGGCTTCAAACGCGACCACGTCGCGTTCAAGTCGCTGCTGTACCGCACGTACCGCGACCCGGGTGCGCTCACGGGTGCGAACTACGCGAGCCCGACCGGCTTGCAGATCGGCTCGGGTGTCGAGATCGGCAGCTCGATCAAACAGCACCTGCAAGGCGACATGGACAACACGGGCAACGAACTCGACATCGCGATCAGCGGTCCGGGCTTCTTCCAAGTCGCACTCGGCAACGGCGAGTTCCGCTACACGCGCGACGGCTCGTTCCGACGCGATGCGACAGGTTCGATCGTGACGGTCGACGGCTTCTATCTCGAGCCGCGCGTCTCGATCCCGGAAGGCGTCACCGGCCTCACGATCGGCGGCGACGGCACGGTGTCGGGCACGACGCCCGGCGGCGAACAAGCGCGCTTCGACGAGATCCTGATCTACCTCGTGCCCAACCCGTCGGGCATGAAGGCCGAGGGCGGGAACATGTTCCAGACGACGGCGAGTTCGGGTCAGGCGATCCAACGCAAGCCGGGCGCGGAAGGCTCGGGCTTCCTGCGCCAAGGCGCACTGGAGCGCTCGAACGTGCTCGTCGTGGAGGAGCTGATCGAGCTCATCCAGGCGCAACGCAACTACGAGGTCAACAGCCGCACGATCCGCGTCGGCGACGAGATGCTCCAGCAAGTCAGCCAACTCATCAGCTGATCACGACGAAACTCATGTTCATCACACAACTGTTCCTCGCCGTGGGTCTCACCGTCGGCAGCTTCGCTCCTCAGGAGAGCCGCCCCACGGTCACGCTTCGACCCGAAGCGTTCGTCGAAGGCAGCTCGATCGAACTCGCGGAGATCGCGACGATCACCAACGCGGAGCCGGGCCTCACCGCCGCGCTCGAAGCGCTCGATCTCGGCTACGCGCCGAGCCCGAGCTACTCGCGCACGCTGGTCGCGAACAAGATCGCCGACGAGATCGCGCGAGCGTTCCCCGGTGTGCCGATCGCGCTCGACGGCGCCGTCGTGTGCAAGATCTGGCCGCGCACGCAGACCGTCGCGCGCACGGACATCGAACTGGCGGCGCGCACGGCGCTCGAAACGGCGGTGACGGGCGAGCGCGTCACGCTCGCCCTGCGCGCACCGATCGACGACGTGATCGTGCCCGTGTCGGTCGGAGCGCCGGACATCCGCGCGGTGCTCAACAACCCGAACGTGCAGAGCGGCACCCAGTCCGTCACGGTGCGCATCGAACTCGAAGGCCGCGTGCACGCCACGCGCCAGGTGCACTACGACGTGCAGCGCT
>JBIKNC010000301.1:0-4455 GCA_044358925.1 Planctomycetota bacterium | reverse complement strand
CCGACCAGGAAGCACGGGCGCAAGTCGCCCCGCGGGAAGTACCTGCGTTCGGAACGGAGCCCGTCCCGGCGCCCAGATCCCCCTCCCTCTCAGCGCGCCCGTGCGGCGCGGGCCTGTTCGCCGAGCGCGCGGAATCGTGCGATCTCCGCACCGAGGTCCGGCGCGCGGAACAGCGCCGAGCCGGAGACCAGCACGTTCGCGCCCGCCGCCACGCACGCGCCGAGCGTGGCGGCGTCGACACCGCCGTCCATCTCGACGTGGCCGCCGAATCCCTGCTCCCGGAGCCAGCGCGTCTTCGCCAGAACGTCCGGCATGAAGGCCTGGCCGCCGAAGCCGGGGTGGACGCTCATCACGAGCACGAGGTCGATCGAGTCGAGCACCGCCGCCAGCCGCTCGACCGCCGTGTCGGGCTTGATCGACACGCCGACCAGCGGCACACCCAGCGCGCGGTACGCGCGCACGGCGTCCACGAGGCCCGCGTCGCCGACCGCTTCCAGATGGAAGGTCAGGACGTGCGCGCCGGCCTTCGCGTAGGCCGCGCCCCAACGCACGGGGTCCTCGATCATGAGGTGCACGTCGAGCGGCTTCTTCGCCACCTTCGCGAGCGCCGCGACGACCGGCGGACCGATCGTCATGTTCGGCACGAAGTGCCCGTCCATCACGTCGACGTGGTGCCAGTCGCCGCCGGCAGCTTCGATGCGCCGCAGCTCGTCGCCGAGGCGCGCGAAGTCGCTCGACAGGAGCGACGGTGCGATCAGGATCTCGTCGTTCGACATCGCTGCCTCGTCAGAGGTCTTTGCGGCCCGCCGTCGGCGGCGCGTCGCCGAACGAAGTGTAGACCGAGCGTGCGGCCTCGACGAGCGAGTGCTCCGGCGGCACGCGGCGCTGGCGACCGGCCGCTTCTTCGATCGGCACGTCCGTCACGCGGCCGCCGACCCACGCGACCATGCGCCCCGAGCGGCCCGCGGTCAGGATGCGCACCGCTTGCGCGCCGAAGTCGGTGCCGAGCACACGGTCCGATGCGATCGGTGTGCCGCCGCGCTGCACGTGCCCGAGCACGACGTGACGCGTCGAGACCTTCGTGCGCCGCTCGAGTTCCTGTGCGACGACGGCCGCGATGCCGCCCAGTCGTTTCGGGTCGGGTGAGTGGCTCTCGACACGGCCGACGACGAGTGAGCCGCCGACGGGCACCGCGCCCTCCGCGACACACAGGATCGTGAAGCGTCGCCCGCGACTCGCGCGCCGCTCGACGAGCGCGGCCACGTGCTCGAACTCGAACGGGATCTCGGGCAACAGGATCACGTCCGCACCGGACGCGATCCCGGCGTGCAACGCGATCCAGCCCGCGTAACGCCCCATCACCTCGCAGATCATCGCGCGATGGTGGCTGGCCGCGGTCGTGTGCAGACGATCGAGCGCGTCGGTCGCCACCGCGACGGCGGACTGGAAGCCGAACGTCAACTCCGTGCCGTGGATGTCGTTGTCGATCGTCTTCGGCACGCCGACGACCGGCAGGCCGGCGCGCGCGAACGGCTGCGCGCACGTCATCGAGCCGTCGCCGCCGATCACGACGAGCGCTTCGATGCCCGCCGCACTCGTGTGCGCGAGGCACTGCTCCATGCGATTCTCGTACTGCGCGACACCCGCGGCGTCGCGCCCCACGAAGAAGCGCGCCGGCTCCGTCGTGTTGTTCGTGCCGAGGATCGTCCCGCCGAGCGTGAGGATCTCACTCGTCGCCGCGTGGTCGAGTTCGCGCATGCGGTTCTCGACCAGACCGAGGAAACCGTCCTCGATGCCGACCACGGAGACGCCTTCGCGGAACAGACCCTTGGCCACGGCGCGAATGACCGCGTTGAGTCCAGGACAGTCGCCGCCGCTGGTCAACACACCGACACGCCGGAACGCTCGCACCATCGCGGCGACGTTAGCGACGGAGTGTCACGCGAGGATGCCTTGCACGACACGCGGCGCGTCGTCGGGACCGATCAGGCGTTGATCGAGGCCGAGGTACGGGAAGCGCAGCGCGTGTGGATCGAGGCCCAGCAGGTGAAGGAGCGTCGCCTGCAGGTCGCGCACGGAAACCGGGTCCTGCGTGATGCGCGCACCGAATTCACACGTCGCGCCGTGGGTGTGGCCGGCGCGCACACCGCCGCCCGCGAGCCACATCGAGAAGCAGTCGGTGTGGTGGTCGCGCCCGAGGTACGTCGAACCGTCGCGCGCCTCCATGACCGCCGTGCGACCGAACTCGCCGCCGAACACCACCAGTGTCTCGTCGAGCAGGCCGCGGCGCTCCAGGTCGAGCACGAGCGCCGCACTCGCGCGATCGACCTCCGCGCACTTCTTCGGCAACGCATGCAGGAGGTCGTCGCCCTCGCCCGTGCCGTGCACGTCCCAGCCCCAGTCGAAGAGCTGCACGTAGCGCACGCCGCGCTCGACGAGGCGCCGCGCGGCGAGGCAGTGATTCGCGAAGGACGACTCGCCCGGCGTCGCGCCGTAGAGCGCCAACGTCTCCGCGCTCTCCGCACGCAGGTCGACGGCCTCGGGCACCGAACGCTGCATGCGAAATGCAAGTTCGTACTGTTCGAGCCGCGCGAGCGACTCGCGGTCGCCGCTCGCAGCCGCGTCGGCGCGCGTGATCGCACCGGCCGCGTCGAGGCTCGCGCGCCGCAGCGACTCCGGCAGACCCGCGGGGCGATCGAGGAACAGGATCGGGTCGCCGCGCGAACGCAGTTGCACGCCTTGGTGGTGTGCGGGTAGGAAACCTGCGCCCCACAGGCTCTTCCCGCCCGTCGGGTCGCTGTCCCCCGACGTCATCACGACGTAACCGGGCAGATCGCGATTGGGCGAACCGAGGCCGTACGTCACCCACGCGCCGATCGACGCCGCGCCGAAGACGGGCGAACCGGTGTGCAGCAGGAGTTCGGCCGGCGCGTGATTGATCTCGCTCGTGTGCAACGAGTGCACGAGGCACAACCGCTCCAGGATCGCGGCCGTGTGCGGCAACAACGAACTGATCGCACGGTCACACTTGGGTGAGCGCATGAACGGGTGCGGCGCACCGAGCACGTTCGGACGCCCGCGCACGAAGGCCAGGCGCTTGCCTTCGATCAGTTCGAGCGGGCACGGCGTGCCGTCGAGCCGTGCGAGCTGCGGCTTCTCGTCGAACAGGTCCTGCTGCGGCGGCGCGCCGGACATGTGCAGATGGATGACGTTGCGCGCGCGCGCACGGCGCGGCGGCACGCGCGTCGCGCCGTCGCCGACGCGCAGCAGCGGCAGAGCCGCCTGCGCTTCGAGTGCAGCGAACGCGAGCGCTCCGAGACCGAGGCCGCCGTGGCGCAGGAGATCGCGACGTGACTTCATTCGCGTGTGAGGAAGTCGTCGAGGTTCAGGACGGTGCTCGCGAGCAGCGTCGCGACGGCGTGTTCGACGATGTGTTCGGCGGCGTCGCTTCCTTCGGGCAACGGGCCGAGCGGCTCGGTCGCGAACAGCAGCGCGTCGTGCGGCGCGGCGGCGAACTCCGTGCGCGCGAGCTCGACGAGCGCGAGCAACTCGCGCCGCTCGAGGTCCGTCGGCGCGCGCGCGAGTGCCAGTCGGAAGGCGCGTTCGACGTGCTCCTCCCCCACACGCTCTGCGCCCGCGAGCACCCGCCGACCGAACGCCTGCGCCGCCTCGACGAACACCGGATCGTTCGACGTGACGAGCGCTTGCAGCGGCGTGTTCGTGGGCGTGCGCCGCGGCGTGCACGTCTCGCGGCTCGTGCCGTCGAACGTCGTGCGTGTGTGGTACGGCACCGTGCGGCGCAGGAACGTGTAGACGTCGCGGCGATGGCGGTCTTCACCCGTGCTCGTCGTCCACGAACGCTCGCCGTTGAACGCCGCGCGCCACAGACCGTCGGGCTGCGGCGGGAAGACGGGCGGCCCGCCCTTCTTCGCCGACAAAAGGCCCGCGACCGCCAGCGCCGCGTCGCGCACCATCTCGGCTTCGAGGCGCCGCCGCGAAGCGTGCGAGAGCAGGCGATTCTCCGGGTCGATCGCGAGTGCGCGCGCGCTCGCGTTCGAATCCTGGCGGTACGTGTGCGACGTGACGAGGCTGCGCAGGAGCTGCTTCACGTCCCAACCGCTCGCGACGAACCCGAGTGCCAGGCTGTCGAGCAGTCGCGGGTGGCTCGGCGCCGCGCCGCGCAGACCGAAGTCCTCTTCCGTCGCGACGAGGCCGCGGCCGAACAGGCGCGCCCAGAAGCGGTTGACGGTCACGCGCGCCGTCAGCGGATGGCGCGGATCGACGAGCCAACGCGCGAACTGCAGTCGGTCCTGCGGCGTGTGTCCGTCGACGGCGAGCGCTTCCGGCACACCCGCGTGCACCACCTCGCCGGGCGCGCGGAAGTCGCCGCGCTCGTGGACGTGCGTCGTGCGGCGCATGTCCGCCGCGAGTTCGACGAGTACGGGCGTGTCCACC
>JBIKNC010000300.1:0-4464 GCA_044358925.1 Planctomycetota bacterium | reverse complement strand
GGCTATCCGAAGTCGATCGTCGCGAAGCTGCCGCCCGACGCGAACGGTGGGCCGCTGACGCCGCTCAATCGCCGCGCGCAGAACTACGTCGGCGACCTCGCTTTCGAAGGCGACGTCGAAGCGGGCACCGATCTCGTCTCGCTCACCTTCGTGCTGTCGGAAGGTCCGCGCACGTACCGCTTCCACGTGCCGGGCCCCGCGGCGCCCGCCGACGCGCGCGCGAAGATCGACGTCGAGACGCGCCCGTCCGACGGGATCCCCGGCGACGCGACGCCGCTCGCGGTGCCGTCGGCGTACGCGCCGAACGCGACGCGCCTCGCAGCCGGAGCGCGCACCGCGGTGCGCGTGCACAACCTCGACGACCAGCTCCTGCTCACGATCGACGGACAGGAGCCGCTCGTGCTCGACGTGCCGCCGATCGCCATGCAGGACGGCTCGCTGCGGATCGAGTTCCGCGGCACCGGTCGCGTGCTCGAGCCGCGCGTCTGGCGCGACGTCTACTACACCGCGCGCGGCACGAGCCAATGGTCGATCCCGGCCGACAAGTACGTGGTCCTCGGCGACAACACCCAGGACTCCAGCGACAGCCGCGAGTGGCAGTTCGAGCGCTACTCGGCCGATGGTGGCGAACGCATCCTGCGCGGCAACCAGCGCCAGGACGAGAATCCGCTGCGCATCGGCGACGACCGCGACAGCCTCTTCTTCGTCGACGAGTGGGGCCAGCGGCACTGGCTCGCGCGCGGCGCCGGCGAGGTCGAAGCGCCGTGGGAGTCGGTCGAGCAGCTCCCGGCCGAATTCGCGCCCTTCGTCGGCCGCGAACTGGTCACCGGTCGGGCGCTCGCCGTGTTCTGGCCGATCCAGCCGCTCGACGGGATCGTGCGCCTCGAGTGGGTGCACTGAACGGGCCGTAGGCCCGTTCAGCAGAGGCACGGACGGCTGAGCAGTCATTCCAGCGCAGGCACGGCGCGGCCTCCGGTTGCCACCCGACTCGCCACCTGGCCACCCCGCCGCAGCCCCCGCCGCAGCCCCCGCCGACGCCCAGCCGGCGCATGCCCAGGTTTCAGCGGCGCGAGCGGGTGCCGAGCGACTCCGATCGGGGGTCGATCCGCCCACGAGCGGCACCACAGCGACGCCGCAGCACGCTCGTGCCCAGCTCTTCGGCAGCGCCGTCGCCACCAGTTCTCCACAGTCCCGGCGCACGCGCTCCACGGGCGTCGGCTCGAGAGCGGGTCCTCCCCTCCCCAGCTCCTGTCTTCGGCATACCTGATCCCATCCACGGCGTAAGTCCAACACCCACAAGCCTTTGAGTGCCAGCCGCCTGTGGGAACGGGCCCTCACGCGCGCCCGCCGACCCGGAAGCAGCCGCGAAGCACCTGTCAAGGGCCCGTGCGATCTCCACAACCGCCCACCTTCTCCACGAGTTGTCCACAGCCCAACCGCGGTCCTGTGGAGAGCCGCGTCGCCGGCCTCCGCGGCCTCGGCCCGTAGACTCCGCCGCCCCGATGGAAGCCGCTCCTGCCATGCCCGCCGACCGACCGAACGTGCCACAGGCCCCGGCGGCGACGCGTTCGGGCGCGAGCACCGCGGCCGGCACCGACGCCGACGGCATGCAGCGCTCCGCGCCGGGCGAGCTGCTCCTCGAGACCAAGGACCTGGTCAAGGCCTACCGCGGCCGGCGCGTCGTCGACGGGGTCTCGTTCACGGTCCGTCGCGGCGAGATCGTCGGCCTGCTCGGCCCCAACGGCGCGGGCAAGACCACCAGCTTCCGGATGGTCGTCGGGCTCGTGCGCCCCGACGAAGGCCAGGTCTTCCTGGGCGGCGAGGAGTGCGCGCGCATGCCGATGTTCAAACGCGCGCGCCTCGGCATGGGCTACCTGCCGCAGGAGTCGTCGATCTTCCGGCGCCTGGGCGTGCGCGACAACATCCTCGCGGTGCTGGAGACCCTGCCCCTGCGCCGCGCCGAACGCCACGCGCGCGCCGACCGCATCCTCGAGGAGATGGACCTCGTGCGCATCGCGGACAGCCTGGCCGACACGCTCTCGGGCGGTGAGCGCCGCCGCCTCGAGATCAGCCGCGCGCTCGCGCTCGATCCGTCGCTCCTGCTGCTCGACGAGCCCTTCGCCGGCGTCGACCCGATCGCCGTCGAGGAGATCCAACGCCTCGTCGAGGGTCTGCGCGAGCGCGGCATCGGTGTGCTCATCACCGACCACAACGTGCGCGAAACGCTGCATTCGACCGATCGCGCGTACATCATCCACCAGGGTCACATCCTGCGCGAAGGCACCTCGGACGAACTCGTCCAGGATCCGAAGGTGCGCGAGGTCTACCTCGGCCACGCGTTCGAAGTCTGATTCCGTTCGAAGTCGGATTTCAGGGCTCGAGGGCGGCGCGCGTCGTTGAGCGGCGCACACACCGCGCCCTATCCTGTTGCGCCCGAAACGCGCCGACGGCTCTCCGCCGGCCCCCGTCCCCTCGTTCCACTGCGGGCTCGCGCCCGTTCCCACTGCGGGCTCGCGCCCGACCTCGACATGAAGATCGTCGCGTGCGTGAAGCGCGTCCCCACGACCGAGGCTCAGCCCAAGGTCTCCGCCGACGGCAAGAGCCTCGACGCGGGCGGACTGCAGTACATGCTCTCGTTCTACGACGAGATCGCCGTCGAGAAGGCCGTGCAGGTCAAGGAGGCCGCGGGCGGCACACCTGAAGTGATCGTGCTGAGCCTCGGGCCGGTCGACGGTTCGAAGGAGATGCGCGAGTGCCTCGCGAAGGGCGCGGATCGGGTCGTGCTCGCCAAAGATGAGCAGTGGTCGACGCGCGACGCGCGCGCCACGGCGAAGGCGCTCACGGCACAGATCCAGAAACTCGGAGCGAACCTCGTGCTGTTCGGACGCGTCGCGACCGATCGCGACAACGCCGCCGTCGGACCGATGGTCGCGACGTGGCTCGGTTGGGCGTGTGTGACCGACGTGGTCGAACTCACCATCAACGGCGACAAGGGCGTCGCGAAGCGCGAGAGCGAAGCCGGCATCGAGACCTACGAGTTCGCATTGCCCGCGGTCATCACGTGCCAGAAGGGTCTGGCCGAACCGCGCTACGCGGGCCTCAAGGGCATCATGGCCGCGAAGAAGAAGCCGCTCGACGAAGTCGACACGACCGTCGATGCGAACCAGGCGCAAGTGAACAAGCTCGAGCTGCCGCCGGCTCGTCCGGCCGGCCGCATCGTGGGCACGGGCAAGGAAGCGGTCGCGGCGCTGATGACGGCGCTGCGCAACGAAGCCAAAGTCCTCTGAGAGAGAGTGAAAGGAAATCGACGCTTCGCGCGGTGCACCACTCTCTCTGGTGCCCGTGGCCCAACCGCTGGCGCGGTTGGAGCCCGTTCGCGAGCATTTCTGCTCGCTCACTGATCGACGCAAACGCACACACGAGCCATGACCACCATCGTCGTCCACGTCGAACAAGTCGGCGGCGCCCCGCGCCGCGCCTCCCTCGAAGTCATCGGTGCTGCGCGCGCGGTCGCGACGAGTGTCGTCGCCGTCGTGAGCGGTGACGGCGCCGACGCCGCTGCCGCACAGCTCGGCAAACTCGGCGCCGATCGCGTCGTCGTCGTGAAGGGCGCCGCGAAGAGCCCCGACGCGCTCGCGAAGGACGTCGCGAAAGCCTGCAAGGACGCGGGCGCGAAGGCCTTCCTCGCGGCCGCGACCGGCGCGGGTCGCGACATCGCACCGCGTGTGGCGGCGCTGCTCGACAGCACGCTGTTCTCGGACTGCACGGCGCTCTCGAAGAACGGTGAGGCGCACGCGATCGCGCGTCCGTGGCTGGCCGGCAAACTCGTCGCGCACCTGTCGAGCAACGCGCCGGTACTGTGCGCCACGCTGCGCGGCAACACGTTCAAGGCCGTCGATCGCGCAGGCACGGCCGAGATCGTGCACGTCGACGCCAGCACGGACTTCAAGGCCGTGCTGAAGGACGTCGCGGCGAAGGCCGGCGGCAAACTCGACGTCAGCGAAGCACCGGTCGTCGTCTCGGGCGGCCGCGGCCTGCAGGCTCCGGAGCACTTCGCGTTGATCGAGAAGCTCGCCGCTGCGTTCGGCAACGCCGCCGTCGGTGCGAGCCGCGCCGTCGTCGACATGGGCTGGCGCCCGCACGGCGAACAAGTGGGCCAGACCGGCAAGACCGTCTCCCCGCAGCTCTACATCGCGGTCGGCATCTCGGGCGCGATCCAACACCTGGCCGGCATGAAGACCGCCAAGGTCATCGTCGCGATCAACAAGGACCCCGAGGCGCCGATCTTCAAAGTCGCCGACTACGGCATCGTCGGTGACGCGTTCGAGGTGCTGCCGGCGCTGACGGCGGCCGTGCAGGCCGTGCGGGCGCAGGTTTGACGCGTACGGTGCCAGGCACCCTGTCGCCAGATCCGGCACTTCGCCCCCGACGATGAGAAGGCCGCAGCCGCGCTTCGCGCGGCTG
>JBIKNC010000299.1:0-4523 GCA_044358925.1 Planctomycetota bacterium | reverse complement strand
CACGGCGCGCTGCAGCGCCTTGAGGAGCGACATGAAGTCCCACACGGCGAAGACGTGGTGCTCCTGGAAGAGCCGCACGTGTTCGAGCGTGCGCAACGCACCGCGCACGGGGTGTTCGACGAGGCAGCGGCGCAGCGGCGCGAGCTGCGTGTGCAGGTCGGCGAGGTTGTCGGCGGACATCGGCGCACAGCCTGTCGTCGCGCGCGCGCGGCGCCAAGCGCGGTGGTGCGCCCGACCGCGTCGTGCACTCGGGCTCGCCCGTCGAACCGCGGCTCTTCCCCCTCCCTTCGAGTGCACACCGCAACACTCGCGTAGACTCCCGCGACCGCTCCCAGCGGCCTTCGCCATGAACCAAGTCACCGCCCTCCCGCTCAAACAACTCGACAAGGCACTCGCGGCACTGCGCTCGCTCGGACTCCTGCAGGAGCGCCCCGAAGAGGCGCCCATCGCGGCGCTCATCGAGCGCATCGCGGACCTCGATCGCGACTCGACGCTCGCGATCGCGCGCACGCTCTCGCAGGCGACGCTGTTCAACGAAGTGGTGCGCGAGCAGATCGGCGCGATGCAGATCGGGCAGCGTTATCAGGCGATCGCGAACGCGTTCGATTCGATCCGCGACGACGCGAAGAAGATGGTCGCGCAAGTGGAGGACGGGAAGGTCGACACGTACGAGCGACTCTCGAACGTGTGGATGAAGGTCACGCGCGGCGACATTCCGGATCGCTTCGCGAAGATCAAGAAGACCTATTTGGACGTCACGAAGGACAGCGCGGATCAGATCCGGCGCGAGCGCGTGATCCTCGACGCCTATCGCGACTTCCGCGGCGCGTTGAAGGAGTCGCAGGTGCTCGGCTTCCGCGTGCTCAAGCGCGCCGAAGAGGTGCTCGCGGGTGCGAAGGCGAAACTCGACGCGGCCGCTGCGGCGGTGGCGACCGGCGCGGGTGACGACAAGGAGAAGCAGGCCATGCTGGAGCTCGCGCGCGACGTCGCGCTGCGCGCCCTGCAGGACGAGGACAAGCGCTACCAGATCGCGAAGGACCTCGCCGAGAACCTCGGCATCGCCTACAACACGACCGACGTGATCATGGCGCGGCTCATGCAGCTCACGGACTGCAAAGAGCGCGTCTACTCGCAGTCGATCACGTTCTTCGGCACGAACGAGACCGTGTTCACGGCGCTCGCGGCGTCGTTCACGGGCATGCACGGTCTGCACGAGTCGACGCGCACGCTCGAAGCGATGAAGACCGGCATGAACAAGAGCCTCGAGACGCTCGCCGAACTCGGCAACCAGATCGGCGAGGAAGCGCTGCGCGCGGGTTACGGCCCGACGTTGCGCGCGGAGTCGGTCGCGAAACTGGTCGAGGCGGTGGTCGGTTTCCAGGAGCGCTCGCGCACGATCGTCGAGGAGATGCGCGGCCTGTCGGAGCGCAACGAACGCGACATCCACGCGGCGGTCGAGGACGGACGGCGGCGCATGACGGCGCTCGTCAATCAAACCGTGCCGGCGAAGTTGCCGGTGCTGCACATCACTCAGAGCGCCGCGAAGACCTGAACCGTGACACGCGCGCCGCAGCTTCCGAGCGCGCCGGACGAACCGGCGCGGCTCGACGAGCTCATGCTCGCGATGGACGTGGTGGACACACTCCGCCACGAGCAGCAGCTCGTCGAGCGCGAACTCGCCGGTGAGGCGCGCGCCGATGCGCTCGTTTCACGGCTGTCCGAGATCTACGCGGGCCAAGGCATCGCGGTGCCGGAGCACGTTCTGCGCGAAGGCGTCTCGGCGCTGGAGCAGGACCGCTTTGCGTACACGCCGCCGCCGCGTTCGTTCGGGGTCGCGCTCGCGCACCTGTACGTGACGCGCATGAAGTGGGCGCCGATCGCGGTGCTGCTCGCGCTGTTCGCGGGCGGAGCGACGTTCGCGGTCGGTTACGCACTCGACGCGACGACGGAGCAGCGCGTGATGGACGTCGCACGCGCGTTCGAACGCGCGGACGACGTCGTGGACGAGGCGCAGCGCGAACTCGCCGAGCTCGAGCGCGACGCACAGTTGCGCCGTGCGGAGTTGTCCGCCGCCGCCGCGGTCGCCGCCGCGCCGCACTGGCAAGTCTTCGAGAGCGCGCGCAGCGCCGCGGCCGGTGCGATCGAGGAGGCGCGCACCTCGCTGATCGCGCGGCAGGAGCGCCCGACCGACGCACGTTCCGCGTCGTTCCTCTCGCGGTCGGCGACGCAGTTCGGCGAGGACGCGCGCGCGGCCGTCGCGAACGTGCGCGCCGCGTTCGCGCCGATCGAGACGCTCTGGAAGAGCGATCGCGAGGCGCAGTCGCTGTTGGTCGCGATCGAGGCGCTGCCGCTCGACGGCGCGGCGCGCGAACGCTTCGCGTCCGTGCGCGGCGAGTTCGAAGCCGCGCAGCGCCGCGGCGACGCGCGCGAGGTCGCGAACGCACTCGCGGGGCTCGAGACGCTGCGCACGAACCTCGAGCGCAGCTACGAACTCGTCATCGTCTCGCGGCCCGGCGCCGAGTCGGGCTTCTGGCGCGAGGCGGACGTCGGCGGCGGTCGCAACTACTACGTCGTCGTCGAGCCGCGCTCGGCCAACGGTCGCGAGATCGACCTCGCGATCTTCGACGAGGAAGAACAGCGCACACGCACGGTCAGTCGCTTCGCGCAGCG
The DNA here is from genome assembly GCA_044358925.1 of Planctomycetota bacterium. Lineage (GTDB taxonomy): Bacteria > Planctomycetota > UBA1135 > UBA1135 > Rohdeia. Next base: position 1,853 of record JBIKNC010000299.1, on the reverse strand, counting down.
CGTGCCGGAGAGCTTCTTCGAAGAAGTGCGCGCCGACAAACTCGACAACGGCATCGTCGATCGCGGCCCGATCGCGGTGAAGCGGCGCGGCGAACTCGAAGAACGCCTGAGCATCACCGTCGCGGGCGGCCGCATCACGCGCTGGTGAGGCGCACGCACATGCTCGACGGACGCACGGTTTTCACACAGATCGACGAGCGCACGCAGTCGGCGCGCCGCGAGGCGGCGACGATCGGTGCGCGGCTCGACGCGCTCGTGGCGCAGGTCGCGGCGGCATCGCTGGAGCGGCTGCGTGCGACGCGCGAACTCGCGGCGTTGCGCGTGCAGCAACTCGGCGCGCGCGAGTTCGTCGAGCAGCTCGACAGCGCGGACCGCGCGGCGCTCGACCATTTGGAGCAGCGCCGGCGCGAGCGGGTGCAGCTCGACGAGCGGCTCGTGAGTGCGCGCGCAGAGGCACAGAAGCGCGTGGCGGAGCGCGACACGCGGCTCGAGGCCCGTGACGGAGCGGATGAGGCGCTCGACGCGCTCGAACTCGACGTGCAGGCGCGTTTGCGCGCGACGGCCGAGTACCGCGCGGCGGAGGAGGCGACGGGTGTCGCGCTCGAACAGGCGAAGAACGCGCGCGCGAAGGCCGAGGCGGCCGCGAAGGACCGCGAGGTGAAGCGCCGTCCGTACGAGAGCGATCGGCTGTTCACGTACCTGTGGCGGCGCAAGTTCGGCTTGCCGAGTTACACGAAGGGCGGCGTGACGCGCGCACTCGATCGTTGGGTGGCGCGGCTCGTGCGCTACGACGACGCGCGACGCAACTACCACCTCTTGCTGACGCTCGCGGACCGGATGGACGCGCACGCGGACGCGCAGGAAGAGCTTGCGGCCGCGGCGGCGCACGATCTCGCCGCGCGTGAGGAGGCGGCGCTCGTCGCGGCCGGAGCGGGCGCGTTGCGCGAGGCGCTGGCGGCGCGCGAGCGCGAACTCGCGGTCAGCGAGAAGGCGCTCGACGCGGCGGAGGCGCGAGTGCTCGAACTCGAACGCAGCCTGGCGGCGTTCGTGAGCGGCTCCGACGTGCACACGACGTCCGCCGTCGACACGGTCGCGGAACGCATGCGCAACGAGACGTCGGCGCAGCTCGATCGCGAAGCGGCCAGCACGAGCGGTGCGCAGGACGACGTGCTCGTCGCGCGCCTCGTCGCGGCGCGTGTGGCGGTCGAGCGGCTCGAACGCGAGGTCGCGGCGCTGCGCGAGACGCACGCGAACTCGATGCGCGTCGCGAACGAACTCGGTGAACTCGAACGGCGCTACCGCGCCCAGCGCTACGACTCGCGCGAGTCGAGCTTCGGCACCGGCCTTGCGTTGGGCGTGCTGCTCGACCAGTTGGTGCAGGGCCTGCTCTCCGGCAGCCGCGCCTTCGATGCGCTCGGCCGGCACCACAGTTGGCGGCAGCGGCCGCACGACGGCGATTTCGGAGCGCAGCTCGGGCGCGCGCTGACGCGGACGGCGACACGCGGGTCGTTCGGCGCTTCGTTCGGTTCGGGCATCGGCGCGTCGATCGGCAAGTCTGTGGCGAAGTCGATCGGCTCGTCGATCGGCGGGGGCGGCTTCCGCACCGGCGGCCGCATCGGCGGGGGCGGCTTCAAGACCGGCGGGCGCTTCTGATCTGCACGTGGGGCTCACGCGCCCACGCCGGACGCGAATGGGCGTAGGCTCGATCGCGCTGCGGACGACGACTTTCGCACCCGTCGTTCCGGCGCCCAACCATGAGCAACTCGCCACGCACCCCAGGGGAACGCACATCGGATCCAACTGCGCCCGTCCGCGACGAAAGTCGAACGCATCGGCGCGCGCACAAGAAACAC
>JBIKNC010000093.1:0-16246 GCA_044358925.1 Planctomycetota bacterium | reverse complement strand
GCGCGCGATCCGTCGGCGCGTCGCTCTTCCGCACTTCGACACCACCGTGGCGGATCCGGTGTCTGACACCGTACGCGTCAACAGCGACCAGCGACGACCTCCGCACCCATGTACACATTCCGTGGCTCGCTCGTCCTCTTCATGGCCGTCATCGGCAGTTGTGGCGGCGACGAAACACCGAGCGACGGCGCGACACACGCTGACCTGTCGAGTAGCTTCACCCGCATCGACGCCGTGCTCGTCGACAAGCACTCCGCACACGATACTCGCGACAGCGCGGCCAACAGCGCGCCCGTCGCACCGCTCGAACTGCGCCGCAGCGCCTTCTTCTCGTACGCCCTTCCGCCCGGCTGGCGCGTCGGCGAGGACGGACAGTTCGCGCTCACGCTGGTCGCGCCGGACGAGCGCGCACTCACGGTGCTCGTCGGCAACGCCGGCATGCCGCCGCAGTACCCGGCGCAGCAGTTCGTCGAGGAGAAGTTGCGCTCACTCGGGCCGCAGAATCTGCGCGTGAGCGGCGGCCGCTCCGCCGTTCCGGCTGCAGGCTTCGCGCAAGCGGTCGAGTTCGACGTCAGCTACTCGATCGGCGGCGTGCCGTGCCGCGGCGTGGCCAAGTGGCACGTGGCGCCCGCGTACGACACGGCGACGATGGCGATGACGGCGGCGCTCAGCGAGAGTTCGCAGTGGCCGTCGTACGAACACTGGTTGCCCGGCGTGGCGGAGCAGGTCCAAGCTCTCGACGGCGGCGCGTTCGGCGCGCGCGGCGTGATGGCGCAGAACCTCGCGAACTCGACGGCCTATGCGGAGACGGTGCGCCGCCACCGCGAGGCGTCGCAGGCGCTGCAGCGCGAGGTCGCCGATGCGCGCGATTCGAGTGCGGCGCGGCGCAACGAGGAGTTCCGTGAAGCGCTCGGCGGGGTGCAGACGTGGAACGATCCGTTCGGTGCGGAGCGTGCCTACGAACTGCCGACGACGCACTCGAACTACTGGATCGATCGCGACGGGAACGTGCTCGGCACCGACGATCCGCGCGCGGATCCGAACGTCGGCAGCACGAGCGAGTGGCGGCGCATGGAAGCGCTGCGGCGTTGACCACGTGACCACGTGACTACGTGACCGCCTGACGAACGCCATGGCGCGTCGGGCTGCGACCGCACACGCCGCGCGTTTTCTCGTGCGCACCTGCAACCGGCGCGCGCGCCGCGCATCAGTTCCATGCAGCGTCGTGGGGACGCGGCACGAGCGGGAGCACGGAGCATGGACGGAAGGACGAGGACATGGCGCGGCGGCATCGGCGTCGCGCGGCGGCGCTGTGGCGCCGAGGTGCAGCGCATCACTGCGCATGATTCGATGAAGTCGCGGCGTCGATCCACCGCGCGTCGTGAGCAGCCGCACGGTCGACGAGTACTAGGCTTCGAGAGCGCGGGAGCTCTGCGATGAACGCAGCGCGACGACCGGTGCCTGACGGGTACGGGACGTGGCTCGCCGATCTGAAGACCCGCATCCGAGGCGCGCGGCAGCGGGCGGTACTCGCGGCGAACGCGGAGCTGATCGGGCTCTACCACATGCTCGGCCGCGAGATCCTCGAGCGGCAGGAGCGCGGCGGCTGGGGAGCGAAGGTCGTCCACCGGCTGGCCTCGGATCTCCGGCAGGAGTTTCCGGACATGCGTGGGCTGTCTGCTCGCAACCTCATGTACATGCGCGACTTCGCGCAGGCGTGCCGCGAAGGAAAATTGGTGCAGCAGACGGCTGCACAATTGCCGTGGTTCCACGTGGTCGTCCTCTTGACCAAGCTCGACGACGCTCGTGAGCGCGCCTGGTACGCCGAGGCAGCGATCGCCGCAGGTTGGTCGCGCTCCGTCCTCGTCGGGCAGATCCAGAGCCGCGCCCATGCTCGCCAAGGCGCCGCGATCACGAACTTCGAGCTGCGACTACCTCCCCTGGAGGCCGGCCTCGCTCAGGAGATCCTGAAGGACCCGTACCACTTCGACTTCCTCGGTCTCGGCGAGGAAGCGCACGAGCGCGACATCGAAGGCGCTCTCGTCCGGCACATCACGCGTTTCCTGCTCGAACTCGGCGCGGGCTTCGCATTCGTCGCGCGCCAGTACCGCATCGAGGTCGGCGGCGACGAGTTCTTCCTCGACCTGCTCTTCTACCACGCACGTTTGAAGTGCTTCGTCGCCGTGGAATTGAAGGCGGGTGACTTCCGGCCGGAGCACGCGGGGCAACTCAACTTCTATCTGTCGGTCCTCGATGCGCGTCTGAAGTGCGCGGACGATCGGCCCACGATCGGCCTCTTGTTGTGCCGCACCAAGAACCGCGTCGTCGCCGAGTACTCGCTGTCCGGAATCGACAAGCCGATCGGCGTCGCCGCGTACGAGCTCGTTCGCCTGCTGCCCGAGCCGCTCGACACGAAGCTGCCGAGCGTCGACGAACTCGAAGCCGAGCTGTCGCAATTCGTGGCAGCGCATGTGTCGGACGAACCTTGCGGAGACCAGGGCGGTGGACCTTCCACGCAGGCGAACGGCTCGGGGCCTGCGCCGCCACCGTGACACGCGCCGACGCTCCCGCGCCGCCGGGCTATGCTCCAGCGGTGAGAACCGACCAGCGACCCCGCCCCACGACGAGCCGCACAGCGTTCGCGCTCGCCTGCCTCGTGGCCGCGATCGGTGCCGCGCCGCACGCGCTGGCGCAGACCGTCGCGCCCTTCGAGCGCGCTCACGTCAGCACCGACTACTGGGCCGAAGGCGCAGACGTCGGCGACTTCGACGGCGACGGTGTGATGGACGTCACGAGCGGCCCATGGTGGTGGCGCGGGCCCGACTTCGCCGTGCAGCACGCGCTCTACGCCGGCACGTCGCACCCGCTCCTCTCCTACAGCCCGCACTTCACGTCGCACGTGTTCGACGTCGATGGCGACGGCGACGACGACGTGGTCGCGATCCGCTTCCCCGGTCTCGCAGCGTCGTGGTTCGAGAACCCGGGTGCGGGCGTCGGCGCGTGGAACGAACACCTCGTGTTCGCGAGTGTCGGCTCCGAGTCGCCCGCCTTCGTCGATCTCGTGGCGGGTGGTGCGCTCGAACTGTTGTGCGCGGTCGGAACCGACGTCGGCTACCTGACGCCGGATCCGATCGACCCGCTCGCGCCGTGGACGTTCCACACGATCTTCGCCACGCCGTTCCCGCTGCAGTTCCTGCACGGCCTCGGCGCGGGCGACGTGAACGGCGACGGGCGCAGCGACGTGCTGCTGGGAGCGGGCTGGCTCGAACAACCCGCGTCACTCGCCGGTGATCCGCCGTGGACGTTCACGACCTGGTCGTTCGGCTCGCTCGCCGGCTCACAGATGTTCACGACCGACGTCGACGGCGACGGCGACAACGACCTCGTGTCGAGCATCGACGCCCACGGCTACGGCCTGTCGTGGTTCGAGAGCTCGGGCGGCGCGCTGCCGACCTTCACCGAACACACCATCCTGCCGCGCACGTTCGCGCCGCCCGCGACGGGCCAGTTCTCGCAGCTCCACGCGCTCGCCCTCGCGGACATCGACGGCGACGGACTCGACGACATCGTGAGCGGCAAGACGTACCTCGCGCACAACGGCACGGACCCGGGCGCGTTCGATCCGGCGCTCTTGTGTTGGTTCCGCCTCGACCGCTCGACGGCGCCGCCCACCTTCGAGCAGCACGTCGTCGACAGCGACTCGGGCGTCGGCCGCCAAGTGGTCGTGCGCGACGTGAACGGCGATGCGCGCCCCGACATCGTCGTCGGCAACAAGAAGGGTGTGTTCATGTTCGAACGCAGCCAGATCTGGTCGAACGTCACGAGCCTCACCTATGCCGCCGGCGGAGCCCAAGTGCTCGAACTCGACGCGGGCCCCGCGCTCGCGAACGGCATCTACTTGGTCGCGGGCACGCTCAGCGGCACCTCCCCCGGCACGACGCTCGCCGCGCCCGGCGGCCCGCTCCACCTGCCGATCAATCAAGACGTCTACACGCAGGTCCTGCTCGCCGGCCTGAACGGCGCGACGTTCGTGCAGTTCTTCGGCTTCCTCGATGCGAACGGTCGCGCTCGAGCGACGCTCGCCGTGCCGCCCGGCCTCGTGCTGCCGCCGCTGACGCTGCACCACGCGTTCGTCGCGTGGGACGCGCTCGGGCAATTGAAGTTCGCGAGCCATGCACAATCGCTGGCGCTGAACTGAAGGCCCGTCGAACGGCGCAGCGAGTGACGCGACCCGGACACGGACCGGTCGCTTGAAGTCGCGGCGAGTGCGCGGACGGTGCGCTTGGGGGGGCGACCTGTTCCGCCGACACGCTGATCGAACCATCGGTTCGCCGCGCGCGCCCAGCTTCGGATCCGGACGCGAGGTACGCGAACGGGCGCGCCGCTCCTCCGCCACTCGGCCCACCGGCGGTCCCAGCTCCTGCACCCGCACCCCGATCGAGGCTTCACACCCTCCACCGGCGGGCTTTGCGGACCCGAGGTAGGTTCGGGCCTCCCCTCCAGGGTCGCCCGTCCCAAGCGGCCCCTCACCCCACGTGCGGCTGGCCGGCCCCCCCACCGGCGTCACGAAAGGTCATGAGAGACGAGCGTCAGGAAGCGAGCGTTCTGTGGTTCGAGGAGCTTGGTCGCGCCGATGCGGCATTGGTCGGCGGCAAGGGCGCGTCGCTCGGTGAGCTCTACCGCGAACTCGTGCCGAAGGGCGTGCGCGTGCCGAACGGCTTCGCGACGACGGCGCGCGCGTATCGGCGCTTCCTCGGCGAGCCGGCCGGCCCGACCGCGTGGCACGGCATCGACATGCCGGAGGGCACGGCGCATCTGCGCGCGCCGCTGCTGCGCAGCAAGGACCTGGGAGCGGCGCTCGAGGTGTGCTTCGGCGGCGCGGACCACACGGACCAACTGGAGATGCACGCGCGCACGGCGTTGGCGCGCGCACTCGTCGTCGCAGCCGTCGTGCCGCGCGACGTCGAAGCCGCGATCGTCGCAGGCTACGCGCGGCTCTGCGAGGAGTACGGCGCGGAGGTCGACGTCGCGGTGCGCTCGTCGGCCACGGTCGAGGACTCGGCCGACGCGTCGTTCGCGGGCCAGTGCGAGAGCTATCTGAACGTGCACGGCGCCGCGAGTGTCGTGCAGCACTGGAAGCGTTGCTGCGCGAGCCTCTTCACCGAGCGCGCGGTCTCGTACCAACTGGGCAAGAGCATGAACCCGCTGGCCGCGTCGCTCGCGGTCGTCGTGATGAAGATGGTGCGCTCGGACCTCGCGACGAGCGGCGTGATGTTCACGCTCGATCCGGACTCCGGTCACCAAGGTGTGATCCACATCTCGTCGAGCTACGGCCTCGGCGAACTCGTCGTGCAGGGCACCGTGTCGCCCGACCACTTCACGATCTGGAAGGAGGGTCTGCGGCGCGGCAAGGAAGCGATCGTGCACCGCCACCTCGGCGCGAAGGACGTCGCGATGGTGTACGGCAGCCAAGGCGGCACGCTCACCGAGTCGGTCGACGTGACGTCGGCGCGGCGGCGCGCGTGGTCGCTCGATCGCGAAGAGGTCATCGAGTTGGCGCGCGCGGCGCTCGCGATCGAAGAGCACTACGGCATGCCGATGGACATCGAATGGGCGAAGGACGGGCGCAGCCGCCAGTTGTTCGTCGTGCAGGCGCGGCCGGAGACGGTGCACAGCAAACGCGAGGAGGCGAAGCTGACGCGCTACGTGATGGACGCGGGGCTCGTGAGGCGCTTGCAGATGGAAGGCAAGGTGCTCGCGACCGGTCAAGCGGTTGGCACGCGCATCGGCGCGGGGCGCGTGCGGCTCTACAAGAGCTACGAGGAAGTGATCCTCAAGAAGCGCGCGCTGCGTGTGCGCATCGCGGCCGGCGAGCGCCTCGAGGACATCCCGGTCGACGAACACGTGTTCGACATGGGCGACGTGCTCGTCACGGAGATGACGACGCCCGACTGGGAGCCGCTCATGAAGGACGCGTCGCTGATCGTCACCGAGAAGGGCGGGCGCACGTCGCACGCCGCGATCATCGCGCGCGAGTTCGGCATCCCGGCCGTCGTCGGTTGCGAGGACGCGACGCGCAAGTTGCGCCCCTTGCAGATGGTCACGGGCAGTTGTGCGGAGGGCGACGTCGCACTCGTGTTCGACGGCCTGCAGCCGTTCGCGTGCGAGGAGCTCGACATCGACCTCTCCACCAAACTGCGCACCAAGATCAAACTCAACGTCGGCTTCCCGGCGAAGGCGCTGGCCGATTCACTGCTGCCCGTCGATGGCGTCGGGTTGGCGCGCCTCGAGTTCATCCTCACGAGCGAGGTCGGCATCCACCCGCTCGCGCTCCTGTATTTCCGCGAGCTGTCCGACTACCTCGAGAACGGCCGCCTCGCGCCGGACCTCATGCCGTTCGCCGAGGCCTTGCAACGCGAATCGGCCGAAGAACTGCGCGGCCTGCTCGGTGCGATCGACCGCCGCACGGGCGCGTACGCCGACAAACGCCACTTCTTCGTCGACCGCGTCATGGAAGGCGTCGGCCTCATCTGCGCCGCATTCCACCCGCGGCCGGTGCTGGTGCGCCTCTCCGATCTCAAGTCGAACGAGTACCGCGAGCTGCTCGGCGGCCGCATCTTCGAGCCCGTCGAGGAGAACCCGATGATCGCGTGGCGCGGAGCGTCGCGGTACGTCGACTCGACCTTCCTGCCGGCGTTCGAGATGGAGTGCGATGCGCTGAAGCTCGTCGGGCGCCGCTTGGGTCTCGACAACCTCGAACTGATGGTGCCGTTCTGTCGCAGCCCAGAGGAAGGCGCTGCGACGCGGCGCCTGCTCGAAGATCGCGGCCTCGGCGAAGAGGCCAACGTGCCGCTCTTCCTGATGATCGAGTTGCCGAGCAACGTGATCCTCGGCGACGAGTTCATCGACGCGATGAAGCTCACCGGCGGTTCGATCGGCTCCAACGACCTCGTCCAAACCGTCTACGCTGTCTCGCGCGACGACCTCGAGAACTACAAACACCCGGTCGACGCGCGCAGCCCCGCCGTCAAACGCATGATCGCGCAGACGATCAAGACCTTCACGTCGCGCGGCCTCGAGATCGGCATCTGCGGCCAGGCGCCGAGCGACCACCCCGACGAGGTGCCGCCGTTCCTCGTCGAACAAGGCATCACGTCGATCTCGGTCACGCCCGACACGGTCGTGCGTGCGCGGCTCGCCGTGATGAAGGCCGAGGCGGATCTCGGTGTGGCGCCGGGCCAGCAGGATACGAACGGTCGGATGACGGCCTGACGCGAGGTCGAAGAAGTCGTCGGTGCCCCTCTTGACAACTTGCTCAGGGGGGGGGGGTATGCTCGGCTCCGCAGGAGCGCTCGTTCTGCCCACGAGCGCTCCGTGGCATGCCTGCGCCTCCGGGCGCGGCGCCGCCCCTCGAAGGGACGGCAGAGACCCTGAACACGCTCGCCATGATGCCGCGCCATCGCTCGCAACGCCGCGACAGCCACTGGATCCTTGTCACCTCCATCGTCGTTGCGGTGCTCGCAGCGGCCTACTTCGGCACTCGCGGTTCCGACGCCAAGCCCGATCGAATCGCTTCGCCCGCGGGCGACGAGGAATCTGTCAGCGCGCCCAACGACGCGATGGCGCCGATCGATCGTGTGGCGGTCGAAATCGAGCCCACTGCCGCGCCGGAACCCGAAGAACCGGCCAACGACTGGCCCGACTTCGCTCCAGGCAGCCTCGGCGCGGCGCTGGCGCAGTACCACGATCGGCCGTGGTCCTTCATCCAGTCGCAGTTCTCGAACTTCGACTTCAATGCGGATGCAATCGAAGCCGGCTTCATCCCGTGGGAGACCGCTCGACTCAATGCGCAGCGGTTCTTGCCTTCGAAGAAGGCCCAGATCGAACTGATCGTCTGTTCTCGCTTCCTTCGTCAGCACAGTGTGACGGACTGGAAGGAGTGGATCACTGCGCGCTGGACGGAAGCTCACTCACAAGGTCGCGCCGGCACGACGACGGAAGCCGACATCGAGAGCTTCGCGGCCGAGGCTACGGCTCTCGTCGCCACGATCGTCCGCGCCGTCGATGCACGCTATGACGAGGTCGTCGCGACCGAGTCGTACAAGAAGATGCCGCTCAAGGGCTTTCAGGACTTCTCGGGTTCTCGTGGGACGATCGTCTTCGACCTGCTCGCCGGAATCGGCGGCTGGCACTGCTTGATCGAGATCCACGACTACGAGATCCAGCAGGTCGCCGAGGAGATCGATGCACTCACGTCCCTCAAGGGCAGAGTGGATGACCTCGTCGCGCAGTTCTGACCGCCTCCCCACGCGCTTGGCGGCGACGTTGCACGCCGCGATGGAAGTTCTGCCTGGTGACCAAGGCAATCGCGCAACTGGTCACCCTCACCTTCGAGGGTGACCGCTGGCCGTGAACCGACTCGCAACACGAAGACGACTCGCAAACAGTCTCGTGGTTGGACCGCTACGAGAGCCTTCTTCTCGTTGGCCACCGTGCTGACGTTGACCTCCTTCGACGAGTGGGATGACCCCCAAGACCCTGACGGCGGACCGGGCGCTTGCCCCGGCTGCCAGCTCGACTTGGTCAACCTCTGGACCATCAGTACGTCCGACGACTCCAACGGGAACATCCTGATCGACTGCTCGTCGAGCAGCTTCTTGCTGTTCAACGGCCGCTGCAAGATCGCGGGGGAGCTGTGCACCACGGATCTTCGTTGTCGCCTGACAGGCGCTGCGACGCTCACGTACCCGAACTGGCCCACGGCGCCGTCGGGTGACATCGGCAAGTTCAAGTACAGCAGACCTGTGTCGTCGAGCGGACTCCCCTACTCCGCCTACCACCGCTCCAAGATGACTCCGAATCCAACCCAAGGCGCCGGCGGCGTGTGGACCGAAGCGGTCGTGATCGAGTTCATTCCTCCGTGCTCGGGCTCTGCCGAGGATTATCGACAAGGCTTCGGCTCGGATCCGGACCTCGATGGCGAGGGGCCGGGACTTGCGACGGTCACGATCGGGCCCGTCAGGTGCACCGCGTGCCAGTGACGGAGCGGGCACAGGGCTACACCCGTGATGAGCACGGGTGACCTGTGTCGGGTGCAACGGGACTCGCGGAACCGTCGCACCACCAAACGGAGAGTGCTTGTCCTGTGACGAGCGCTCTCCACAGTTGGATCACACTCCTGCGACGATCGACATCCGTCTACCTGTCGGTCCGACAACTTGTCGGCGAGTCCACCAGACCCGTATCGAACGCAGGCGGTTCGATCGGTTCCAAAGACCTCGTGCATGACAACGGGAACGTCACGTCGCGCGGCTTCGAGATCGGCATCTGCGGCCAGGCGCCGAGCGACCACCCCGACGAAGTGCCCCCGTTCCTCGTCGAGCAAGGCTTCGCGTCGATCTCGGTGACGCCCGACACGGTCGTGCGCGCCAGGCTCGCCGTGATGAAGGCCGAGGCGGATCTCGGTGTGGCGCCGGGGCAGCAGGACGCGGACGGCCGGATGACGGCCTGAGTGCGTCAGGTTCCGTGCGCGACGAGTAGAGTCGCGCGCGGAGCACGCTCGCATGTCCAATGGAATGGAATCGGCGCCGTTCGATGCGGCTCTCCTCTCGGAGCGGTCCCTCGCATTCGCGACAGCGCTGTTCGAGCGGTTCCCGTGGCTGCGCGAACACGCACGGATCGAGCGAAGCGACGCATCGCCGCACTGGGGTTTCGCGGTCGTCGTGCACGCACCGAGCGGCGACGACCGCAGCACCGTGTGCGTGTCGGACGAAGACGGCACGGTCCAGCACGTGCACTTCGGTCGCTGGCACTGGCACGTCCGCGATGGCAACTGGGACTGGAAGCCACAAGCTGAAACCCCGTTCGACTTCCTCGCTGGAGTGTTCACGGATCGCTACGTGACGAGCGAGAGGCTGGGCGCCGCCAAACGAGCGCACGACATCGTGCTCGACCTCGCCGACGAGAACGATCTGCGCGCCGAACTCGCCGCCACCGGACCGAATGGCCGCGTGCGACTGCGCTCGTGGAGCGGCGCACTCGACCGCGAATGGACGATCGCCGATCTCGAGCGCGGTGAGCGGCCGCGGAGTACATGAGTCCTAACGCACGCTGCGCCGCACCCGGCCCATCCGAACCAGGCGCTAGACTCGCGCTCGACGCCAGTCCACGAACCATGCCGAAGACTTCCAACGAACGCGTGTTCGCGATCACCTTCGCCACGCTCCATCCGCTCTACGTCCAGAAGGTGGAGAAGAAGGGCCGCGCGCGCGCCGAAGTCGACGAAGTGATCCGCTGGCTGACGGGCTACACCCAGAAGGCGCTCGAGAAGCAAATCGAGCGCGAGTGCGACCTCACGACGTTCTTCACGGAGGCGCCGAAGCTCCACCCGAACGCCGACAAGATCACCGGCACGATCTGCGGCGTGAAGATCGGCGAGATCACGGATCCGCTCATGAAGCAGATCCGCTGGATGGACAAGCTCGTCGACGAGCTCGCGAAGGGGCGTCCGATGGAGAAGATCCTGCGCCAGTGAGCGCGCGGCGGTCTGATTCGTGTCCGCGCGCCGCTTCCTCTCAGCGCGCCGCCTTCGCGCGCGTCACGAGCAGGTTCTGCTTCTCGATCGAGAGGATGAACGCCGTCACCGCACTCGCCGACAGACGCGAGTCGGCGCCGTAGCCGGCGTTGTCGCGGTTGGGCTGGTAGTAGAAGGTGCCGTCGTGGCACTCCGAGAGCGTGAACCACCAGCGGTTCGCGTCCATCAGGCGACGGAAGCTCGGCGCGTGTTGGTTCGCGGCGAGCGCGCCGTAGCCCATGCCCATGATCGGCGAGCCGTGCGTGTCGGGGAACGATTCGGGGTGCTCGCCGAGGATCAGGGTCTGGCGCATGCGCAGGTCCTCGCGCGCATCGTTCGGCCACGGGTCGAGCGCGAGCGCGATGGCGGATGCGCCGGTGCGGCCCATGTCGGCCCAGTCCTCGTCGCCGGCGACGCCGTCGGCGTACCAGAGGTAGCCGTTCGTGCCGGTGCCGCGCGCGAGGAAGTCGAAGGCGAAGCCGAGGCGCTCGCGGTCGACCTCGACGCCGCAGCGCTGCATGAGGCTGAGGGCGAGCGCGCCTTGTCCGGTGAGCATCGCGATCGGGCCGTAGCCTCCGAAGCCGGGGCCGTGGCCCCAGCCGCCGTGCTGTTGGCGCGCGTCGGTCGGGAAGCTGTCGGGGTGGCTCTCCTTCGCGGCGGGATCGACCTGCGAGAGCGATGTGTACTGCCCCGCGATGATGAAGTCGCGGATCTCCGCCAACTCGGGGAGGATCCACTTCTCCTTCGTGACCTCGTAGTACTCGCACAGCACGATCGCGGCGGTCATGTAGCGCCAGTTGATGAGGCCGCCCCGGTCCTTGGCCTTGGTCGTGCTCGCGTGGAAGCGCGCGTTGCGTTCGACGGCGGCCAGGTTCTCGTCGCTCGGATTGGCGAGCAGCGCGAGCGGAATGAACGTGTCGAGGATCTCGTCGCCGAACGAGCCGTCCTCGCGCTGCTGCTCACGCAGGTACGGCAGCAGGTGGTCGAGGACCGCGGCGCTCTTCGTGCAGTCCGCGGGGTACGTCGCCCCGAAGGCGCCCTGTTTGCGATCGACCGCGAGTTCGGCGCGCACGCTCTTGCCCGCGCGCAGGAGTTCGAGTTCGAACTTGCCTTTCGAATCCTTGAGTTGGCTCGCTTCGAGCGCGTTCGCGAAGTCGAGGATCGGTCCCTGCGGCCCGAACACCTCCATGCCGTAGCCGTTGCGGTGCGGCCGCTCGAAGCGCTGCCCGGCCACACCGACGATGTGGTCCCCCACTTCGACGCGCCCCGCGGCCGGCGAGCCCTTGAAGACGTAGCGCACGACGAGATGCGTCGGGAACTCGTCGTCGAGTTCGACGCGGATGCCTGTCGGCCCGAGGTTGTAGAACCAGCCCGGCACCTCCGCGTCCGGACCCGAGTCGGCGCGCTGGTTCCACGGACCGCCGTCCTCGTAGTGGTGCACTTGGAAGGCGGAAGCATGCGTCGCTGCCGCAGCGGTGAGGAGAACGGACAGGGTGAGCTTCGCCGTCGTGGAGCCGATCGTCATGGTGGACCTCGTTGCGTCGTCCGGAGACTAGCTCACCGCCCCCGCGCGCGGTTGCCTCCGAAACACGTGTCGCGTCGCAGGCCTGGGGCGAACGCAGGCGATTGCACGAGTGAACGTTCACGCCCGAAGGGCGCATCGCAACGCTTCACGTTCGGCGCGGATTCGTCACGCGCGCGTTCGACAGCGCACGCCGGCGCGACGAACCGACGTGCGGGCTCCGATGTCGCGAGCCGAGACACGACCGAACGACAGGCAGCACTCGATCCGCAGCGTCAGTCGGCCTTCGAACCCGCTCGCACCACCGCACACTCCCAGCCGCTGTAATCGCCCGCGTGTCGAAGCGCGGCGCGGTACACGGGTAGCACGGCATCGTCGACGGTGTGGAAGCTCGGAACGTCCGCGCGCGTCACCTGAACACCGTGCGAGAAGTCGCCCTTCTCCGAGCGGGAACGCCGGCGCTCGCGGAAGCCGAGAGTCGCCACATCGTCGAGGAAGGCCTGTGCATCGGCGGCCGTCCTGAAATAGGCCCAGTGGTCGATGTCGCGGGCCTCGGTGAGCGGATCGCCGTGCTTCTCGAGTTGGATGCACACGCGCCGGTTCTCGATGCGCTCGCGATCCTCAGCGCTCGGGTACAAGAACTCGCGGTAGACGGACCAGCTTGGATCCGCGCGACCACCGGCTTCGTGGCGATACTCAGCGAACATCGCGAGCACCGCCGCGACACGCTGCGACCAGTCCGCGGTGCTCGCACAGTAGTAGTAGAAGTCGCGCGTGCCGCCGCTCGTGCAACGGCCGACGTACTGCGTGTCGTCGCGCACGAGCGCGGCCGTCAGTGCATCCTCGAGCGCGATCAACGCTTCGTACTCCTCTTGACTCGACATGCCGTCGGGCCGCGCGCGGTTCATGTACACGCGGACGTACGCCATGTTCGGCAGTGCAGCCAGCGGCACACTCGACTTCAGGCCGAGGTCCACCTGGATCGAAGCGGGCGCGTCCTCGACACGCAGGAAGTAGAAGTCCCAGTCGTCGGTCATCGCGGAAGTCGTGCTCGGTGGCGGCCTCGTGTCGAGTGTCGGGACGCGGCGTTGTGCGTTGCGGCCGCGACGGGCAGCGTACGGCGAGACCGGCCGGGCACGGGGCATCGCTGCGAGCCTGCGGCTTCGCTTCCGACCCCTGCGGGACAAGGACTTGCGGCGCTGTTCGGTCCCGGTTGGAGAACGTCGCCAACTTTCGACTACCACGGTAGTACGACCGCGGTAGTTTGAAGCCCATGGCACGACGCAAGGAACTCGGCGCGCGGCAGCACGCGATCATGACGGTGCTGTGGCGCAAGGGTGAGGCTTCGGTGGCGGAGGTCCACGAAGAACTCGCAGACGACGAGCAACGGGCGCTGACGACGGTCGCGACGATGCTCTCGAAGATGGAGGACAAGGGCGTCGTCGCGTCGCGGCGCGAGGGACGCCAGCTCGTGTACAAGCCGCTCGTCAGCGAAGACGAGGTGCGCAAGTCGATGGTCGGTTCGCTGACCGACACGCTGTTCGGCGGGCGGCCGAGCGAACTCGTCACGCACCTGCTCGACGAACACGCGCTGTCGAAGTCGGATCTCGAACGGCTGCGCAAGTTGATCGAGGAGCGCACGGGCGGCGCACGCGGCGCGAAAGGCAGGAGAGCGAACGATGAGCGCTGAGCTGTCGTTCGCCGGCGTGGGAGCGTGGCTCGCCACGTACTGGGTGCACGCCGGGATCGCGATCTTCGCGACGTTCGCGGCGGTGCACACGCTGCTGCGGCGCGCGCCGGCGGAGTTGCGTGCGGCGGCGTGGCGCGCGGCGTTGGTCGCGCCGTTGATCACGGCGACGCTGCGCAGCGGTGTGTTCGAACACACGGCGAAGATCGAGGTGGCGTGGCTGGAGCCGGTCGCGACGCGCCCCGTCGATGGACGCGCAACGTTCGAGCGCGAGTCCATGGGCGCGCCGGGTGCAGCGGCGCCGCTGACGAATCGAACGGCGCGCGTCGAACCGCGCAGCGTGTTGCGCGAGGAACCGGCGGCGACGGGCGGGCTCGCGCTCGCGAACGACATGCGGTTCGAGGCACCCACGACGGCGCCGTCGCAACCGGTGGATGCAGCGGACACGGCGCGTGCTCGAAGCGCCGCGCCTCGCGCAGGCGTGGTCGGTGTGACCGAAGAAGCGCCGACGTCCACGGCGACACACGAGCTGCCGCGTGAAGCGGCGGCGCCCGCGCTGTTCGGCCGCATCGACCCGCGCCGTTTGGCGCTGCTGGGCGCGGCGATCGGCGCGCTCTTCGCGTTCGCGCGCTGGTTCGACGGCTGGCTGCGTCTCGCGAGCCGCCTGACGGGCCGACGCCCGTTGCCGGACGAACGCGCAGCGGAAGCGGCGGAACTCGCGCGCTCGATGGGCGTCGCTCGCGTGCGCATCAGCGAGTCGGACTCGATCGCCGTGCCGATGGCGTTCGGCTTCGTGCGCCGCGAGGTGTGTCTGCCTGCGAGCTTCCACCTCGACCTCACGCACGACGAGTGGCTCGCCGCACTCGCACAC
Source organism: Planctomycetota bacterium (assembly GCA_044358925.1). Lineage (GTDB taxonomy): Bacteria > Planctomycetota > UBA1135 > UBA1135 > Rohdeia. The sequence goes on along the minus strand of JBIKNC010000093.1, from coordinate 1,593 downwards.
GAACTCGCCCACCACGTGCGCGGCGACGCGCGCTGGTTGCCGGCGCTGCGTGTGCTGTCGCGCGCGTTGTCGTTCCAGCCGCTCAATCTGCTCGCGTGGCGCGAACTGCAGCGCGAGAGCGAACACGCGGCCGACGAACTCGCGGTGCGGCACACGGGCGGCGCGGAAGCGCTCGCGTTGTGCCTCGCGAAGGTCGCGTCGCGCGTCGCCGTGCGGCACGCACAGATGCCGGCCGCGGCGATGACGGGCGCACCGACGATGGCGGCGCGACCGGCACTCGTCGTCGAACGCGCGGAGCGCCTCGTCGCCTCGATCGGCGAACACACACGCCGCGCGAGTCGAGCGGCGCGCGTGGCGGTGCTCCTCCCCACCGTGCTCGTGGCGGGCTTCGCGCCGCGCCTCGCGCCGTTGCTCGCAGCAGAGATGGACGAGCGGCCGCGCATGGGTGCGTTCGCGGACGACGGTCGCGAGACGCGCCAACGCGAACCGGCGTCGGCCTTCACGAGCGGCACCGCTGCGGGTGCGGACACGGTTGCCGACTCGGTCACCGACACGTCGTCGAGCGCCGCGCCCTCGCCGCTCGCGCTCGTCGCGCAGGAACTCGCCACCGAGTTCGCACTCGCTCGCGAAGAACTGTCCACGGCACTCGACGGCGCCGAGGGCGAGCGCCGAGAGCGCCTGCTCGAACTCACCGAGCGCCTCTCCACGATCGAGTCGCGCGCCGCGCTGCTCGAGCAACTCGTCCACGGACTCGACGCCCGCGCGAAGGCGACGACGTCCGCCAACTCCCCGGACCACGAAACCGAACGGGACTCTCAACGATGAACGTCTTCACTCTCACGGCCGCGGGGCTCGTCGCCCTCGGCGTGCCGCTCGCAGCACCTTGGCTCGCACAGGAATCTGCGCCGACCGCGAACACGGCGCCGCTCGCTCCGGCGCAAGTGATCGATCTGCGAGGCGCATTTGCGAGCACGACCACCGAGCCCGCACCGCTGGCGGTGCTGAGCACGTCGTCGTTCACTCCGGCGAGCACACAGGACGCTCCTGCGCCTGCACGTGTTCGGGCGCTCGCTCCGGATCTGATGTTCCCGGCGACCACCGGGGCGCTCTTGGCCCCGCAGGACGAGGCCGCACGCCAGATCGCCGAGCTGCAAGCGCGCATCGCCGCGCTGCAAGTCGAGGTCGCGGCACTGTCGGCGCACCAGGCGCACGGCACGATCGCCGCGACGCTCGATGCGGCGGGATTCGAAACTCGCGTGTACGAAGAGCCTCGGGTTGCGGAAGAGCTGCACCGCGAACGTGCGGCGCAGGAGCGCAGCGGCGTCGAACGACAGATGGAGGGCGAACGTCGCCGCGCCGAGCGCGAGGTGGAACGTGCGCGAGCGACGATCGACGAAGAACTGCGCCGCCGGACCGAGTTGGAGTTCGCCCGGCGGATGCAGGAGTTCGAGCAGCAGCACGCGCGTCACGCCGATGCGCTCGCGACGCTCGAAGCGCGCATCGCCGAACACGAGGCCGCCATGGCCGGGATCGACGCCGAGTTCGCGAACGGCGAGTTGTCCCCGCGCCGCCAAGAGCGCCTCGAAGAGCGGC
>JBIKNC010000092.1:0-16264 GCA_044358925.1 Planctomycetota bacterium | reverse complement strand
CGCTCGCCGCACCGTGCGCGGTTCGTCGCCACACGTTGCCATTCGAGAAACGCGCGCGACCGCTCCCTCTTCTCGCACCGAACCACAGCACCCAGCGCGGTAGCTTCCACGCGTGCTGCTGCAGACGGTGCTATTCCTCGTGCTCGTGCTCTCCGCGATCGCGCTCGTCGTGCTCGTCCTCGTCGACGGCTCGCACGAGACGCCGCGGCCGCGCCTGCGCCGCGCGCTCGCGGCAGTCGCACTCCTGTTCCTCGCCAGCGCGACCACGATCGTCATCACCTCGCAGGGGCGCACCGGCTCGCTGCTCGAGGCGCGCGGGCGCTGAGCGGCCCGCGAACGGCCTTCGAGCCCGCCGGGCCGCTCACCTGGCCGCTCCCGAGCCGCTCCGCCGGGCGCGAGCCGCGCCGCTGGCCGCCCAGTCTCCGCCCACTCGCAGCCGCCGGCCGCTTTCCAGCACCCGCCCCGAAGGTGTAGCTTGTCCGCCCGCTTTCACGCGGGAACCCCGGCCATGGCACTCCTCTCGACGCTGCTCTCCATCCTGTTCGCAGGCTCCGCGCTGCTCCTGATCGTCGTCGTCCTGATCCAGGAAGGGCGCGGCGGCGGCCTCGGCGGGGCCTTCGGCGGAGCGGGCACCCAGACCTTCGGCGTCGGCGCGCGCGGCATCACGAAGTTCACGGCCATCGTCGGCGTCGTGTTCCTCGTCTCGGCGGTCGGCATCACGCTCGTCGAGAAGACCCTGACCGGTTCGCTCGCCACGTCGGCGACGTCGACGGAGAACCCGTGAGCCGCGCGGCCGTCAGCGCGGTGCGCACCACGGGTGAGGTGCTGGATCTGCTGCGCGCCAAGAACGCGCTCCTCGAAGGGCACTTCCTGTTGTCGAGCGGCCTGCATTCCGACCGCTACTTCCAGTGCGCGCTCGCGCTGTGCGACCCGGTCGCGGCGGAGCGGCTCGCCCTCGGCCTCGCGGCGAAACTCGCCGAAGCCAAACTCACCTGCGACCTCGTCGTCGGCCCCGCGATGGGCGCCGTCGTGTGGGCGCACGAAGTCGGGCGCGCGCTCGGCACCCCGGCGTTCTTCACCGAGCGCAAGGCCGGCGAGAAGAACGGCCGCATGGAACTGCGCCGCGGCTTCCAGGTGAAGCCCGGCGCGCGCTGCCTCGTGGTCGAAGACGTCATCACGACCGGCGGATCCGCGGGTGAAGTGATCGAACTCTTGCAGAGCCTCGGTGCGACGGTCGTCGGCGTCGGCGCCATCGTCAATCGCTCGGGCGCGAACCCGTTCGCGAAACAGGGGCTCGCGCTGCATGCGCTGTGCGAAGTCAACGCACGCACGTGGGATCCGAAGGACCCGCCGCAGGGCTTCGCGAACTCGACGCCGGTCAAGCCGGGCAGTCGCAGTTGAGCATCGCGTTCGAGATCCTTGCATGCGCTCGATGACCGGATTCGGTGCGGCGACCGTCGAGGCGGACGGGCTCGTGGTCGGCGTGGAAGTGCGCTCGGTCAACCACCGCTTCCTGCAGGTCAAGGTGCGGCTGCCGAGCGACCTCGCCGAACTCGAGAACGAAGTCGAAGCGCGCGTGAAGGAGCACCTCGAGCGCGGCTCCGTCAACGTGAGCGTCGCGATCGAGCGCAAGGACTCCGCCGCACACGTGCGCGTCGACGCGGAACTCGTCGCGCGCTACCGCAGTGAACTCGAGAAGCTCGCGCGCGCCGTCGGCGCCGCGGGCGAACTTTCGCTGGCGCAGTGGGCCGCGCTGCCGGGCGTGTTCCAGAGCAGCGCGCCGACCCTCGAGGTAGACGATTCACGCCGCCCGATCGTGCGGGCGACGGACTCGGCCCTCGCGGCCCTCGTCGCGATGCGCGAGGCGGAGGGGCGCGCGCTCGCGAAGGACCTGGAGAAGAACGCCGCGCTGCTCGAGAAGCTCGTCGCGCGCATCGCGAAGCGCGCACCGACGGTCGTGAAGCGCCTGCAGACCGAACTCGCGCGCCGCGTCGCGGAACTCGCGGGCCGAACGGCGATCGAGCCGGCGGAACTCGCGCGCGAGATCGCGCTGCTCGCCGACAAGGCCGACGTCGCCGAAGAGCTGTCGCGCCTGTCGAGCCACCTCGAACAACTGCGCGCGTCGTTCGGCGCGAAGGACGGCGTCGGCCGCAAGCTCGACTTCCTCGTGCAGGAGACCTTCCGCGAGGTGAACACGATCGGCAGCAAATGTGCCGATGCGCAGATCGCGCATTGGGTCGTCGATGCGAAGACGGCCGTCGAACGCCTGCGCGAGCAGGTGCAGAACGTCGAATGAGCGCGTTTCGCAAGGGGCGCGCGCTCGTCGTGTCCGGACCGTCGGGCAGCGGCAAGAGCACGATCAATCGGCGCCTGCGCCAGGACCCGTCGGTCGTGTTCAGCGTCTCGTGCACGACGCGCGCGCCGCGCCCGGGCGAGGTCGACGGCGTGCACTACCGCTTCGTGAGCCCCGAGGCCTTCCGCGCCGACATCGCGCGCGGCCGCTTCCTCGAGTGGGCCGAGGTGCACGGCAATCTCTACGGCACGCCTGCGGAGCCGTACGAACGGGCGGTGGCGGAGGGCAAGGTGTTCCTGCTCGAGATCGACGTCCAGGGCGCCGCGCAGATCCGCGCGAAGAAGATCGACGCTCTGTTCGTGTTCATCGACGTGCCCGACGAACGCGAGCTGCGCCGGCGCCTCGAAGGTCGCGGAACCGAGCCCATCGAGGTGGTCGAGAGACGGCTCGCGAAAGCGACGGCCGAACGCGCGCACCGCAGCGCCTACGATCACGTCGTGGTCAACGACGACGTCGAACGGGCCTACGCCGAAGTGTGTGCCATCGCGGGCCTCGAACCGCGGCCCGATGCGGAGGTCCGCCGAACGTGAGCAACATCGTCCTGTGTGCCTCGGCGTCGGCGGCGCTCCACAAGAGCTGCGATCTCGCGAGCAAACTCGCGCAGGCCGGTCACCGCGTGCGCTGCGTGCTGACGCCGCGCGCCGCGGAGCTGATCTCGCCGCAGTTGTTCGAGGCGCTCACGGGCGAGCCCGCGCAATCGAGTGAGTGGGGAGACGAGCGCCGCGGCGCGATGGACCACATCACCCTCTCGCAGTGGGCCGAGTGCATCGTGCTCGCGCCGGCCAGCGCGGACGTGATCGCGCGCCTCGCGAACGGCCTGGCGAACGACCTCGTGACGACGGTCGTGCTCGCGACGCCGCGCAGCGTGCCGCGGCTCCTGTCGCCCGCGATGAACCCGCACATGTGGAGCGCACCGGCCGTGCGTCGCAACGTCGAACAACTGATCGCCGACGGCTGGACGATCGCCGAACCGGGCGCGGGCCACATGGCCTGCGGCGTCGAAGGCAAGGGGCGCATGTGCGAGCCGCTCGAACTCGTCGCGCGCGTGGCCGAGATCCTCGGCCAGGGGCGCTGATCGTGGCCGCGGCGAAGGGCTCCAAGAAGAAGTCGCGCGCGCCCAAGCGCCGCGTCCTCGTGACCGCCGGCCCGACGCGCGAGTACGTCGACCCGGTGCGCTACCTGTCGAACGAGTCGAGCGGCCTGATGGGCTTCGAGATCGCGCGCGCCGCGGCCGAGCGCGGCGACGACGTCGTCCTCGTCGCGGGGCCCGTGCACCAGCCGACGCCCGCCGGTGTCACGCGTGTCGACGTCGTGAGCGCGCGCGACATGCTCGCGGCGCTCGTCGAGCACTTTCCGAGCTGCGACGTGCTCTACATGGCCGCGGCGGTCGCCGACTGGCGCCCGAAACGCCGCCTGGCGGGCAAGTGGCGCAAGAAGGACGGCGGGACCCAGACCACCGCCCTCGAACTCGTGCGCAATCCGGACCTGCTCGCGACCGTGGCGAAGAAGAAGGGCGAGCGCCTCGTCGTCGGCTTCGCACTCGAGACCGGCAACGGTCGGCAGCGCGCGCTCGCGAAGATGCGGCGCAAGAACACCGACTATGTCGTGCTCAACGGCGCGGCCGCGCTCGGGGCGGTGAAGACCAGCGTCACGGTGCTCGGTCGCGACGGTTCCGAGGTCCTGATCGACGGGCGTTCGAAGGCCTACGTCGCCGCGCGGCTCGTCGAACTCGAGCGGCCCGCGACGGAGTGAACGGCGTTCGGTGCCGGGGCGAGCGGAGCGGCGCGCGGTGAGCGCCGAGCGGCCCTCGCAGCTCGCTGCGGCGCTCTCTCGGGAAGCAACTTCCTGACCCGCGATCCGTCGCGGATCAACGAGTTGCGGCCGCGCGCACGTGATCGAGTGTCGAGACGGGCACGCGGGGCTCGCGCGCCTTGCTCCGAAGGGCCTGCGGGCGCGAACCTCTCACGTTACGGCCGCGTTTCGCGTGGCTCCGATCGCGCTGCCGCGCCGGCGCGGTTCCGTTGGGCGCCGCTGAGGCGGCGCCGTGCGCGTCCGTCGTCCCACCATGGCCAGATCCAGACCCAAGCGCTCCGCGAAGAAGTCGTCCGCGGAACCGTCCTCCTGGTTCGGGCGCCTCGCGCGCCGCATCGGGAGCACGCTGTCGAGCCTGGCCCTCGGCCGCGAAGTCGACGAACACACCGGCGGCGTGCTGCAGGAGATCAAAGGTCTCCTGTTCGTGTTCTTCTCGCTCTGGCTCGGCATCGCCGTCGCGAGTTTCTGGGCGCCGCTCGGTGACGCGACCGGTGTGAACTTCGGCGGCGCGCTCGGTTTCTATCTCGCGCGCCAGGCTCTCGTCGCGATCGGTTGGAGCGCGTACCTGTTCTGCTTCCTCGGACTCGCGTGGGGCGTCGTCCTCATGAGCGGGCGGCAGATCGTGTTCCCGTGGGTACGGGTGCTCGGCGGCGCGTGCCTGTTGTTCTCGGCGGCGGTGTTGTTCGAGCTCGCGTTCGGCGCGGACTACGCGTCCCACACGCTCGCGCAGCAGCAACTCGGTTTCGCGACGGGCGATCGTCTGCCGTACGGGCCGGGCGGTTGGCTCGCGCAGCAACTCGTGCAAGGCCAGTCGGCGCACGGCGGCGCGACGGGCATCCTGGTCGAGAACTTCGGCCTGCTCGGTGCGTGGCTGCTGACGATCCTCGTGACGGCGGCGAGTTTCATGCTCGCGACCGAACTCGCGTTCGTGCCGGCCATCGCGGCCTTCGTGCACTGGCTGTCGGAGCGCCGCACGAAGCGCGGTGAACCGCCGCTGCGCGCGCTCGGTGTGTGGTTGTCCGCGACGCTCGCGTCGTGGTGGGACTTCCTGCGCGGCGCGGACATCGAGATCGAGCCGCTCCCGAAGAAGCGGAGCACGAAGAAGCTCGCGAAGAAGAAGGCGTCGAAGAAGAAGGCCGCTGCGGCTGACGACGAAGCGGACGAAGCAGACGACGACGTCGACGCGGAAGCCGAGGCCGACGAACAGGACGCCTGGGACGACGCGTCGGACGACGACGTCGACGCGGACGAAGAAGCCGTGGACGACGACGAGATCGTGCCCGCGCCGAAGAAGCGCGCCACGAAGAAGAAGGCCGCGGCTGCCGCGGCGGCGGCTGCCGAAGAGGCGTCGGACGACGAGGATTCGGCTGCGAACGACGAAGACGATTGGGGCGGCGACGACGCCGACGACGTCGACGCGTCGGACACCGACGAGTGGAACGACGACGAGGAGGACGCCGACGAGGCCGACGCCGACGAAGACTGGGAGGAAGCGGCTCCGGCCGCCGCTCGCGGCAGCAACGTCGAACTCGTCAAGAAGAAGCTCTCGTACAAAGCGCCCGAACCGCGGCCGTACGCGCCGCCCACGCCGCCCAAGGGCCCGTGGAAGTTCCCGCCGCTCGAGCTGTTGATCCCACCCGACGAGTCGCGCCACACGACGCGTTCGGCGGAGGACATCGAAGCGGAAGCGCGGCGCCTGGAAGCGCAACTCGCGAGCTTCCGCGTCGAAGCGCAAGTGGTCGGCAGCATCGTCGGCCCGGTCGTCACGCTCTACGAACTCGAGGTCGCGGAAGGCACGCGCCTCAACAAGGTCACGCAACTGTCGAACGAGATCGCCGCGGCGCTGCGCGCCAAGTCGATCCGCGTCATCGCGCCGATCCCGGGCCGTTCGACGGTCGGCGTCGAGGTGCCGAACAGCAAGCGCCGCGTCGTGCGCTTCAGCGAACTCATCACGAAGGAGGCCTACGACAGCAAGCACTTCGCGCTGCCGTTGTTCCTCGGCATGGACGCGGAAGGCAACCCGGTCGTCGAAGACCTGGCGCGCATGCCGCACGTGCTGATCGCCGGTCAGACGGGCTCGGGCAAGTCGGTCTGCATCAACACGATCATCGCGAGCCTCCTGCTCACGCGCTCGCCGCACGACGTGCAGCTCATCATGATCGACCCGAAGATGGTCGAGCTGCAGATGTACTCCGAGGTGCCGCACCAGATGTGCCCGGTGGTGACGGACATGAAGTACGCCACCAACGTGCTCGAGTGGGCGTGCGAGAAGATGGAGATGCGCTACGAGCTGTTCAAACACGCCGGCGTGCGCAACATCAAGGGCTACAACGCGCTCGGCGAGGACAAGCTGAAGGAGCGCATGGGCCAGGAGTGGAGCGAGGAACGCACGCCGCGCCACGTGCCGTACATCGTGGTCGTCATCGACGAGATGGCCGACCTCATGATGACCTCGAAGAAGGAGGCCGAAGGTGCGATCACGCGCCTCGCGCAGAAGTCGCGCGCGGTCGGCATCCACGTGATCGTCGCGACTCAGAGGCCTTCGACGGACGTCATCACGGGTGTGCTCAAAGGCAACCTGCCGACGCGTATCGCGTTCACCGTCGCGTCGAACCAGGACAGCCGCGTCATCCTCGACAAGTCGGGCGCGGAGAAGCTGCTCGGCCAGGGCGACATGCTCTACACGCCGCCGCAGTCGAGCCAACTCGTGCGCGCGCAGGGTGCGCTCGTCGAGGACAGCGAACTCCAAGCGCTCGTCGACTACGTGTGCAAGGAGTCGGCGCCGAACTTCAACCAGGAACTCGTGCAGGTCGCGACCGGCATGACGCGCAGCGAAGGCGCGGCGTCGAGCGACCCGGCGGCCGAGGACGAGCTGTGGGACCAGGCGGTACGCGCGGTGCTCTCCACCGGCCGCGGATCGGCGTCGCTGCTGCAGCGCCACCTGAAAGTCGGATACACACGCGCCTCGCGCCTCATCGACATGATGGGCGAGGTCGGTATCGTCGGGAATCACAAGGGCAGCAAGTCGCGCGAAGTGCTGCTGTCCTTGGAAGAGTGGGAAGAGATGACCGGCGCCGCGACCGGCGGCGCCCCGAACGACCATGAGTAAGAAGAAGCGCAACAAGGCGTCGAAACGTCAGCGTCAGAACACGGCCCGCGAGGTCGTTCCGCAGTCGCCGGCGAAGGTCGGGAGCCCCGCTCCGGACGTGGTGCCGATGGCGAGCGCCGCCCCGCGCGCCGAACCCGAGCGCGCGAGTGCGCGCCCCGCGGCGACACCTGCCGGAGCGGCCGCGAAAGCGGCGGCGCCCAAGCCCGCGCCCAAAGCGGTGCCCGTGGTCGACGCACAGCTCGTCGACGAGACGCCGCGCTTCTGGGTCGGTGCCGTCACGCTGGCGGCGGGCGGGTTCCTGCTCGCTTCGGTCGTCACCGCGCTCGTGAAGGGCGTGCCCGCCGATGGTCAGAGCGTCAACGCGACCACCGGAGCCGTGCGCGGGCTGATCGACATGTTCGGCGCGCTCGGGTTGATCGTCGCGAGCGGCACGCTCGTCGCGCTCATGGTCTGGGCGCTCGTCAGCACGCGGCGCCTCGCCTGGCTGCCGATCGGCGGCGCGTTGCCGCTGCTCGCGGTCGGCTGTGCGTGGCTCTTCGGCCAAGGTCGCCTCGGCGCACTGTTCGCCGGCGACCTGCGCATCCTCGGCGGTGTGCTCGGCGCCGTGGTGCTGGCCGGAGCGACGCTCGCACTCGCACACGCGTTCGGCTGGTCGATCACCGACTACCTGCGGCGCGAGCGCGCCGCGGTCGACAGCGACACCGACGAGGACAGCGAGACCGTGCGCCCGTTGGCGCGCGCCGCCGCGCAACCGGTCGTCGTCGAGACGAAGAAGAGCGCGCCGGTCGTCGCCCCGGCGCCGGTCGTCACCGCGCCGGTCGCGACACCGAGCGTCGCGCGCCACGCCGCTCCGACGATCGCTCCCGTCACCGTCACACCGGCCGCAGCACCTGTCGCGCCGATCGCGCCCGCGCCGGTGTTCGCTCCGGTGATGACGGCGACCGTCGCGCCGCTCGGAACGGCCGCTGCCGCAGCAGCAGTCGCTGCGACCGGTGACCTCGAGGTGCGCATTCTGAAGCGCGGCCAACCGGTCGCGAACAAGGGCGAGATCGCCGTCGAACCGCACGAAGGCGAGATCGACGAGCCGCGCCCGTACACCCCGCCGAGCAAGCCGGTCGCGACCATCGTCGCCGCCGCTGCGCCGCGCCGCGAGGTGTCGTTCGTCTCGGTCGAGTCGGGTGCCGTGGCCGCTGCGGTCGCGGGTCCGTCGCTGCTTCCGAAGGTCAGCGACGACGCCAAGCCGTTCAAGCCGCGCGGCGCCGCGCCGGCCGTCGTCGAAGTCGAGGCGCCCGAAGAGCTCGACGAGGAAGAGGAGCTCGACGAGGACTTCGAGGACGACGAGGAGTACGCGAGCGACGAAGAGGACGAAGAGTCCGAAGACGAGGAGAGCGAGGAGTCCGAAGACGAGGCCGTCGCCCCGGTCGCCGGAGCGCTCACGGCCGTCGCCGCCGGTGACGACGATGGCTGGGTCGAAGTCGACGAGGACGACGACGACGACGAGGATGACGACGACGACGACGAGGACGACGAGGACGAGGAGGAAGAAGAAGAGGAAGAGGAGTGGATCGAAGGCGACGACCCGGAGTTCAAGGCGGCACCGCTCGCCGGTGACGATCTCGAAGACGACCTCGACGAAGAGGACTCGGACGACGACCTCGACGACCTCGATGAGGACGACGAAAGCGACGAGGACGACGACGCGGCGGCGGAGTCGGAAGAGACCGAGGACGAACCGCGCGTGGTCGCGGCGCAGCTCGCCGACGACGCGGACGCGGATGGCGAAGAGGAGGAGGGCGCGGACGACGTGCTCCCGCCCGCGGTCGCCCTGCCCCTCGTCGCGGCGGCGACCGGCGCACACAAGCGCCAGGCTCCGGCCGTCGAAGAGAACGACGCGGAACTCGACGAGCGCTCCGAACCCGTCACCGAACTCGCTCCGGCGGCGCGCGCCCCGCGCAAACGTTCGCGCGGTCGCGGCCGCGGTCGTGAGGCTCAGCCCTCGCTGTTCGAGGCACCGGCCGCACCCGCGCCGGAGATGGACATCGACGACAAGCTCGTCTACGAGGCCGGTCGTGTGTTCCTCGAGGAAGGCCGCGTGGCCGTCTCGATGCTCCAGCGGCGCTTCGGCCTCGACTTCAAGCAGTCGACCGCGATCCTCGACCAGCTCCAGCAGCGCGGCCTGATCGGGCCGTACCTCGGCGGATCGCGGCGCGAGATCTTGATGGACGCGAAGACCTGGCGCGCCGCGGTCGCGCAGGGCGCCTGAAAGATCCTCACCACACGCGTGCCGTCCACAGAGCGGGGGCTCCGTCCGACCGGACGGGGCCCCCGATTCATTAGGCTGGGCGAGTGAGCCGCTCGAAGAACGAAGAACCCGTGCCGGTGGCGCTCGTGCACCTCGGCTGCGCGCGCAACCTGATCGACTCCGAGTTGATCCTGGCGCGCATGGCGGAGGAGCAACTCCTCGTCACGCCCGTGGTCGACGAGGCCCGGGTCGTGGTCATCAACACGTGCTCGTTCATCGGCGAGGCGCGGCAGGAGTCCTACGACCGCATCGAGGAGCAGCTCGAGCGCAAACGCCGCGGCGAACTCGACGCCGTCGTCGTCGCGGGGTGTCTGGTGGAGCGCTACAAACGCAAGCTCCTGCGCGAGCTGCCCGAGGTCGACCTGTTCTGCGAGATCTCGGACTACCGCGGGCTCGCCAAGCGCGTGCGCGACCTCGGCCGCGGCAAGCGCGTGCCGGCCTACCTGGAAGCCGTCGAGAAGCGCGCCGGTGCGCGCGAAGGTTCGCGCCTGCTCGCGACGCCGGGCAGCTACGCCTACCTGCGCATCAGCCACGGCTGCGACCACGGATGCGCGTTCTGCGCCATCCCGATCATGCGCGGCAAACACCGCAGCAAGCGCATGCCCGAAGTCCTGCAGGAAGCGCAGGAGCTGATCGAACACGGCGGCGCCGAAGAACTCGTCGTCGTCGCCGAGGACTCGACCGCGTGGGGGCGCGACTTGGGCGCCGGTCACGAGCTGCCCGACCTCGTGCGCGGCCTCGCCGACCTGCCGGGGACGGCGCGAGTGCGCGTCATGTACGCGTATCCGAATCGCTTCCCGTGGGGACTGACCGAGCTGATGCGCGAGCATCCCAAAGTGCTCCCGTACCTCGACATCCCGATCCAACACGCCGCGACCGACGTGCTGCGCGCGATGCGCCGCCACGGCAGCGGCGACCAGGTGCGCAAGATCCTCGACCGCCTGCGCGAAGAGGTGCCGGGCATCACGCTGCGCACGACGGTGCTCGTCGGCTTCCCGGGTGAGACGGACGCACACGTCGACGAGCTGTGCGAACTCGTGAAGCACTACGGCCTCGGCCGCCTCGGTGCGTTCGCGTACTCGCCGGAAGAGGGCACGAGCGGCTTCGACCTGCCGAACGAAGTGCCGCACGACGTCGCGCTGGAGCGGCTCGAGCGTGTGCTCGACGTGCGCGACGAAGTGCTCGCCGCGGACCAACGCGCGCGCATCGGCTCGACGATCGAAGTGCTCGTCGACGAAGTGCACTCGCGCAACGAAGGCGGCTGGCGCGCGGTGGCGCGCGGCGCGTTCGACGCGCCGGAGGTCGATCCGCGTGTGCACCTCGCATCGAACGGGCCGCTCGATGCGCGGCCCGAAGTCGGCGCGCGCGTCGTCGTGAAGGTCACCGACGTCGACGACGATCTCGATCTCGTCGCAGACCGCGTCGTCGGGCGCACGGACACGAGCGCTCGAGCACGATGAACGGCGCAACCGGCACGGGACCCGCGCATGCGGCCGCCGCGCCGCGCGCCGGTGTGTTCGCCCACTGGCCGAACCGCGTCACGGCGATCCGCTTCGTCGGCGCGGTGGTGTTGTTCGTGTTGCTCGAGCACTTCGGCGCGGGCGTCGGCGGCCCGGAGCGCACCCGGCCCGACCTGTGGATGGGCGTCGCGTTCTGGTTGTTCGTGCTCGTCGCGGCGACGGACTGGCTCGACGGCCACCTGGCGCGCAAGTACGGCAACGTGACCGCGTTCGGCCGCATCGCCGACCCGTTCGTCGACAAGATCCTCGTGCTCGGCGCGCTGATCTTCCTGACCGCACTCGACTGGGCGCGTCCGTACCTGCCGACGTGGATCGTCGTGGTCGTGCTCGCGCGCGAGTTCCTCGTGACCGGCATCCGCGGCTACGCCGAGAGCCAAGGCTTCGCGTTCGGCGCGGACCGCTTCGGCAAACTCAAACTCGTCGTGCAGTGCGTTGCGATCGGCGCGCTGCTCGGCCTCTTCGGATTGCCGTGGCCGGACGCACTCGTGCGCCCGATCGAGATCATCGCGCACGTCTCGGTCTGGGCGACGCTCGTGACGTCGGTCGGCTCCGGCGTCGGGTACGTCGTGAAGGCCGCGCGCCTGCTCGGAGCGCCGCGCTGATGGAGCGAGTCAAGTTGCTGCTCGCGACGGCGGGCGGGCTCGGACTCTCGCCCGTCGCGCCCGGCACCTTCGGCACACTCGCCGGTGTCCTGATCGCGTGGCTGCTCGGCGGCACCGGCAGCGCGTACCCGCTGTGCATCGCGGGCCTCGTCGTCGTCCTCTACGTGGCCGCGCGCCCGCTGGCGCGTTGGTCGGAGCGCCGCTCGCCGACCGGCGATCCGGGTTGGTTCGTGCTCGACGAGGTGCTCGGCTACCTCGTGTGCGTCGCGTGGACGACGCCGCCGTCATTGCTCGCGCTGCTCGTCGCGTTCGTGCTCTTCCGCGTGTTCGACATCACGAAACCGCCGCCGGTGCGCCGCCTCGAACGTGTGCACGGAGCGGACGGGATCCTGCTCGACGACCTCGCCGCCGGCCTCTACGGCTTGTTGTGCATGGCGCTCCTGCGCACCCAACTGCTCGAAGACGCCCACTGGGTCGGAGGCGCACCGTGGTGAGCCGCCGCGAACCCGAGAGCCCCGGCATGGGCCTCGCCGCGCGTTTCGCGCTGACGACATTCGGCGTGTTGATGGTCGTCGGCGGCCTCGGTGCGTTCGGACTGTTCGCGTTCACGTCGTCACTCGCGACACGCCACGATCGCGAGACGATCGACGAGGTGCTGGCGGCGACGCAAGACGCACGAGTGAACGGCTTCGGCGAGCGCTCGAGTCTCGTCGCACGCACAGCCGAAGGCACCGGACGAACGGCGGTGGTGTTGCGCGACGGCCGCCGCGGCGAACTCGTCAGTCGCGGAACAGCGGCCGAAGAGACCTGGCTCGTCGTGCCGCAGAAGAGCCGCGACCTCGTGTTCGAGTTGCGCGGCGCGATCATCGCGATCGTCGCGCTGATGGTCGTCGTCGCGTCGATCGCCGCGTGGTGGCTCGCGAGCCAAGTCGCGAGTCCGCTGCGCCGCATCGTCGACGACGTGCGCAACCTCAGCCACGGCGACCTGCGCCACCGCGCGAAGGTGCGCGGCGGCGGCGAGGTGGCGCAGCTCTCTCGCGCGCTCGAACGCATGAGCGAAGAGCTCGCCGACGCCGCCGACACACGCCTCGAACTCGGCCTGCGCGAGCGCGAACTCGAAGTCGCCGAGCAGGTGCGCGAGGCGCTCCTGCCGATGTCGACGCCGCTCGTCCCCGGTTACGACATCGGCGGCATGCACATCGGAGGCGACGAACTCTCCGGCGTCTTCCACGACTTCATCGAGTACGCGGACGGCTCGGTCGGACTGCTCGTCTGCGAAGTCAGCGGCGACGGTGTTCCGGCCGCGCTCATCGGCGCGATCGCACGCACCTACCTGCGCACGGCACTCTCCGGGAACACCGAGGTCGCCGCCGCGTTCACGCGCGCCAACCGCGACCTCGCTCGCGATCTGCGGCGCGGGCTGGTCGTCACCGCACTCTTCGCGCGCCTCGACCCCGCGAGCGGCCGCGCGACGATCGCGTGCGCCGGCCATCGCCTGCCCGTCGTGCGCGTGAGCGCCGCGGACGGCAAACTGCGCGTGTTCCAACCCGAGGGTGTCGCGCTCGGCCTCGATCGAGGTCCGGTGTTCGAGCGCACGCTCGCGGTACAGGACCTCGAGGTCGCACCCGGCGATCGGCTCGTGCTCGCTTCGAGCGGCGTCGTCACCGCGCCCGACATGGACGGCAACGAGCTGTCCGAGAAGGGCTTCTTCACGCTCGTGCATCGCGCCGCGGATCAACCGACCGGCGCGTTCCTGCGCGGCTTGCGGCGCGACTTCGAAGCGCGTGCGGGCGACGACCCGCGCGCGGAGGCCATCTCGATCGTCACAGTTCTTCGCGAGCGCGCTTCGTGACATGCAGATCAACGAGTTCCAAGAGCTGATTCGCACGCTGTACCTCGCGCGCGACAGCGATCGCGGTCTCGCGGGCACGTACATGTGGTTCGCGGAAGAGGTCGGCGAATTGACGCGCGCGCTGCGGCGCGGCGCGGACAAGGAGCACCTCGCGGGTGAGTTCGCGGACGTGTTCGCGTGGCTGGTGAGCCTCGCGTCGATGAGCGGCATCGACCTCCAGCAGGCTGCGCTCGACAAGTACTTCGCAGGCGGCGTGCCCGGTCACGAGAAGGACCGCGCGGCCGGACACTGACGTGGCCGGTGCGTCGTTGTTCGACGACCTGCCCGAGAGCGACGACGTCGTCGCCGCGGACGAGGTCTATGCCGCGGTCGCGCTACCGCGCCCGATGCGCGTCGAGTACACGTACCGCGTGCCGGCGAAGTTCGCGGGCGTCCTGCGGCCGGGCATGCGCGTGAGCGTGCCGTTCGCGCGGCGGCGCGAGATCGCGGTGGTGGTGGCGCTCGCACGCACGACCGACGTCGACCGCAAGTCGCTGAAGTCGGTCGAGGCGGTGCTCGATCCCGAGCCGGTCGTCGACGAGGGACTGCTCGAGCTGACGCGCTGGATGGCGGACGAGTACGCGTGTTCGTGGGGCGAGGCGCTCGCGGCGGTGCTGCCTGCGCCGCTCAAACACGCGCGGCCCGGCGGTCGGCGGGTGCGCACGGCGATGGCGGCGCCGGGCGCGGAGGCGCAGCTCGCGGAACTCGAAGAGAGTTCGCCCAAGCAGTACCGCTTGCTGCGCACCTTGATCGATGCCAAGGCGCCGATCGACGGCGCGGATCTGTTGCGGCGCACGGGGCTGTCGAGTTCGCCGCTCGCGTCGCTGGTCGAGAAGGGTCTGGTCGTGTGGGGCGAGCGCGAAGCGCTGGTCGAGTTCGTGAGTGCGAACGAGCGCGAGCGGCCGCGGCCGGCGCAGCTCTCCGAGGATCAGGAGTGGGCGGTGAGCGCGATCGGGATGGCGCTCGCCGCATCAAGCGCCGGCAAACCGGGCACCGGCTTCCTGCTGCAAGGTGTGACCGGCAGCGGCAAGACCGAGGTCTACCTGCAGGTGATCGAGCGCGCACTCGCGCTCGGCCGCGGCGCGATCTGCCTCGTGCCCGAGATCGCGCTCACGCCGCAGACGGTGGGCTTCTTCGAGTCGCGCTTCGGGCGCGTGGCGGTGCTGCACAGTCGCCTCACGGACGCACAGCGCTTCGGCATCTGGCAGCGTGTGCGGCGCGGCGAGCTGCGTGTCGTCGTCGGCGCGCGCTCCGCGATCTTCGCGCCCGTCGCCGATCTCGGTGTCGTCGTCGTCGACGAGGAACACGAGCCGTCGTTCAAGCAGGGCAACGCGCCGCGCTACAACGCGCGCGACGTCGCACTCGAACGCGCGCGCCGCGCAGGCGCCGTGTGCATCCTCGGCAGCGCGACGCCGAGCCTCGAGAGTTGGCAGGCCGCGAAGGACGGCGAACTGAAGCGCCTCGTGCTCGGCAAACGCGTCGGCGGCGGCGCGCTGCCGCCCGTGCAGGTCGTCGACATGCGCACGGAACCGATCGGGCGTGTTTCCTCGGTGCTCTCGCGTTTCCTGCGCCAGCATCTCGAAGCGACCGTCGCTGCGGGTGAACAGGCGATCCTCTTCCTCAATCGCCGCGGCTTCGCGCCGGTGCTGTGGTGCCCGGCTTGCCGCGCGCTCGTGCGCTGCAAGGAGTGCGACAGTTCACTGACCTTCCACCGCCACATCGGGCGGCTCGTCTGCCACCAGTGCCACCACGAGGAGAAGCCGCCGCAGGCCTGCCCGAGTTGCACGGCGCCCGGGCTGCGCATGCTCGGCGCGGGCAGCGAGCGCGTCGCCGAGCTCGTCGGTGAGCTCTACCCGACCTGGCGCGTGCGCCGCATGGACAGCGACACGATGCTGCGGCGCGAGGACTACGAGGAGACGCTCGGAGCGTTCGGGCGGCGCGAGCTCGACGTGCTCGTCGGCACGCAGATGATCGCGAAGGGCCTCGACTTCCCCGGTGTGACGCTGGTCGGCATCGTCTCCGCCGACACGTCACTGCACCTGCCGGACTTCCGCGCCGCCGAGCGCACGTTCCAGCTCCTCGCGCAAGTCGCCGGTCGCGCCGGCCGCGGCACCTCGCCCGGCCACATCGTCGTGCAGACCGAGAACCCCGAACACGCTGCGGTGCGTTGCGCCGTCAAACACGACTTCGAGGCCTTCGCGGAACACGAGAGCCTCTCGCGCCGCGAGCTCGGCTACCCGCCCTTCGGCCGCCTGATCCGCGTCGTGCTCGAAGACGAGGACGCACCGAAGGTCGCGAGCACCGCGGACACCCTCGCCAACGAATTGCGCCGCCTCTTGGAGCGCGACGACGCCGCCGCGACCGCCGTCGTGCTGGGCCCCGCGCCCGCGCCGATGTCCTTGCTGCGCGGCAAACACCGCCACCACATCCTCGTGAAGACCGCCGCGGGCCGGGGCGCCAAGTCGTCGTCCGCGTTGGCCGAGGCCCGCCGCTTCCTCGCCGACTTCGCCGGCAAGACGACGCGCCCGCGTGTGATGGTCGACGTGGATCCGACGAGCATGCTGTGAGCTCGTGACGCGTACGGTGTCTGACACGCGATCCGTCACGGGGTGTTGGATGTGCGGGATCGGTGCGGGCCGGCTTCAGGCGCGCGGAGCGCGCCCGAAGCCGGCCCG